>CAZCZH010000220.1:0-3983 GCA_964502985.1 uncultured Gemmatimonadales bacterium
AGCGCGTGCTCGTCAAGGTGATCGGAGATTGAATGACGCGCGGACAGGCCGCGCGGCTCACGGGATCGACGAGGAGGAGGAGGAGACCATGGTCATGCCCACGCTGGACCGGGGCGTGCTCGCCGAGGAGAACAAGCACAAGCGCGAGGAACTGATCAAGCTGCTCGAGAAGGCGTACTGGATGTAGATCGAGACGGTGATGAGCTACATCGCCAAGTCGGTCAACCCGGACGGCGTCCGGGCCCAGGAGATCGTCGAGGCGCTCGAAGAGGACATTCAGGAGGAGCTCGGCCACGCCCAGCAGTACGCGGCGCGGATCAAGGAGCTGTGGGGGATCGTTCCCGGCTCGATGGAGTTCAAGGCCGAGCAGTCGTTCCTCCAACCGCCCGGGGAGACGACCGACGTGGTGAGCGTCGTCAAGGGCGTCATCGAGGCCGAGAAGGGAGCCATCGAACATTACTCGCGAATCGTCGAGTTCTGCGACGACTTCGACCTCGTCACCCAGGACATGGTGATCGCCATCCAGCGCGACGAGGAGGGACACCTGCGGTTGTTCGAGGGATTCCTGCGCGAGTACGAGGCGGAGGGCCTCGCCTGAGCGCACCGCGGGGGTGACCGGGACGGGTCGCGTCCGGCGACGCGCGATCGAGGCGGCCGGCGCCGGCCTGGCGGTCCTGACCGGGTCGACGGCCGGAGCGCTGGCCGGCGCGGAGCCATTCTCCACCTGGTACTACCCTCTGGCGTGGGCCTCCACGCTGCTCGTCATCGACGCGGCCGTCGCGCTGCGCGACGGCCGCTTCTTCTTCCTGGCGCGTCCGGCCTTCGTCGCCACGCTCGCGGCGTGGTCGATCCCGTTCTGGCTCGTTTTCGAGCTGTTCAACTTCCGGCTCCATGACTGGTACTACGTGTTCGTCCCGGGCGACCCGCGGGCCCGCTGGTGCGGGTTCGTCCTGTCCTACGCGACGGTCCTGCCGGCGATCCTGGGCGGCGAACGAACGCTGGACGCGCTCGGTTTCGGACACGTTCGGCGGACGCGCGGTTTTCGCGTTACGCGCCGATCGAGCTTCACGCTGCAGGTCGTGGGCGCGGCACTCCTCGCGCTCGCCCTGGCCTGGCCGCGACTGCTGTTCCCGCTCGTGTGGGGCGGGGTGACGCTCGTCGCGGACCCGTGGGTCTGGCGTCGGGCCCCCGAACGGTCGCTCCTGGGCGATCTGGCCGCCGGCCGGCCGGGGCGCGTGGTGCGACTCCTCCTCGCCGGGCTGGCGATCGGCGTCTTGTGGGAGACCTACAACCTGGGCGCGCGCGGGAAATGGATCTATACCGTGCCCGGGCTGGACGGAGGAGCGCCGTTCGAGATGCCCTGGCCGGGGTTCCTCGGTTTCCCGGTGTTCGCCCTGGACGGGTTCGCTGCGTGGCAGGCGCTCGTCGTCGCCGGTCTGGCCGTGCCCGCGCGGGGACCCGCGCGCGCGGCGCCGCGCCTCGGGCGGGTCGCGGCCGCCCTCGGAGCCGCGGCGTTCGCCGGTTTCGTGCTGGCCGGAATGGGGCGCTCGACGATCGCCTCCGTCACGCCGAGCCTGGCCGACGTGCCGGGCCTTCCGACGGCGCGCTTCGTGCAGGACGGCTGGGACGTGTTCGATCTGGCCGAGGCCTCGCCCGACGCCGTCGCCCGCGCGACGGGCGCCGACTCCGCGCGCGCCGGACGCTGGATCGACGCCGCGCGCCTGGTCACCCTGCGCGGGATCGGCGGGCCCGCCGCGCGCCGGCTGCGCGCCGCCGGCGTGCGCTCGGTCGCGGCCCTCGCCGCGTCCGATCCGGCGACCCTCACGAGGCGCCTCGCGTCCGGCGGGCGTTCCGTCGATTCGGCCCGCGTCCGGACGTGGATCCGCGCGGCACGCGAGGCCGGCCGATGAGCGGGTCGAGACATCCCGGAATTTCCCGATTCGAATAGATAGCTTTGACGACAAACAGTACGATTCGCTGAGGGTCCAGGCCCGTTTCGGGCACGCATCCTGCGGGAATCCAGCTCGGGAGCGGCGCCACGCCGCCGAAATCCGTCACCGCAGAGAGGGCCATGCCCCGGACCGACTCCACCACGCACCGCGCCTCGGCCGGAAACGGTCACGCGACCTTCGACGCCGAGCGCATCCGTTCGCTGGTCGAGAGCAGCGAGGACGCGATCTCGGTTCTCGATCGGGAGGGTAACGCTCTGTACCGCAGCCCCGCCGCCCACAGGCTGCTGGGGTACGCCGAGGAGGAGCTCGCCGACAAGCCGCCGCTGTGGTTCGTCCATCCCGACGACCGCGCCGACATCGAAGGCATTTTCCAGCGGCTCCTGGCCGATCCCGGGCGGGTCGAGCCGCTCGAGGTGCGGATCCACACGAAGTCGGGCGAATGGCGGTTCTGCGAAGGCAACGCCCGCAACCTGCTGGAAGACCCCGCGGTCGGCGGGATCGTCCTCAACTGGCGCGACGCGACCGAGCGCCGGGCGATGGTCCGGGCCCTCGCGCGACGCGAGAAGATCCTGCGCGCGGTGAGCCACGCCGCCGAGCGGTTGATCCTGAGCCGACGCTGGGAGCACGACCTGCAGAGCGTGCTGGCGGACCTCGGAGCCAGCGCCGAGGTGCATCGCGTGGCGCTCGTGAAGGGACCGTTCGGTCACGACGAAATCCCGCCGAGCCTCCTGCGATCGTGGAGCGTGAACGGGGAGCACGACCCGGCCCGATTGCGGGATCGTATCGCCCGCGTGGTCGGATCCCGCGAGGTCGTGCGCGACTTGATCGCGGGCCGGGTCCTCCAGGGGTCGCCGGACGGGTACGACGAGCCGGGACGCGAGGCGCTCGCGGCCGAGGGCGTACGGAGCCTGCTGCTGGTCCCGATCCTCGTCCACGACGTCCTGTGGGGCGTCCTGGCCCTGGAGGACCTGACGTCGGACCAGGCGTGGCCCGATGCGGAGGTCGAGGCGATCCGCACGGCGGCCAACCTGATCAACGGCGCGATCCGCCGCGACGAGGCGGGCCGCGCGCTGCGCGAGAGCGAGGAACGGTTCCGGCAGCTCGCGGAGGGCCTCCGCGAGGTCCTCTGGATCAGCGATCCCGGCTTTACCCGGGTCCTGTACGTCAATCCGCAGTACGAGACGCTGTGGGGCCGGACCCGAAAGGAGCTGTACGACGATCCGCGCTCGTTCCTCGACGCCCTGCATCCCGAGGACCGCGACCGGGTCGAGGCCTCCCTGCCCTCGATCGCGACCGGCGAATACGACGTCGAATACCGCATCGTCCGGCCCGACGGCTCCGTGCGCTGGGTCTGGGCGCGAGTGTTTCCCGTCCGCTCGGAGAACGGCGAGCCGCGCGTCGTGGGGCTCGTCGAGGACGTCACCGATCGGCGCCGCGCGAGCCGCGAGCTGCGCGAGCGGGCCGCCCAGCAGGACGCCGTCGTTCGTCTCGGCCAGAGCGCGCTCGAGGAGCGACCGATAGAGACGGTGCTCGACGAGGTGGCACCGGTCGTCGCCGAGGTCCTCGAAGCCGACTTCACCTCGATCCGCGAGCTGAGCCCGGACGGACGGCACATGCTTCGACGCTCGGGCGTCGGCTGGCTGGTCGACGAAACCCCCGAGGCGATCCCGCTGGAGGGCAAGAACTGGATCCAGGAGGCGCTGGACGCCGGCCGGCCGGTGGTCGTCGAGCGCCCGGCGGACGACGACGCGAGCCTGGACGCCTTCCTGCGCGAGCACGGTGTCCGCAGCGGTGTCATCGCCCCGATCATGGACAGCGATCGTCCGTTCGGGGTCCTGTCCGTGTTCTGTCGCAAACCGCGCGCGTTCAGCGCGAACGACCTGCAGTTCGTTCAGGCCGTGGCGGGGCTCGTCGGCCAGATCGTCCGGCGCAGCCACATCCGGCGCGAGCTCCACTTCCATGCCGGACTGCTGAACGCCGTGGGGCAGGCCGTGATCGCGACCGATCCGGCGGGCGGACCCCCGCGGCGGC
>CAZCZH010000221.1:0-3975 GCA_964502985.1 uncultured Gemmatimonadales bacterium
CCCGCAGGCCGCGGCCGTTGATCACGGCCAGTCCGGACGAGTCGTAGCCCCGATACTCCATCCGTCTCAGGCCCTCGAGCAGGATGGGAACCGCGTTCCGCTCGCCGATGTATCCGATGATGCCGCACATGTCGAATCCGCCTCGTGCCGAGAGTCGTTCATCGCGGAAGGCGACGCCCGCGGCCCGGGGCGCGGCCTTCGACCAGCAAAACTAGGTCAATATAGTCGTTGTCCCGAGAGCCGGACACGCTTCAGGCAAGATTCAGGCCCGGGCGAGCTCCCGAGCCTGATCGAGGAGCCCTTCGGCGGCCTCCGGATCGGGCGCCTCGGCGATGACGCGCACGACGGGCTCGGTCCCCGACTTCCGCAGGTGGAGCCACTCCGCGCGACCGGGCCACGCCAGGCGCAGGCCGTCCGTGCGGTCGACCTCGGCCCCGGGGAACGCGTCCTCCGCCGCCTCGAGGAGCCGGTCCGGGTCGAGACCGGCCAGCGGGAGCTTGGCCTTCCGGATGGCGTAGGCCGGCCAGCGGGCGACCTCCTCGGACAGGGTCCGTTCCCCGTGCGCGAGCCCCGTCAGAACGAGGGCGATCCCGACCGCAGCGTCCCGCGTGTGATGAACCGGTGCGTAGATCACCCCGCCGTTCCCCTCGCCCCCGATCGCGCTTCCCGCCGCACGCATGCCGAGCGCCACGTTGATCTCGCCGACGGCCGTACGCTGTACGCGCGCTCCGTGCGCCTCGGCCACGCGCTCGACGACCTGGCTGGTCGACAGGTTCGTGACGACGGGGCCTGGGTGCTCCGACGCCGACAGGACGGCGTCGACGGCGAGTGCCAGCGTCAGGTCCTCGCCGACCGCGCGACCGGTCTCGTCGACGAGCGCCAGACGGTCACCGTCGGGGTCGAAGGCCAGCCCCAGGTCGGCGCCCGTCTCGCGGACCTTCTCGGCGAGCTCGGTGAGGTGCTCGGCGGTCGGCTCGGGGTCGTGCGGAAAGCGCCCGGTCGGCTCCAGGTGAAGCCCCACGACGCGCGCACCCAGAGCCTCCAGCAGAGGCACGGCCGCCACGGCCCCCACTCCGGCGCACGCGTCGAGGACGACGGTGAAGCGCCGCGCGCGGACGGCCTCGACGTCGACCAGGGGTGCGGACAGGATGCGCTCGACATGGCGCCCCGTGGCCCCCTCGAGCGGCGTCTCCGTGCCGAGGGCGTCCCACGCGGCGCGCGGGATGTCGTCGGAATCGGCCGCGTCGAGGACCTCGCGCGCCTCGTCGGAGGTCAGGAACATGCCGCGGTGGGAAGCCAGCTTGAGGGCGTTCCACTGGGCGGGATTGTGACTCGCCGTGACGGCGATCCCGCCCGCGGCGCCGGCGTCCTCGACAGCCAGCAGGATCGTCGGCGTCGCGGCCAGGCCGACGTCGAGCACGTCGCACCCCACGCTGCGCAGGCCGGCCGACGCGGCCGCCACGAGCATCGGCCCGCTGACCCGCGCGTCGCGGCCCACGACGACCGCCGTGTCGTCCGTCCGCCGACGCGCCGCCGCCCCGTGCGCCGCGGCGAACGTCGCCACGACCTCGGGCGTCAGCCCCTCGCCGACGACGCCGCGGATCCCCGACACGCTCATGACGAGATCCCGGCTCACGGCGCGCAATCTAGCGGTCCGCCGCAGTCAAACCCCAGCTCCGATCGGCGGTCGCGACGAGCTCGTCGTAGCGCGGATCGTCGTCGACCCTTCTCCACACGTCAGGGTACAGATAGCGTACGGCGAGCGTCGGCCAGTCTCCCAGCGTGCGGGCCTCGCGGAACGCGGAGAACGCCAAATCGAGCTCTCCGAGGGCGGCGTGAACGAGTCCGGCGGCGAACGGATCGCCGGCCCGCGAGATCTCCGTCAGAAGAGTCCGGGCCCCGCTGCTGTCGCCAGCCGCTACGCGGGCCAGAGCCAGAGTAGCCTGGGGGCCCGAGCCAGTCCACGGAACGGACAGGTTCCGCAGGACCGACCGCGTCTCGCCATAGCGGCCCAGCCGGTATTGCGCCAGCCCCTCGTAGAACGATCCCGTGGTCCAGGCCGGATCCAGGCTCCGCACCCGCCGGGCCTCGACCAGAGCCCGCTCGACGTCGCCGGTCGCCAGATAGGACAATGCCAGGTTGGAGACCGCTTCCGGAGACAGCGGGTCCTCCTCGACCGCGCGCCGGGCACTGTCGAGCGCCTGGGATGGTCGCCCCAGCAGCAGACGCGCGTAGCTCAGCCAGTTGTGGGCTTCGGCGTAGCTCGGTTGAAGCGCGACGGCTCGCTCGAGCTCCTGGACCGAGGCCGGACCGTGGTGATAGGCGAGCTGCAGCAATCCCAGCGAGGTGTGGGCTTGAGCCAGCCCCGAATCGAGCTCCAGCGCCCGCCGGACCGCGGCCTCGGCATCGGGCAGCACGCTGTCCGCGGGGGCGTAGCCATAGCTGTAGAGCAACCCCCGGGCGTCCGCCAGTCCGACCCACGCCAGGGCGTACGTCGAGTCGCGGGCGATCGCGTGCTCGAAATCGCTCGCCGCATCACGCATCCCCTCCTGCGTTCGCTCGTCGAGCTTCTCCCGCCCCTCGACATACAAGCGGTAGGCCTCGAGACTCCCCGTCGGGACCTGCTCGATTCTTTCCGCCTCGGGTCGCGAGAGCCGGGCCTGCAACGCGTCGATGATCGAGACGGAGATCTGCGACTGAATGTCGAAGACGTTCTCCGCCGTCAGCCGGCGCCGGTACTCCGATGCCCATATCTGTCGATCGTGACGTGCGTCGACCAGGCGGGCGTTGACCAGAACCTGGTCGCCCACTTCCTGGACGGTCCCGCGCAGGACCCACGCCACCCCGAGCTCTCGAGCGATCTCGGGCAGAGTCTTGTCGGTCGCGCGGTAGCTCAGAACCGACGTCCGCGAGATGACGTCCAGGCCGGCGACGCTGGAGAGGCGGGTCAGGATGCCGATCTGGATCCCCTCGGTGAAGGCGGTCGCCTGCTCGCTGCCGAGGGTCTCGAACGGCAGGACGGCGACCGAGCGGTCCGTGATGCTGGCTGGGCCGGCCCCACGAGCGAGCAGCGACCACACCACGACAGCGGCGATCATGACCGCCGCACCGACGACGAGCCACGTCCTGGAGAAGCGCCTCCAAATCCGCGCGCCATCGGCCGCGGGGCGGGAACCGGCGTCGTTCTCGTCGCGACCGCGCGACTTCTCCACCTCGTAGGCATCGATCGGATCGGCGATCCCTTTCAGTCGTCGCGATCCCAGCGGCTCGAAGCGCAGCTCCGTGCGCGACCGGCATTGCCGCCAGACGTCCTGGCTGACGACGACCCGACCTGGTCGCGCCTCGCCGTGCAATCGCGAAGCGACGTTGACGCCGTCCCCGAACACGTCGCCTGAGGGGGAAACCACGACGTCACCCACGTGCAGCCCGATCCTGAGCTGCGCGGATCGCCCTTCGGCGCGGGTCGCCGCGGCGAACGCGTCGCGCAGGGCGAGAGCGGCCCGGATGGCCGTCGCGGTACTGTCGAACTGGGCCAGCACTCCGTCACCGAGGGACTTGACGAGCGTCCCGCCGTGACTCTCGATCTCTTTCCGCGCCACCTCCTGGAGCAGCGCTACGAGCCGTAGCGCGGCGTCCTCGTCCCGCGACGAGAGCGCGGTATAGCCGACGATGTCGGCGAACCATACCGCCGCTAGGCGACGCGGGGGCGGATCCACAGCGATCGGTCGAAGAGGAGACGGGACCGGGCCGGTGCGAGCTCGGTCATTCGACCGTGACTTCCCGGGCCATGGGTTGTTCGGCGGGACGCTCCGAGACCCATGCGTAGCGCCCCGGCTGGACATCGAAGGTGAAGTACGCGGTCCGCCCGGCGGGCATCTCCTGCGCCCCGCCGAGAAACTCGACCGGCGCGGGGGCCTCGAGCCCGTCGACCTCCTCCCAATCCATCCAGCGCGTCACCGTCCGGAGCCTGGTCGT
>CAZCZH010000222.1:0-3945 GCA_964502985.1 uncultured Gemmatimonadales bacterium
GAGTGGGCGGTCAAGCTGGAGGCCAAGCCGAAGTACGTGGTGTCGTCGACGCGAACGGAGTTCCCGTGGACGAACAGCCACCACATCGCCGGCGACTTGCGTACTAGCGTGCAGAAGCTCAAGGACGCAACCCCTTCCGGCGTACTCCTCGGTAGCGGGAAGCTCGCGACCGAACTGGACCGGCTGGATCTGATCGACGAGTACAAGTTCCTCGTCCACCCCAGGATCGCCGGTCACGGCCCGACCCTGTACGAGAGCGGGCTGCCCAGCACGCGACGGCTCGAACTGGTCTCGGCGACGCCGCTCCGCAACGGCGCGGTCGTTATGCACTACCGGCGCGTGCGCGGCTAACGACGGGTTTCAGCGGACGGTTCGCTGTGCGGCCCGCCGCTGAACCCGCGCGTTAGGCGGCTATCTCGATCAGGTGAGGAATCCCATGACGCGCATCGCATTCATCGCAACTGCCGAAAGACAAAGGCCCTGAGGTGAAGTTCGTCACGTATCCGACCCGTGGGCGCCTACTCGCCCGACGCCGTTCGGTGGTTGGACGTCGATTGCCGCTGGATCGAGTGGCTCCGGCAGCACGTCGAGTAAGGGGAGGGATGCACTCCAGACGCCAGAAAGAAGCGAGCGGGACCATTGTGCGGATGCGTTCTAATATTCGTTCGGCCAACAGCTGCTTGGAGATGGGATATGAAGGCGATTTGTCTGCGCGCACGCGATGGCCCCGAGGCGCTCGCCTACGAGGAGGCGCCGCAGCCCCATCCCGGGGAAGGCGAGGTGCTCGTACGGGTCCACGCCGCCGGCGTCATCCACACGGAACTCTCCTGGGCCCCAACCTGGACCACACAGGCGGGAGAGCCGCGCCCGTTGCCGGTCATCCCCGGACACGAATTCTCCGGCGAGATCGCCGCCCTGGGGGCCGGGGCCAGGGACGTGGGCGTGGGGGACCAGGTGTACGGACTCAATGACTGGTACCGGGACGGCGCCTCGGCCGAATACTGCGTGGCGCGCGTCGCCGATATCGCCCACAAGCCGGCCGGCGTCGATCACGTTCACGCAGCCGCCACACCGATTTCCGCTCTGACGGTATGGCAGGGGTTGGTCGAGCGTGCTGGTCTCGCCGCGGGCCAGCGGGTGCTGATCCACGGCGCGGCCGGTGGCGTCGGCACCTTTGCCGTGCAGCTTGCCCGCTGGCGCGGCGCGCGGGTGACAGGCACCGCTTCGGCAGCCAACCTCGACTTCGTGCGCAGCCTCGGGGCCGACGAGGTGATCGACTACCGGGCCGAGCGGTTCGAGGACGTGGTCCGGGGCGTGGACGTGGTCTTCGATACGGTCGGCGGGGAGACGCTCGAGAAGTCCTGGGGCGTGCTCAAGCCCGGCGGAAGGCTGGTCACCGTCGCCGCTTCAGGGGAACAGACGACCGACGAGCGCATCCGTGCCGCGTACTTCATCGTGGAGCCGAGCCGGACCCAGCTGGCGGAGATCGCACGGCTGATCGACGGGGGCACGCTTCGCCCGGTCGTTGGCGGCGTGTTCCCGCTCGCCGAGGCGCAGCAGGCGTATCAGCACAAGCCTGTCCGCGGCAAGGTTGTCCTACGGGTGGTTGACGGAGGGGGTGCGACGTAGTCCGGTGATGCTCGACTAGCCACGGAGAGGCCGAGCCGGCCGGTGCAGCAGACGGGGCCGGCATGACGGCCGATGCTACGGGTCGTGATGCATCGCGCGGAGCTGCGGGAGATCGGGTAACCCATCCGGGTGGAACTGTCAAAGGACCGATTGTATCCTCTCATTGGCTTGGATTTGCGTCAGGAGTTCGGGAGCCGGCTGGACAGAAACAGCACACCAAACCCGCACACGTGTCTGGCCTGTCTCGAAGACGCAATCCTCTATCCGGCTGAGAGGTAATAGCATAGGCGACCCCACTGGGCGCTAGTTCAACGGCAGAACACCGGCCTTTGGAGCCGGGAATCCTGGTTCGAATCCAGGGCGCCCAGCCATTCCCGCTCACCCCTCGAACGGCGACGTGAAGCGCTCGGGGTCGATCTCGCCGGTGGCGAAGCGCAAGGCCTCGCGCTGCAAGAGCAGGTTGGCCCGGGCGCTGACCAGCTCGCTCTCGGCCTGGACCTGGACGGCGCGCGCCTGGGTCAGCTCGAGGAGCGTACCGGCGCCGAACTCGTAGCGGTCGCGGACGGCCTCGAGGGCCCGCTCGGCGGCCTTCGCCTGGGCCTCTGCGGCGTCCAGCCGGCGGACCGCGGTGCGCAGGTCGAGGAGCGCCGTCTGGACCTCTTCGGCGACGTCCTGGCGCAGGGTCTCGGCCTGGAGCCGGGCGTCGTCCACCTCCAGCGTCGCCCGCGCCGTGGCCAGTCGTGCGTCGAGCCGGTCGAACAGCGGAAACGACAGCGCGAGCCCGACCGAGCCGGTGCGGTTCAGGTCGAGCTGGTCGCTGAACCCGCCGTTCGCCGTGTCGACGTAGTTCGAAGCGTAGGACGCGGACAGGTTCAGCGACGGCCAGCGGCTCGCGCCGGCCACGCGGACGCCCTGGGAGGCGGCCTCCACCTGGGCCCGCGCGGCGTCGACGTCCGCGCGCCGGGCGAAGGCCGTTTCGACGAGACCGGCGGCCGTCGTGTCGGGCGCGGCGGCCAGCGAGTCCGGCAGCGCCGGCAGCTCGAACTCGTAATCGCCGGTCGGGTCGAGGAACAGCGTCCGCACGAGCGCGATCCGGGCCAGCTCGAAGTCGCGCTCCGCGCCGACCACGTCGACCTTCGCGCCGGCCACGCTGGCCTGCTGCTGATACAGGTCGCTGACGGGGACCGTGCCCGCGTCGAGCCGCTCCTGGATCTGGTGCAGCTGCTCCTCCTGAGCGGCGAGGTTCTCGCGCTGCACGCCGAGCCGCTCGTGGGCCTCGATCAGGCCGACGTAGTTCGACACGACGTCGAACACGACGGCCTGCCGCTCGCGCTCGACGCCGCTCTGGCTGGCCTCGCTGGCGTAGCGCGCCTGGCGCAGCGCGGCCACATTGGCGAACCCGTCGAACAGGGTCACGCTGGAGGCCAGGCCGAGGTTGACGCTGCTCGATCGGTCGTTGAGGATGCGTCCCTCGACGTCGTTGAAGTTGCGCCCCCAGCGGGTCGTTTGACGCGAGGAGAACGACAGGTCGGGCAGGAAGTCGAGCGCCCGGCCGCGGGCCGCCAGCTGGTCGACCTCGGCGCCGTTCTGCGCGGCCCGCAGCCCGGCGTTTCGCTCGAGCGCGATGCGGACGGCGTCATCGAAAGTGATCCGCCCGGGGGTCTGGGCGGCGATCGGCGCGACCCCAAGCGCGAGGGCCCCCACGGCGACGAGGAGCGCGCGGCGCGTCATTCGTAGCGCAGGGCTTCGATCGGGTTCAGCGCGGCCGCCTTCCGCGCCGGGTAGAAGCCGAAGAAGATCCCCACGGCGGCCGAGAAGACGACCGCCAGGACGACCATCTCCGGCACCACGACTGTGCTCCAGCCGGTCAGCCGGCTCAGCGCCTTGGCCCCGCCGATCCCCACCGCCAGGCCGATCAGCCCGCCGGCGGCGCTCATCACGATGCTCTCGACGAGGAACTGGATCAGGACGTCCGAGCCGCGCGCTCCGAGCGCCATCCGGAGCCCGATCTCGCGCGTCCGCTCGGTCACTGACACGAGCATGATGTTCATGATCCCGATGCCGCCCACGATCAGCGAGATCGAGGCGATCGCCGACAACAGCAGCGTCATCACGCGAGTCGTGCCCGACGCCGCCTCGGCGAGATCGGACTGGTTGCGCACGGTGAAGTCGTCGGGATCCTGGTCGGCCAGCCCGTGCGCGTCGCGCATGATGGCCCGCACCTCCTCCTGGGCGGCCGGGATGTCCCCAGGCGAGAACGTGCTGGCCAGTATCTGGGCGATGAACTGATGGCCCGAGAGGCGGTTCTGGACGGTC
>CAZCZH010000223.1:0-3940 GCA_964502985.1 uncultured Gemmatimonadales bacterium
CCCGGCCAGCCGTGCGTGATCAGCAGCGGGAAGGCGTCGGCGTGCCCGGAGCGCGCGTGGACGAAGTGGATCGTCTGTCCGTCGATGCGCGTGCGGAACTGCGGCAGCTCGTTCAGCCGCGCCTCCTGCGCGCGCCAGTCGTACTGGTCGCGCCAGTAGTCCACGAGCGCGCGCAGGTACTCGGAGGGCGTCCCGGCCTCCCAGCCCGTGCCGGGAATCTGGTCCGGGAGGCGCGCGCGCGCCAGGCGACCGCGCAGGTCCTCGAGGACCGCGTCCTCGATCCGGATCCGGAACGGCTCGATCGCCTCGCTCATCGCTCCCTCCGCCGAGAGGGCGGCAGTCTACCAGCCCGCCGTGCCCTGGCGGTGCGCCGAACGAGGGCGCAGGGTCTTGCATCCCACGGGAAGGCGCCGTCATCATGGACGCGACGACCCTAGAGCGACCACCCCGGGGAGCAACGCCGTGAGCACCTCCGACTTCGACGCCGTCGACTTCTTCCGCGCCGGGCGGCTCTATCAGGACCCGTACCCGTACTACGAATACCTCCGCGCGCACGGGCCCGTGTGGCGCGAGCCGCACCACGGCGTGGTCATGGTCACGGGGTACGACGAGGCCATCGAGGTGTACCACGACACGCAGCGCTACTCGAACTGCGTCGCCGTGGCGGGGCCCTTCGCGCGGTGGCCGGTGCCGCTCGAGGGCGACGACGTGAGCGACGTCGTCGAGCGGTACCGCGACGGGCTTCCCTTCAGCGACCAGCTCCCCACCTTCGATCCGCCGAAGCACACCGCGCACCGCGCGCTGCTCGGGCGGCTCATCACGCCGCGGCGTCTCAAGGAGAACGAGGAGTTCATGTGGGTCCTCGCCGATCGCCACATCGACGAGTTCGCCGGCCGGGGGAAGTGCGAGTTCATCCACGACTACGCGAGCCCCTTCACCCTGCTGGTCATCGCCGACCTGCTCGGCGTTCCCGAGTCGGAGCACGCGCGCTTCCGCGAGGAGCTCCAGGGCGAGCAAAGGCCCGCCGAGACGCGCGACGGCGACGGCGTGATGAAGCACAAGCCGCTCGAGTTCCTCTACGATCGCTTCACGACCTACATCGAGGAGCGCCGGCGCGAGCCCCAGGACGACGTGATGACGGGCCTGGCCACGGCGACGTTCCCCGACGGCTCGCTGCCCGAGGTCCACGACATCATGCTGATCGCCTCGAACCTGTTCTCCGCGGGTCAGGAGACCACGGCGCGGCTGCTGGGCGTGATGTTCCGGCTGATCGGCGAGCGCCCCGAGCTCCAGGAGCGGCTGCGGCGGGAGCGGAACCTCCTGCCGAACTTCATCGAGGAGTGCCTGCGGCTCGAGACCCCGCTCCAGAGCTCGTTCCGGCTGGCGAAGGTCCCGGCGACGATCGGCGGCGTCGAGATCCCGGCGGGCACCACCGTGATGCTGATTCCCGCCGCCGCGAACCGCGACCCGCGCAAGTTCGACGACCCCCACGAGTTCCGCCTCGACCGTCCGAACTGGCGCCAGCACCTCGCCTTCGGGTCCGGGGTCCACGCCTGCGCGGGCGCGCCCCTCGCCCGGGCCGAGGCGCGGGTGAGCGCCGAGCGCCTCCTCGACCGGATGGCCCACATCCGGGTCTCCGAGGACGAGCACGGCCCGGCCGGCGCGCGCCGCTACGAGTACCCGCAGACGTACCTGCTCCGCGGGCTGCAACGCCTCCACCTGGAGTTCCGACCGATCGGGCGGAACGCGTGAGCCTGCGTGTCGTCGTCGACCTCGACCTGTGCGGGGGGCACGGGGTCTGCGAGGGCGCGGCTCCGGAGATCTTCCGCGTGAGCGACGAGATCGACGGCTACGCCCACGTGGAGGTACTCCTCGAACGGCCGCCCGAGGAGCTGCGCGAGAAGGCCGAGGCCGCCGCGCGCCAGTGTCCGAACCGGGTGATCACCCTCGTCGA
The DNA here is from genome assembly GCA_964502985.1 of uncultured Gemmatimonadales bacterium. Taxonomy (GTDB): domain Bacteria; phylum Gemmatimonadota; class Gemmatimonadetes; order JACCXV01; family JAHWKZ01; genus CAZCZH01. The sequence goes on from CAZCZH010000223.1 coordinate 1,955, forward strand.
GGATTGACGGCGCGGGGTCGCGGGTGGCCCGCGCCCCGAAGTCAGCGGCGCGACCGGTACAGGGTCTGGAGCTCGTAGAAGCCCGCGAGGCCCCACGGCCCGTTCTCGACGCCGATCCCGCTCCACTTCCTGCCGCCGAACGGCTGGTTCGGGCCCTGCATGAGGTGCGTGTTGATCCAGGCGGTACCGCAGTCGAGCCGGCTCGCGACCTCCGCGGCGCGCTCGGGATCCGCGCTCCAGACCGAACCGTCCAGGCCGAAGTGCGTGCCATTCGCGCGCGCGACGGCCTCGTCGAGGTCCCGATAGGCGACGACGGGCAGCGCCGGGCCGAACTGCTCCTCGTCCACGATGCGGGTGCCGTCCTCGATGTCCGTGAGGACCGTGGGCGCGAAGAAGTTCCCCGGGCCCTCCATCGGGGCTCCGCCGGCGGCGGCCCGCGCCCCCCGGGCCAGCGCGTCCGCGACCAGCTCGCGCACGCGCTCGAACTGCGGCCGGGTCGTGATGGGACCGAGCCGGGTGCCCTCGGCGGCTCCGTCGCCCACCTTCACGTTCCTTGCGCGGTCGGCCAGCGCGTCCACCAGCCGGGCATGCAGGGCCACCGGCACGTAGACGCGCTTGATGGCCGAGCAGATCTGCCCCGCGTTGGCGAAGCTCGACCAGAAGATCCCGTCGGCCACGGCGTCGACGTCGACGTCGTCCAGCACGATCGCCGGGTCGTTGCCGCCGAGCTCGAGGGTGATGCGCTTGAGGTCCGGTGCCGCCGCGGCGGCCACCTGCTTGCCGGTCGCGACCGAGCCCGTGAACGTGATCTTCCGGACGCCCGGGTGCTCGGTCATCCGGGCGCCGAGGGCGTCCCCGCCGCTCACCACGTTGAGCACGCCCGGAGGGAAGACCGGGCGCAGCAGCTCTCCCAGCCGAAGCGTGGCGAGAGGCGTGAAGGGAGACGGCTTGAGCACGACCGTGTTCCCGGCCGCCAGCGCCGGCGCGATCTTCATGCACGCGGAGGAGACGGGGAAGTTCCAGGGTGTGATGGCGGCGACGACGCCCAGGGGCCGGGCCACGACCTCGACGAAGGCCCGCTTGTCGTCCTGGATCACCTCGCGCGGCAGCGCGAGATTCGCGTAGTAGCCGAGCCAGCTCTCCCCGGCGATGGCCTCGTAGCCGGCCTCGCGGAGGGGCTTGCCCTGCTCGGCGGTGATCTCCGCGCCCAGCTCCGCAGCGGACTCCTTCAGGAGCTTGGCGGCCGCCGAGAGCGCCTCCCGCCGCGCCGCCTCGTCCGCGCGCCAGGCCGCGTGCGCGTCCTGCGCGGCCGACACCGCCGCCTCGAGCTCCTCCCGGCTGCACTCCGGAGCCGTCGCGTGCACCTGATTCGTGGCCGGGTTCGAGACGTCGAAGCGGTCCGACCCCGCGACGGCGGCCCCGCCGATCGTCATGGTGTACTCGGACATTCCGATTCCTCCGGTCGGGGTTGCTGTCGACGGCGCGGCCGCGGACGGTAGGGTAGTTCCCCTCTGGCTGCGAGCGGGCGGCGAGCGGGAACGGCCGTCCGGCGACTCCGAGGAGGACCCGATGGCCATCGCCGGCTTCGATCACGTGGCGCTTCCGACGGAACGCGCGGAGGAGATGATCGCCTTCTACGGCCGTCTGGGCTTCGTCGTGCCGGACGTCGAGGTCTGGCGCGAATCCGAACAGCTCTTCTTCTCCGCGCACTTCGGGAGCCAGAAGATCAACTTCCACGCGACGCGCCTGTGGCAGAACCCCGCCTTCGGCCTCCGGGGCCTCTCGGCGCGGCCCGGCTGCGGCGACCTCTGCTTCGTCTGGGAGGGCGGCTCCGAGGCCCTGCGCGAGCTGCTCGAAGGGGCCGGGGTCGCGGTCGTCGCCGGGCCGGTCGCGCTCCCGGGCGCGCGAGGGAAGGGAGCGAGCGTCATCGTCCGCGACCCCCACGCGAACCAGCTCGAGTTCATCGTCAAACACGGGTAGCGGCGG
>CAZCZH010000224.1:0-3913 GCA_964502985.1 uncultured Gemmatimonadales bacterium
TGCCGCGCTGGGTGTCCTGGCGCTCGGCGTGGGGTTCGCCGCGTTCGCCATGTTCAGCGGACGGGCCAGCGTGTTGTACACGTTCTACCCGCCGCTCCAGGCGCACTGGACGTTCTACCTCGGGTTGGCGCTGCTCGTCGTCAGCACGTGGATCACGTCGCTCAACCTGTTCTGGACCCTGGCCCGCTGGCGCCGCGACAACCCGGGCCGGCGGGTGCCGTTGCTGGCGTTCGTATCGGTGACAACGTACGCGATGTGGGACCTGGCCTCGATCGGCATCGCCGTGTCGGTGGTGGGATTTCTGCTGCCGTGGTCGCTGGGCTGGCTGCCGGGCGCCGACCCGCTCCTCAGCCGCACGCTGTTCTGGTACAGCGGCCATGCCATCGTCTATTTCTGGCTCCTGCCGGCGTACGTCTCGTGGTACACCATGGTCCCGCGACACGCCGGCGGAAAGCTGTTCAGCGATCCGCTGACGCGGGTCGTGTTCATCCTGTTCCTGCTGCTGTCGATCCCGACGGGCTTCCACCACCAGTACACCGATCCGGGGATTCCGGCGAACATGAAGTTCGTTCACGCGATCCTGACGTTCGGGGTGTTCTATCCCAGCCTGATCACGGCCTTCTCGGTGGTCGCGGCGCTGGAGATCGGCGGGCGCGCCCGGGGCGGCAAGGGGCTCGTGGGCTGGTTCTTCCGCCTGCCGTGGGGCGAACCGTCGATGACCGCCCAGGTGCTGGCCATGCTGGTGTTCGTCCTGGGCGGGATCACGGGGCTGATCAACGCCAGCTACAGCCTCAATCAGGTGGTGCACAACACGGCGTGGATCCCGGGCCACTTCCACATGACGGTCGGCACGGCGGTGGCGCTGTCGTTCATCGGTATCGCGTACTGGCTGGTGCCGTGGCTCAAGGGTCGCGAGCTCGTCGGACGCAGGATCGCCCTGGTCCAGGCGTGGCTGTACTTCTTCGGGGTGCTCGTGTTCGCCCGCGGAATGATCTCGGGCGGGCTAGAGGGCATGCCCCGGCGGACGTTCATCTATGGGGCGACGTACGACAAGCCGTCGTGGCACCTGGCCGGGATCCTGACCGGCATCGGGGGCTCGATGATGTTCGTCTCGGTGGTCCTGTTCTTCATCGTCATGGCATCGACGATCTTCACCGGCCGGCGAGTCGAACCCGGCGATCTTCCACTCACCGAGACGATCATCGGGCCGGCGGAGACGGGCTGGGAGACGAAGCTCGATCACTTCCGCTGGTGGGTCGCGGCGGCCGTGGTCCTGATCCTGGTCGCGTACCTGCCGTTCCTGCTCGGGTACCTGCCACCCCATCTGACCTCGCCCGGCTACCGACTGTTCTGAGCGGTCTTCCGGCGCTCTTGTGACGCGGGGACGGGCTCCCCTACATTCGGGCGACCATGCGCCGCGCGCTGCTCCTCGTCCTCATGATCCTGTCCGTCGCCGCCTCGGCGCGCGCCCAGGTCGCGTTCGATCGACGACGCGACCAGGCCGTCGGCGTGACGTTGGGGTTGGCCTCCGGGAGCGGAATCTCGTACACCGAGATCCTGCCCTCCGCGTTCGGCTATCGCGGCGCGCTGGCCCTGTGGAAGCACGGGGATTACTCGTTCCTCGACGTCGGCCTGAGCGGGTTGCGCGTCCTCAGCGACGACGGTTGGCGGCGGGTCTACCTGGTGGGCAGCGTGAGCTACTGGCGTCGCGCCGATCGGGTGGAGCGGGACGTGTTCGACGACGAGGGGAACGTGATCCAGACGCGGGTCGTCGACGACGTGGACGACAGCGCCGGCCTCGGGCTGGGAGTCGGGATCGAGCTGCCGTACGGCGAGCGGGCGGCGGTGGCGCTCGAGGGCGTGTTCACCTACTGGGCGAACAGCGGCGACCTCCTGCCGCTGCCGCAAGTCTCCCTCCACTACCATTTCTAGCCCTCCGAGGCCGGGCCCCTCCGCGCGCGAGGCGGTGCGGGGCGTGTCGAGCGGTCGCGAGGTGGCGACCGCCTACGACGCCATGGCCGAGACGTACGACGCCCTCGACAATCAGCCGTTCTACCTGACCCAGTACCGGACCTACATGGAGGACATCGCCGCCCGGAGCGCCATGTGGCGCGGACGGGTGCTCGACCTGGGGTGCGGGACGGGGATCCACACCATGGCCGTGGCCCCGCTGGCCGACCAGGTCGTCGGGATCGACTTCTCGCCGGGCCTCGTACGGAAGGCCCGCCGCAAGCTGGAGGGACTGCCCGGCGCCTTCCTCATGGTGGCGGATGCGACCGCGATGCCGTTTCGCCACGCCGCGTTCGACGCCGCGCAGTCGTACGGCGAGCCCCTGTCCCACGTCGCCGACCCGGACGGCGTGCTGACCGAGCTGGCACGCGTCATGCGGCCCGGTGGTCGCGTGGTCCTGTCGGTGGACAACCAGTGGAACGTCCGCACTCTGCTCCACCCCGTGCGCGTGTTGCGGGCCTTCCGCTCGCGCGGCGGCAGCGTGCGGGACTGGGAATTCTACGACGACGCCGGCCGACCGGTGCGGCTCTCGCTCAAGACGTTCACCCACCCCGAGCTCGTCGATCTCCTGCTCCGACACGGGTTCGTCGTCGACGACGTGGTCGGGATCCACGTGTTCACGCTGCTGGCACCGCTGCCGACGGACGCGCGCGGGGACGACTGGCGGGCGCGGACATTCCGCCTGCTGCACGGGATCGACCGGCGCCTGGCGGACCGTTATCCCTTCAACCGTTTCGGCTATTCCAAGATCGTCAGCGCGGTGCTGTCGGCCGAGGCCTAGTCGGGGAGCGCTCCGTGGACGGGACGGCCCGCGACGAGGGTCGTCACGACGCGCGTCTCCGGCTGGCGGAAAACGCACTGCGCGAATATCTCGAGCGGATCGCCGGCCGCGTCGGCGGGAGGCTCGAGCACGATCAGGTCCGCGGACAGGCCCGGCGCGAGCCGCCCCGTGACGTCGTCCAGGCCGAGCGCCCGGGCCCCGCCGCGTGTCCCTCGGTACAACAGCTCCTCGGCGGGCGGCCGACCGAGGTACGCCAGGTGCCGCAGGACGTCGAGCACGCTCGGCTGGGGGCCCGCGCCGACGTCCGAGCCGACCGCCACCTCGACGCCGGCGTCCGACGCGCGCCCCAGCGGAAAAGAGCCCGAGCCGAGGAACGCGTTCGAGGTCGGGCAGCAGGCGATCGCCGCGCCGGCCTTCGCGATCCGGCGGTAGGCTTCGTCCGAGCAGTGGATCGCATGGGCCAGAATCGTGCTTTCTCGCACCAGCCCGCTCCGCTCGTACACCTCGAGGTAATCGCCGGCGCTCGGGAACCGGTCGGCAACGAGCGCCACCTCGTCGGCCTGCTCGGCGAGGTGGGTCTGGACGCGGAGTCCCGTGTCGGCGGCGGCGCGGCCGGCGGCTTCGAGCAGTTCCGGGCTCGACGTCGGCGCGAAGCGCGGCGTGATCGCCGTGTGCAGCAGACCGCCGCCGGCACCCTCCCAGCGCTCGGCGAGAGCGAGCGTCGCGCGGATCCCCTCGGCGGCGGGCTCCAGCAGCTCGGCCGGGGCGCCGCGGTCCATCAGGACCTTGCCGAGCACGACCCGCAGGCCGCCGTCGCGGGCCGCCTCGAAGGCCCGCTCGGTGGCGGTGGGGTGGACGCTGGCGAAGACCGCCGCGACTCCCGTGCCGACCGCCGCCAGCGCGCCGAAGAAGCGCTCGGCGAGCGCCGCCGCGTGGTCCGGGTCGGCGCATTCGGTCTCGGCGGGGAATACCCAGCGCTCGAGCCATTCGAGAAGCGGCTCCCCGTAGCGGCCGCGGACGTCGAGCTGGGGGAAGTGGACGTGGGCATCGACGAACGCCGGCAGGATCAGCGCCCGACCCGTCCGCACGACAGGGCCCTCGACGTCGGACGACCACGGCCCG
>CAZCZH010000225.1:0-3875 GCA_964502985.1 uncultured Gemmatimonadales bacterium
GGCGCACGCACGGCCTTACCGCCCGCAAGATCGGCATCGGCGTCGACCGACTGGACTACTCGAAGGGGATCCTCGAGCGACTGGAGGCCCTGCGCATCCTGTTTCGCGACCATCCCGAGCTGATCGGCCACTTCACGTTCGTCCAGATCGCCGTCCCGAGTCGAACCGAGATACCGGCCTACCAGCACCTCGAGGAGAAGGTAGATCGGCGCATCGCCGAGCTGAACGGGGCCCTGTCGACGAACGACTGGCGCCCGATCGTCTACATCAAGACACCGCTTCCCCAGGAAGAGCTGGTGGCGTTCTATCGAATGGCCGACGTGGCGATCGTGTCGTCCGTCCAGGACGGGATGAACCTGGTGGTCAAGGAGTTCATCGCCAGCCAGGGAGACGAACCGGGGGCCGTCTGCCTGAGCGAGTTCGCCGGCGCCGCCGACGAAATCGGACACTCGATCAAGATCAACCCGTACTACACGGAGGGCTTCGCCGAGGACATCCAGCGCGCGCTGGACCAGGGCCTCGACGAGCGCCGCGAGCACGCCGTCGCGATGAAGGCGCGGCTTCGCGAGAACACGATCTACACCTGGATGGCGCACTTCCTCAAGGCGGCCGGCGAGGCGCGCCGCGAGGCCGCTCGACAGCCGTCGTGACGGAGCGCCCGTACCGCCCGCTGGAGTCCTACGGCGTGATCGGCGGCCTGCGGACGGCGGCGCTCCTGGCCGACGACGGCTCGATCGACTGGTGCTGCCTGCCCGAGCTCGACAGCCCGAGCGTGTTCGGGGCGCTGCTCGACGCCGGGCGCGGCGGCCGCTGGCGGTTCGGGCTCCCCGATGGGCGGCCGGGGGCCCAGCGCTACCTCGAGCGGACCAACGTCCTCGAGACGACGTTCGTGGGCCCGGCGGGCACGGCCCGCGTCACGGACTTCATGCCCTGCTGGGAGGGGCTCGACGGCGGCCCGGAAGACCCCTCGCTGTCGATCGTGCGCATCGCTTGCGGGCTCGAGGGAACGACGGAGCTGGTCACGGACTTCGAGCCGCGGCCGGACTACGGCCGGACCGGGCCGCGATTCGAGGCCACGGCGGACGGTGTGCGGGCGCTCTCGCCCCTCCAGTCGCTGAGCCTGACGTCGACCTTTCCGCTCGAGCTGCAGCCCGGCCGGGCCCGCGGAACGGTCCGGCTCCGGGCGGGCCAGAGCGCGGCCCTCGTCGCGAGTCCGGTCGGCACGCGCGGTACGCTCGATCCGCACGAGGCGCTGGAACGGACCGTCACGTTCTGGCGCGCCTGGGCGCACCACTGCGACGAGCGGCATTGCGTGTTTCGCGGCCCGTGGCACGATCTGGTCGTGCGCAGCGAGCTCCTCCTCAAGCTCCTGACGCACCGCGGCACGGGCGGCATCGCCGCCGCCTTCACCACGTCCCTTCCCGAGGTGATCGGCGGGGAGCGCAACTGGGACTACCGCTTCTCGTGGATCCGCGACGCCTCGTTCACCGTGCACGCCTTGTACCATCTGGGGCATACCGAGCAGCTGCACGCGTTCGTGCGCTGGATCCGCGAGTACGCCCTGCGGGGCCACTCCGTCGAACGGCTGGCGTCGCTGTACACGCTCCGCGGCGAGCGCCCTCCGACCGAGCGCTTCCTGGAACATCTTGAGGGGTATCGCGGCTCGCGCCCGGTGCGGACGGGAAACATGGCCGCCGACCAGCGCCAGATCGACATCTACGGCGAAATCCTCGACGCGGCGTTCCAGGTGTGGCGCTACGGCCTCGAGGATCCCGACGAATCGCTGGGCGGGCTGGTGGGCGAGCTCGCCGACCACGTGTGCGACATCTGGCGCGAGCCGGACTCCGGAATCTGGGAGATGCGCACCGAGCGCCGGCACTTCGTGTACTCCAAGGTCATGTGCTGGGTGGCCCTGGACAGGGCCGTGCGGCTGGCCGAGGAGCACGAGGTCGCGGGGCACGTCGATCGCTGGCGCGCCGAACGCGACGCGATCCGCGCCTCCATTCTGACCCATGGCGTCGACGCGCGGCGCGGCACGTTCGTCCAGGCGTACGGCGAGGAGGGCCTCGACGCGGCCCTCTTGCTGATCCCGATCCTGGGCTTTCTTCCCGTCGACGACCCGCGCGTCGCGCGCACCATCGCGGCCGTCGAGAGCGAGCTGACCGACGACGGCCTGGTCCGACGGTATCGCACTCCGGACGGGCTCGCCGGCCACGAGGGCGGCTTCGCGTGGTGCACGTTCTGGCTCGTCGACTGCCTTTCGCTCCAGGGGCGCATCGACGAGGCCGAAGCGCTCCTGATGCGGATGCTGGAGCGGGCCAACCCGCTGGGTCTGTTCTCCGAGGAGATCGACGTCCGGACGGGCGCTCTCCTGGGCAACTTCCCCCAGGCCTTCACCCACGTGGGAGTGATCAATTCGGCGCTATACCTCAATACGATGAAGGCCCGCCAGCGGAGCACGCGACTCATACGCTGAGGGCTTGCCATTTCCGCTCAATCGACTCTATATAGGTTTTGGCTCCGCCGGACGAACCCAGCCCGCTCGCTCACTCCCAGGAGGACCATGCGCCCCCTTCCACGTTGGCTTTCCGGTCGCGCCCGATCTTTCATGACGATTCTGTTCCTGCTCGCCGCCGGCGCGGGCCCGGTCTACGCCCAGGGACGGGTGAGCGGCACGATCACGGACGCCGAGACCGGCGAGCCGATCGGCAACGTGCAGGTTTCGATCGACGGCACCGGCCTGGGGACGATCTCCGGACAGCGTGGCATGTATACCATCGCGAACGTGCCGGCCGGCGCGCGGACGGTCGTGTTCACGATCCTGGGCTACGAGACCCGCCGCGAGCCGACGACGGTCACGGAGGGCCAGACCTCGACCGTCGACGTCGCGCTCGTCACGGGCTACGTGGAGATGGGCGCCATCACGGTCGTGGGCGCCTCGCGCACGCCGTCGCGCATCGTCGAGGCGCCGGCCGCGGTCAGCGTCGTCACGGCCGAGGAGGTCCAGCGCGAAGGAATCCACGGCCAGCTTCCAAAGCTGTTCGAGGACAAGCCCGGCGTGGACGTCGTGCAGAGCGGGGTCCAGGACTTCAACATCAACACGCGGGGGTACAACAGCTCGTTGAACCGGCGCGTGCTCGTCCTGCAGGACGGCGTCGACCGCTCGCTGGGCTTCCTCCAGTCGCAGGAGTGGACGGCGCTGTCGATGCCGCTGGACGACCTCGGCAAGCTGGAGCTCGTGCGGGGTCCGGGTTCGGCGCTGTACGGGGCGAATGCCTTCAGCGGTGTCCTGAACATCACCACGCCGGCCCCGGGCAACATCCTCGGAACGAAGCTCGCCTTCTCCGGCGGGCAGCGCGAGACGGGGCGCTTCGACGTCCGCCACGCGGGCGAGAGCGGCAGCTGGGCCTACAAGGGGAACGTGGGCTATGCCTGGGTCGGCAACACGTACTCCGAATCGCGCACGGCGGCGGACGCCACCGACGCGTGTCCGGCAGGCGCCCAGAACTGCCAGTTCGAGTACGGGCCGCTGCCTGTCGAATCGGTGCCGCTGCTCGACGACCCGATCAACTCGCTGTACGGCAGCGCCCGACTGGACTACGACTTCGACAATGGTTCGGTGTGGACGGCCGAAGCCGGCGACACCCACACCGAGAACGAGATCTTCGTCACCGGCATCGGACGCGTGCAGGTCAACGGCGCGCATCGCCCGTGGGCCCGCACGCAATACGCCAGCGAACGTTGGAACGTCATGGCCTGGTACAGCGGCCGCCGGAGCGACGAGCTGCAGGGGACGAAGACCGCCGTCCTCCCGGGGTCGCCCGACTCGATCCTCCTGTGCAACCCGGAGCACGTGTTCGTCTGCAGCGACAGTC
>CAZCZH010000226.1:0-3834 GCA_964502985.1 uncultured Gemmatimonadales bacterium
TCGGTCTGGACGAGGCCGATCGTCGCCGCGTAGAGCGCCGTGGCGGCGCCGATCGAGGCCACGATGGCCAGCGCGCCGGGCGCCAGGACGTACAGGGCGTGGGCCCGGGCGATCATGTACACCCCGGCCGTGACCATCGTCGCGGCGTGGATCAGGGCCGAGACCGGGGTCGGGCCGGCCATCGCGTCGGGCAGCCAGACATACAGCGGGATCTGGGCGCTCTTTCCCGTCGCCCCGACGAACAGGAACAGGCACGTCCAGAACGCCAGCGGCCCGCCGAGGGTCAGCGTCGAGGCGGCGGCCGGCAGGACGTCCGCGAAGGTCACCGAGCCGAACGAGCCGAAGATCAGGAAGATGCCGATCAGGAAGCCGAAGTCCCCGATGCGGTTGACGATGAACGCCTTCTTGCCGGCCGCCGCGTTGGCCATGTCCGAGAACCAGAAGCCGATCAGGAGGTACGAGCACAGCCCGACTCCCTCCCAGCCGACGAACAGGAGCAGGAAGTTGTCCGCCATGACGAGCAGCAGCATGGCGAAGGTGAACAGGTTGAGGTAGGTGAAGTAGCGCGCGAAGCCGCGTCGATCCTCGTCGTGCATGTAGCCCACCGAGTACAGGTGGATCAGGAACCCGACCCCCGTCACGACGAGCATCAGGGTGACCGACAGCGGGTCGACGAGCAACGCGACCGGGGCCCGGAAGTCGCCCGCCGCGATCCACGTGTAGAGCGTCTGGTGGAGCGCGCGCGCGTCCGGCGGCAGCCGGGTCAGGGCCGCGAACGCGGCGACCGAGACGCCGAACGCGAGTCCGACGACGCCGGGGCCGATCCAGGCCACGGCGCGCTTGCCGAGCCGGCGCCCGAAGAACCCGTTCAGGGCCACCCCGGCCAGGGGCAGCGCCGGCACGAGCCACAGGAGGTCGGCCATCCCCGGGCTACCCGTGCATCACGTTGAAGGACTCGACGTTCACCGTCTCGCGATGGCGGAACATGGCGACGATGATGGCCAGGCCGACGGCCGCCTCGGCGGCGGCCACGGCGATCACCAGGAGTACCGCCACCTGCCCGCCAAGGTCGCCCATCGCCGAGGCGAACGTGACGAACGTCAGGTTGGCCGCGTTGAGCATGATCTCGATCGACATGAACACGATGATCGCGTTTTTCCGCGTCAGTACGCCGACCACGCCGATGGCGAACAGGATCGCGCTCAGGACGAGATAGTGGCCGGCCGGGACCACCCTCAGCGCTCCCGTCGGGCGAGAACGACCGCCCCGACCATGGCCACGAGGAGGAGCAGCGCGGTGACCAGGAAAGGCAGGTAGTAGGCCGTGTACAGGGCGCTTCCGATGGCCTCTGTCGAGCCCAGGAGATCGGGCGGCAGGCTGGCCCCCGGACCCTGCGCGGCGGGCGCGTAGCCCGGCAGGCCGCCCACCACCAGGAGCGCGACGAAGCCCGCGCCGAGCAGCCCGGCCAGGACCAGGAACGGCCTCGACGCGACGTCGAACCACTGGTCGGTCGCGAGGTTCAGCAGCATGACGACGAACAGGAACAGCACCATGATCGCGCCGGCGTAGACCAGCACCTGGATCGCCGCCAGGAAGTGGGCGTGGAGCGTGACGAACAGCCCGGCCAGGCTGAAGAACGTCAGCACGAGGAACAGGACCGACGCCACCGGGTTTCTGTTGGTTACGACCATGATCGCGGCCAGTACCGCGACGACGGCCAGGATCCAGAACGCGAAGATCACAGCGTTCCGCGCGACATGCGCGACTTGTCGATCTCGCCTTCGTACGGCTGGTAGCCATCCTCGACCACCTTCTCGTCGCGCCAGTTCAGCAGGTACTCCTTGTCCCAGATGAAATCCTCGCGGTCGTAGGACGCCCATTCGTACTCGCGGGTCATGGCGATGGCGTCCTCGGGGCACGCGTCGACGCAGTAGCCGCACATGATGCAGCGCAGCCCGTCGATGTCGAAGCGCACCGGGTACTTCTCGATCGCCGGGTCCGGATGCTCGCCAGCCACGATGTAGATGCAATCGGCCGGACACGCCGTGGCGCACATCATGCACGCCACGCAGCGCGGCTCGCCGTCGGGCCGCTTCTTGAGGTAGTGCCGACCGCGGAAGCGGGCTCCGTAGTCGCGTCGCTCCTCGGGGTACCGGATCGTCGGCAGGCCGGAGGGGCGCAACAGGTTCCCGAGGAAGTGCCGGATCGTGACCCCGAGGCCCGCCATCACCGCCGGCAGGTACAGCCGCTTCCACCACGCCTCTTCGTCGGCGCGCTCCTGGATGATCTCGTCGGCCTTGAGGACCTTGACGTGTTTCGGATCGATCGGGACGTCGGGCATCGTCTCTCCCCCGGTCAGCGCACGAAGTACAGCGCGAGGCCGGTCACGAACAGGTTGGCCAGGGCCAGCGGCAGGAACACCTTCCACCCCAGCCGCATGAGCTGGTCGTAGCGGAAGCGCGGCAGCGTCCAGCGGACCCAGATGAACAGCCACAGGAAGAACAGGAGCTTGACCGAGAACGCGCCGATCTGAAGGAGCGCCGCGGGGATCGAGCCCACCGCCGCGACGAGCTCGGCGCTCGACATCCACGGAATCTGCCAGCCGCCGAAGAACAGGGTCACGATCAGCATCGCCCCCGTGACCATGGCCATGTACTCGGCCATGAAGAACAGCGCGAACTTCATCGACGAATACTCGGTGTGGTATCCCACCACGAGCTCGCTCTCGGCCTCCGGCAGGTCGAACGGCAGGCGGTTCGACTCGGCGAACACGGCCACAGTGAACAGCACGAACGCCAGCGGCTGGGTTACGATCCCCCACTTCGGCAAAAAGCCGAACAGGAGGTCGCCCTGGCCGACGACGATCCGGTCCAGCTGGACGGCTCCGTAGATCATCAGGATCCCGACCACCGACAGCCCGAGCGATAGCTCGTACGAGATCATCTGCGCGCTCGACCGGATACCTCCCAGGAGCGAGTACTTGTTGTTCGACGCCCAGCCCGCCAGTACGATCCCGTACACGCTGAGGGAGGCCAGCGCGAAGACATACAGGATGCCGATGTTCAAGTCCGCCACCTGAAGCTGGATCACCCGCCCGCCGATCGTCACCGCGTCGCCGAACGGGATCACGGCGAACGTCATCGCGGCCGGGATCAGGAGCATGGCCGGCGCCAGGAAGTAGAACCGCTTGTTGGCGTACGACGGGATGTAGTCCTCCTTGAACAGGAACTTGACCACGTCGGCCAGCGGCTGGACCAGGCCCAGCAGCGTGAATCCCGCGATGTTGACCCGATTCGGGCCCAGGCGGTTCTGGATGAAGGCGCTGCCCCGCCGCTCGGCCCACACCAGGACGGGCACCGTGTTGAGGACGGCGAAGAAGACGGCCAGCGCCTTGAGGAGCGAGATGCCCAGTCCGACCCAGTCCATGCCCGCTCCTTAGGTGATGTTCGGCGCCCGGACGCCGGGCCGGGGTCGCGCGCCGACGGGCGGCACGGAGTCCTTCTCCCAGCCTTTCAGCCAGGCTCCCAGGTCGCCGATCTTCTCGTAGCTCAGCCCGGCGAAGGCGGCAACGCGGCCCGCCAGGAGGGCGAAGGCCGCCGCCGCGTCGGCCGGCGGCCGGGCACCGTCCAGCGCGTGCCGGACATCGGCCAGGGCGCGCCATCCGGGCCGGCTCTCCTCGTGCGGCGAGACGGCTGGGCGGATGCGCTGGACGCGTCCCGCGTGGTTGGTGAACGTGCCGTCGCGCTCGACGTGCACGGTGACCGGCAGGACGACGTCGGCGCGCTCGGCGGTCCCGTTGGGCCAGGGGCCGAGGAAGACCAGGCTCCCGGCGCC
>CAZCZH010000227.1:0-878 GCA_964502985.1 uncultured Gemmatimonadales bacterium
GGCGATCCCTCGGCGACACCAACGTCGTCCCGTTCCTCGTCCTGGCCGAGGAACTGAGCCACGCGCTGCACACGACGTTCGCCTTCGAGGAGCGCGGGGCGCCGGCGGTCCACGCGCCGGGCTTCCTGGCCGAGCTCGAGCTGATGGCGCGGATCGACGACTACCTGCTCCTGGCGCACTTCGTGCACCAGCTGGCCGACCGCTTCACCTCGCGCGAACGGGCCTGGGTCCGGCATCAGGCGGTGACCCGCTGGGACGTGCCATACGCCGACCCGTCCCTGGCCGGGCGCTACCGCGGCGCGGCGCGCGCGGCGGCGACGTTCGTCGATCGTCTCGAGCCGCTCGCGCCGGAGCGCCGGCTCGTCGAGCTGCGCCGCTTCCGTGCGCTCCCGTGGCGCGCCAAGCGCGCCATCCTCAACTAGGCCATACCAGGCGACGCTCGACGGTCCGTCAGAAGGCCGGCGCGCCGCCGCGGAACTCCGGCAGCCCGAGCCGGCCCGTCCGCGCGGCTGGCGTCAGCGTCTCCGGGGGCTGGGGGAGGGCGTTCCCCGGCAGGGGCGCCACGTCGACCAGCGGGATCGTCGCCCCGTAGCGCGCGTTGATCGCCTGGATCAGCGCGTTGGCCAGGACCCCGTACCCCTTGCACGTCGGGTGGACGCCGTCCAGGCTGAACGCCTGGCCGAGGATGAACTGCCCGGTGAGCGTCGTCCCTCCGGCCTCGACGCCGGTCGTGACGAGCTGGTTCAACAGCCCGTTCACGTCGACCACGGCCAGGCCGTACCTGGCCGCCAGCTGGGCGATGGCCGCGTTGTAGCCCTGGACGGCGGCGGCCGCCGTGGCCTGCTCCTGGGCGTTCAGCACGACCGAGTTGGGCAGCG
>CAZCZH010000227.1:888-3825 GCA_964502985.1 uncultured Gemmatimonadales bacterium
CCGGTTCCCCCGGCCGCCACCGGAACTCCGATCCCCTGCGCGAGCAGCTCGGCGGCGGGCAGCGTGACGAGGTCCGTCAGCGCGAGCGGCCCGTCGGGGCCGATCAGCGGGATCGGCGCCCCGCCCGGTCCCGGCACGGGCTGGCCGGTGGCCGGGTTGACGAGGACCGGCGGCACCGTCGTCAGGAAGGGGACCGCCGTCACGTCGGGGATGTTGAACAGGACGATCTGGCCGGTCGTCCGCCTGAGGTTCGTCAGGAGCGCGTCGAGGACGAGCCCCAGCGAGGCGGCCGGAATCGGCAGCCCCGGAGCCAGCGCCGGATCGCCGCCGCGCGCGGCGTAGCCCAGGACATCGTTGTTTCCCAGCCACACCGTGACGAACGTCGCGTCCAGGGCCGCCGCCTGGGCGGCCCACGTCCCCTGGCCTCGCAGGACGGCGTCGTACCACGTGTTGCCCGTCAGGGACGACGCGGCGTCGTCCGCCGTCAGCGCCTCGAACCCCAAAGCGCCGGGAACGCCCAGGTTGTCGAACGGGCGCTCCACGCCGTCGTTCATCAGCTGGCCGGCGGGGGCCCGCTCGAGGACCAGCGGCTGCAGGCTGACCAGCTGCAGCTTGCCCTGGCCGGCTCCCGGCGCGCTGAGGCCGGATTCCGACACGAGCGGCTGCCGGAAGTCGTCGATCCCGACCTGTCGCGCGAGCAGCGCGGGCACCGAGCACGCCTGGCCCGACTGGTACAGCGCGTCGTTCTGGTAGCCCGCCGTCAGGCTGTTGCCGATCGCCACGTAGTGCCGGAAGTCGGCCGTCCCGACGAGGCCCGAGCCGGGCCCGAGTGGAGAGCCGTGATGATCGTTGTTGCACGCCGTCAGCAGGGCCAGAGCGAGACTCGTCCAGCCGACGGCGGCGCGAAGCATACCCGAATGCTTCATGCTCCTCCGTGGGGGGCTGAGGTTCATGGGATCGAAAGTAACGGAATTCCCGGCAGGTCGGCCGTGCGCACCGGGTCGATGGCCGTCCCGAAGCGCGCGTTGACGACGGCGATCAACAGGTTCGTCACCAGGCCGTAGCCCTTGGGGGTGAACGTGGCCCCGTCGAGGCTGAACGCCTGGCCGGTCAGGTAGTCGGCGCTCAACAGGACGCCGTCGCTCAGGACGCCCCCGGTGGCCAGGCGGTGGACGAGGCCGCGCACGTCGACGACGGGCAGGCCGCGCTCCGCGGCGAGCCGCTCGATCGCCGCGTCGTAGCCGGCGATCGCCCCGCGGACGGTGGTCAGCTCGGCCGCGTTGAGGACGACCCGGTCGGGAAGCGGCTCGCCGGTCCCGCCGAACGCGGTCGGGATCCCGATCCCGTCCGAGAGGAACGCCAGCGCCTCGACGGTCACCCGGTCCGACGGCGGCAGCGGCCCGTCGGGCCCGATCAGCGGTACGGGCACCTGGCGCTGGACGCGCAGGGTGTCGCCGGTCAGCGGGTCGAACAGGATCTCGCCGGTGTCGGGATCGCGCGCCGGCTCGAACACGGTGACCGTCACCGGCTCGCCGGTCCGGGGGTCGACGACCACTGGCGGCACGCCCTGCACGATGGGCGTCTCGGTGGGATCGGGAACGTTGAACAGGACGATACGGTCGGTCTCCGCGAGCAGACCGTCGAGGAGGCGGGCGACCTGGTTCTCGAACGTCGCGGCCGGCGTCGGCAGGCCGGGGGCCAGGTTGGGGTCGCCGCCCGCCGCGACGTAGGCCAGCGCGTCGCTCGGACCGAGCCACAGCAGGACCAGACCCGGGTCCAGCTCGGCGGCCTGCTCGAGGACCGTGCCGCGGTCCCGCAGGACGAGGTCGTAGAACGGGTTTCCCAGCAGCGAGGTGGCGGCGCTGCGCGCCACCAGGATCTCGCTCGTCAGCGCGCCGGGGACGGCCAGGTTGTCGTACGGGAGACTCAGGTCGGCGGCGAGCGGTGGGCCGCCCCGCGGCTCGCGCCCGAGCCGCGGCGGGGCCGTCGCGGCGAGCGTCAGGCGGCCGCCGTCGTCCCCCACGGCGAAGCCCGGGTCGCCGACCAGCGGCTGGGTGTACTCCGCGCGGCCGGCGGCGGCGGCGAACAAGGCCGGGATCGAACGCGACTGCCCGTAGGCGGCCAGGGCGTCGTCGGTGACGCCGGCCAGGAAATCGTCGCCGATGGCCACGATGGGCCCGGTGCCGAGCCGCGTCACGCGCGAATCCGCGGCGCCGGGCCCGGCGACGTCCCCCAGACACGCCGCCGCGAGGCAGACCGCGAGGAGCGGGGCCGCGCGTAGGGACCTCACGGCTCGACCACCGGCTCGTCGTCCAGCCCGCGGGCGAGTCGCTCGTTCTGCTCGGCGACCCGCTCGAGGCACCTCCGGCAGACGTACAGTCCGGAGACGTTCGGATCCTCCACCAGCTCCTCCTCCTCGCCGCACAGGGCGCACGCCTCATCGGGCGCGCGATCGTCGGTCACGGCGAGCCCCCGGCGCCGGGACCGCCCTCGACGGGCAGGCCGGCCGCGCGCCACGCCGGGAGGCCGCCCGTCAGGACGCGCACCCGCGGATAGCCGTATGAAACCAGGAGCCGCGCCGCGCGCTCCGCGCGACCGCCGCCGTCTCCATACACGAGGATCGTCTGATCGACGCGGACGTGCAGGTCGTCGACGTTGTCCGCGAGACGCTCCACGGGCACGAGCGCCGCCGCCGGCAGGTGCCCCGCGGCGACGTACTCGGCCGGCTGGCGCACGTCGATCACGTACCACGCGGGAGTCGCCGCCTGCATCAGCGAATGCGCCACTGCCGGCTCGAGGGCGCGCCACGCGTCGGGGCGATCCGGATCCGCCGCCCCGGCCCGCGGGTGGAGCTCGCGGGGGACGTCGACCGGGCGGCGGGTGACGATCTGGAGCTGTCCGCCGAGCGAGTCGACGACGAACTGCGTGTCGGCGACG
>CAZCZH010000228.1:0-3729 GCA_964502985.1 uncultured Gemmatimonadales bacterium
GCGGTGCTAGAAGCGGGCGACCGGGGTCGAACCGGCGACCTTCAGCTTGGAAGGCGAGAACCGGCGTCAGCCCGCGTCAGCCGGCGCTTACGTACCAACGACTTACCGCATCGGGCGTCAGCCAGCGTCCGTGGAAAACCGGGGGGTTTGTTACCGGATCTGTTACCCGTCCTGTGGACCCGCGGCCGCGTAGCCGGGAGCCTCGTGCCGTGGCGGCCGGCTACTCGCTCATGAATCACTCTCGGAGCCGGCCGCGCTACCGCCGGATCCGGTGGCAGCGGAGCCCCCGCCATCACCTGCTGTCGCGCTCGAGGACGGCATGCCGTCACCGCCACCAACCGTGCCTGAGGGCGTACCGCCGAGCTCAGCCGTCGGAGGCATCGGATTCGAGCTCTGCGGCGCGCTGAGGTTGGCGTTCTTTTCGAAGACCGTCGATCGCGAGCTCTTGCCTTGCTTGCTGGATTCCCGACCTTCCTTCCCCACCGATCCTCTCTCCAGTTGCGAGTTTGTAGATGCCGAAGCGCTTACGCTTCTCCGTGAGTGCCTCCTTCGGCTCGGGCACGGTCACGGAGACGAGTTGGCTCGCCGGGATGAACATGCCACGCGCACCGGTGACCTCGAACGTGTTCTTATCCGGATCGAACGGATACGGATTCCAGACGAGAAGGTCCTTCGAGCCGTCTCCAGAGATAATACCCAGCTGAGCGTACAAGTGCCTACCATCTGCCAGCTTTATGGATACCCAATCCCCGACATAGGTGTCCGCGAACTCGGCCCACGCGCTGTGGTGCATCGACTGGCCAAGCAGCTTGCGAACGCCTTCGCCCACCGACCTTCGCCCTATCAAGTACGCCCAGGTCGCCGCGGCGGCCGATGCTCCAGCCGTGTGCAATAGCCATCCGCCCGCGATCGTTGCCAGCGCGTGGAGGCCACCTTCCCACGAGTCCCACCAGGCCGAAGTCAGGTACGAGTAGAGGGACGATAGCGGATCGATGAGCTCGGCGAGCGAGAAGGCCAACAAGAGACCCGCCGCACTGAATAGCGTTACGCGAGTCAACCGGAGATGTTCCTCCGGCGCGACGCGACGCCACAGAATGAGGCGATAGAACGAGTCCGCTATGACGCCGGGGGACAAGACCAGGAGCAGTACAAGGAGGGATTCGATCCCCACGGATGTCTGACCTCTCTGTAAATCGGGTTACGGGATTATGAGCTCCTCGGCGTGCCTTTCGCGAGCCTTACCCCCTCCGTTGTTATGGCGTGTGCGAAGATGGGGACGTGCACGACTACTGACAACTTGGAGGTGCCGCGCCGAATGCCGGCGGCCCCCGAGTGGATCGGCGCCTCACGAGGGCTTCGAGGTAGGTGGCCATGAGCGCCCACGAGAGCCCTCGCCCGGGTACCCCACCCGCGGCCTCGTGCCGCGCCGATTAGCGATTCGGACCCGCGAGACAGGGAGTCGCGGGCGGGGCGCCGGGGCTCGGTGCCCGACGCCCACCGCGGCACCGTGCCGCGCCGCTGGAGACGGACCCGCTCGGGAGTCGCGGGCGGGGTGCCGGGCGCGACTCCGGACACCCCCTTACGCTCGCGCAAGCCGAGACCCGCGGACCAGAAAGAGCGGGCGGGACGGCCCGGGGGAGCAACCCGAGACACGTCCGCCGTGGGATGGCGCCCACGCCGGCCGAAGCCGGACCCGCGCGAGGAAAAGGCGGGCGGGGGCGGGGCCGGGGGCCGCCCGGCGATCCGCCGTCACCCGGGCCGGGAAGCCCGCCCGCCGTATCGTCACTCGCCCTCGAGGTCGCCCGAGACGGCCGCTTTGATCGCCGCCTCGCGTACGGCATCGCGGATGGTCTGGTCGTCGATCGCGGGCGACCTTCCACGCCGCCGGGCTTCGCCCTCCAGCCGCTTCCGCACGCGCTCCTCGAGGGAGGCCGGGATCGCGACGAGATCCCTGAATCGCCGATGCTGGTCGGCGAGCGACCGAAACAGGTGCGGGGCGGGCTGCGACTCCGAACCATCCGCGCGGTCGCGCCGCGAGACGAGTGTCTCGCCACCGGCTTCGATGAGCCCGAGCCGGCGGAACGTCGCCAGGTCGATCCCCGCCTCCGCTCCGCGCCGGGTGCGCGCGATCGCGAGGAGCTTCACGGCCCGGTCGAGCCGCCTACGGGTCTCGCTCGCGATCGATGCCGCCGCCTCCGTCTCGGTCAACATCTCGTCGAGCCGCTCCAGGATAGCCGTGGCGATCGCCTCGCCGTCGAACTCGGGCGCGCCGCCCGCCTCGATCAGGTCGGCCAGCCCATCGATCGCTTCGCTCTCCACCGTCGTCGTCATCTTCGCGTCCTCCATCGCGGGGGTGTGAATCGTCGCCGCCGCCAGCGGGGCGGCAGTCGCTACATCGGTCGTGTCCACGGCGGACCGTGCGGCCGTCCGCGGGGGGTGAACCCGGAACGCCGCCAGAACCGGCCAGTCAGACATCCCGGGCCCCGCGCCCGACAGGATCTCGCTCCCGTGCGTCGCCAGCACGTGGCCGCCGCGGCCACCGTCGAGCTGTACGTGATACAGCCAGTAGCCGGCCCGATGTCGCGCGAGCCACCACGACAGGGGGTGCGCGCTCGCGGCGAGAGTCTCCAGCTCGGGCGTCGTGGCGTCCGTCTCGCGCGCACCCCCCACCGCGGGCGCATCCTCGCCCCGCTCGCCGACGGCCCCGAGCGCCCGTCGGCGCCGCGGGAGCGGGCGAGCGCCTCCGCGCACGCGCGCCTCCGCGGTCCGGGCCTGGGAGGCCACGACGGTCTCCGTGTCCGCGATCAGCGCGCCGTCGTAGCTATACCAGTCCGCGCCCCAGCCGAAGCGGAGCAGCACGTCGAGGGAGGCGAACGCGGGCGTTCCCTCGGCGTTCTCGAACGACTGTCCGGGCTCGCGCCAGAAGAGCGTGTGTCCCCACAGCCGGCGCGCCGCCTCTCGGCGCGCGAGCCCCGTCAGGGCGGCGATGGCGCCCGGGCCGCACTCGCGGTGATACTCGCGGGGCAGCGGGGGGCCGTAATCTCGCCGGGGCGGGGCACCGGGGCAGTCCGTCACCGGGGGCCCCCGCGGAGGTATCGGGTCGCCCCGCCGGGTTGGAGGAAGTCCGATCCGCGCCGGTCACGGAACAGGTGCGGATGGCGGGCGAGCCGCCCACCGGGCAGCGCATCCCGCTCCGAAGGGTCCCGGTCGAGCTCACGGTTGGCGATGAGGCGAGTTATGAGCGTCTCGGTCGCCGCGGCCACGATCGCCCGCTCGGCCGCACGCGCGTTGAACCACCCCCGGAGGCGGGCGAGCCGCGACGACTCCGAGGCGCGCCCCCGCCGGATCCCGGCGGCACGGGCCGCGACGCGGAGTTGCGCGACCTGGCGGGGCGTGGGGCGAGTCTCGCCCGCCAGCCAGCGGGAGACGGTCCTACGGTCCACCTCGAGCGCCTCCGCGCCCCACGTGATCGGTCGCTCGCGGCTCGGGCCGTTCCCGGTCGCGGCGTGGTAGAGGGCGTCGAGCTCGTCGCGTGTCATCCCGTCATCTCCTTCGCCTTCTGCACGTTCGCCTCGACAGCCGAGACGAGGCGCTCGCGCAGCTCCTCCGCCAGCTCGCGGATGAGCGCGATCGCCTCCCCCTCGGAGACCTTGAGCCGCTCCGACCAGGCCGGCCCGAGCTCGCGGGGGAGCGTACGGAGCCCGCGGTCGAGCGGCTGCACGGCGTCGC
>CAZCZH010000229.1:0-3725 GCA_964502985.1 uncultured Gemmatimonadales bacterium
CCGACGGCACCGTCGATCGCTCGGAGTACCTCGTCGGACCGGGCGACATTCTCGCCCTGGCTGTGTTCGGCGACCTGAACCTGACGTACCGGCTTCCCGTCACACCGGATGGATTCCTCATCGTGCCGACGGTCGGCGTGATTCCCGTCGGGGGCCTCACGCTAGAGGACGCCGAGAGTCGAGTTCGCCAGCGCGCGCGGGCGTTCTATCGCAACGTCGAGGTGCATGTGGCCCTTGCCGAAGTTCGCCGATTCAAGGTTTTCGTCGTGGGAGACGTCTCCAACCCCGGTCCACGGGCGGCTTCGTCGGTGACGCGGGTCAGCGAGCTGGTCGAGAGCCGCGTCGACTCGTTGACGCCACGGAACGTCGTCCTGTTTCGCGCCTCGGGGGACACTGTCGACGTCGACCTGGCGCGCTTCCGGAACACCGCCGACCGACGCTTCAATCCGACGGTGCGCGAGGGGGATACGGTTCTTGTACCGGGTCCCGACCAGACCGTCGAGGTCTTCGGCCGGGTGTTCTTCCCCGGTACGTACGAGTATCGCGAAGGCGAGACTCTGGCCGAGTTCCTCTCCATGGCGAACGGCAGGCGAGGTTTCCCGAGCGATGCCTTCGACGAGGTCCAGTTGTCGCGTTTCGATGCCGACGGGGAGCGACGTTTCATGTCGCTGTCCCGCGGAGACGCGACGGGGGACCGCGGCCGAGCCCTGGCGATGCAGCCGTTCGACGCGCTGTACGTCCCGGGGATCTCGAACTTTCGCGATCAGCCGATCGTCGTCGTGACCGGTGAGGTGGTCCATCCGGGGACGTATCCCATCCACCCCGACACGACGACGGTCAGCGAGCTGGTCCAGATGGCGGGAGGGCTCACGGCGCGAGCCTCCGCGGAGACGGCGACCCTGAAGCGGGGCGCGACGGGTACCAACGAGAGCCTGGTCCGGTTGCAACAGGTGCCGGCGGACCTGCTGACCGAAAACGAGCGCCGCGTGCTGCGCGTGCGCCAGGCTGCGGATCCCGCGGAGGTAGTGCTGGATCTCCGGAAAGGGGCGGCCGGAGGTGGGGACGATGTCAAGCTGCTGGACGGCGACTCCTTGGACGTGCCGCGGGTCGACGTCGGCGTGACGGTCCTGGGAGCCGTGCTCCAGCCGGGCATCGTCGAGTATCGACCGGGCGTGGACGTCGACGGATACGTCGACAGGGTCGGAGGCTATACCGACCGCGCGGACGAAGGCGCCGTCGTCGTCCTGAAAGCCCGCCAAGGCACACAGCTCGATCGCGACGAGGTCAAGGTCGTCGAGTCGGGAGACACGATCGTGGTCCCGTTCGAGAAGCAGCGCGATTGGTGGGAGACGTGGTCGCGGACGATCCAGGTCGTGACGGCCGTGACCGGTCTGGTCCTGAGCTACATCGCGGCGACGCGCTGAGTCGCCGGATGTCACGCCGCGCCGGGGATCCGATCCGGGTCCTGCACGTCATCACGACCCTCGACCGGGGTGGGGCGGAGAGCATGTTGCGGGCCCTCCTGTCGCGAACCGACCGCACGCGTTTCGACCCCCGTGCGGTGTCCCTGCTGCCCGCGGGAGAGGTCGGAGAGGAGATCGAGGCCGGAGGGACTCCCGTCGATTCCCTGGGGCTCGTCCGGGGGGTCCCCGACCCGCGGGCCGTTCGGCGCCTCACGCGCCGCATCGATGCGTTCCGTCCGCACGTCGTCCAGAGCTGGATGTATCACGCCGATCTGCTGGCCGGAGTGGCGTTGGCCACGCGGCCGTTCGGCATTCGCCCGGCCCTCGCCTGGAACCTGCGCCACAGCGACCTCGCGACAGGGGGACACAAGCGCTCCACGATCTGGACCGCGCGTGCCTGCGCGGCCCTCTCGCGGAGGATCCCCAGGGCTATCGTGTGCGGTTCCAGGGCGGCGCGCGACGCGCATCTCGGCCTGGGGTACGCCGCTGATCGGATGATCGTGATCCCTAACGGTTTCGACGTGGCGCGCTTCCGCCCCGACGAGGGGATCCGCGCGGACACCCGGCGCGAGCTGGGACTCGGGGCCGGCCCCGTGGTCGGCCACGTGGGGCGCTTCCATCCGGACAAGGACCACGTGGGTTTCGCGCTCGCGGCGGCGAGGATCGCCGAGCGCTGTCCGGAGGTCCGGTTCGTTCTGTGCGGCGCGGGCGTCGAGCCAGGCGCGGGGCCCATGCCCTCCCTCCTGCGGCGGGCCGGGATCGAGTCGCGCTGTCTCCTCCTGGGAACGCGCTCCGACATGCCGCGGATCTATCCGGCCCTGGACGTGCTCGTTTCCAGCTCGGTGAGCGAAGGGTTTCCGAACGTCGTGGGAGAGGCGCTCTCGTGCGCCGTGCCCTGCGTGGCGACGGAGGTCGGCGACGCCGGGCGGCTGGTGGACGGAGGCGGACGGAGCATACCACCGCGCGATCCGAAGGCCCTCGCCGACGCCGTCCTGGATCTCCTCGGTCGAGCGCCGGAGGAACGTCTCGCGATGGGGAAGGCCGGTCGACGCCGGATCGTCGAGAACTATACGATCGAGCGCAGCGCCGAGCGATACATGCGGCTGCACGGTGACCTCGCCCGGTCCGGTCCGGCGAACGGACGTGTCGCGTGACGCCGCGCATTGTCGGCAGAAAGGCCCGTTTGTTGCATATTTCCCGCGCGGCTCATCCGGGAGGACGGTTCGCCACTCGGGATGATCCGAGGAGACCCTTTTCCGCGACCGTGATCGTCGTGTATTCGACCCGAGGGAGATAGCGTGCGTATCGGAGTGTTCGGGGCGGGATACGTCGGTCTCGTGACCGGCACGTGCTTCGCCGAGATGGGAAACGACGTCGTGATCTGCGACGTCGACGAAGCCCGGATCGGCTGGCTGCGTCACGGTCAGGTGCCGATCTTCGAGCCGGGTCTCGACGAGCTGGTCAAACGGAACATCGCCGAGGGTCGATTGAAGTTCACCACCGATCCGCGGGAGACGGTGTCCTCGAGCACGGTGCTGTTCATCGCCGTGGGCACGCCGCCCGACGAGGATGGCTCGGCCGACCTCTCGCACGTGCTGGAAGTCGCCCGCACCATCGGTCGCCTTGCAGACGGGCCGCGAGTCGTGATCAACAAGAGCACGGTCCCCGTCGGTACCGCGGACAGGGTGAGCGACGTCCTGGCCGAGGAGTCGGATCTCGATTTCATGGTCGTGTCGAACCCGGAGTTCCTCAAGGAAGGGTCCGCCATCGACGACTTCATGAAGCCTGACCGCGTCGTCGTCGGCACCGAGGACGAGCGCGCGCGTGCAGTCGTGCGCACGCTGTACGGTCCGTTCGTCCGCACCGGCAATCCGATCCTGTTCATGGATCCACGTTCGGCCGAGATGACGAAGTACGCGGCCAACGCCATGTTGGCCACTCGCATCACCTTCATGAACGAGATCGCCAATCTCTGCGAGCGCGTCGGGGCGAACATCGACCAGGTGCGGGCCGGGGTGGGATCGGATCGCCGGATCGGCAGCGCGTTCCTGTTCCCGGGGTTGGGCTTCGGCGGGTCGTGCTTCCCGAAGGACGTGCGGGCCCTCGAGCGCCTGGCCAGGGAGCGGAACTACCATTTTCAGCTCGTGCACGCCGTGCACCAGGTCAACGAGGCCCAGAAGCATCGCCTCGCGGAGATGGCTCGGGAGCACTTCGGTGACGACCTCGCCGGCCGGCGTTTCGCCGTGTGGGGGCTGGCCTTCA
>CAZCZH010000230.1:0-3724 GCA_964502985.1 uncultured Gemmatimonadales bacterium
TCCTCGACGATCCGCGCTTCGGCCCGCTCGCGCTGGGCCAGGTCTTCGCGTCCGCCGCGCGCGTACTGCTCCACCGATTCCCGGCGCTGCTTCAGGGCTCGAGACAGAACCTCGAGGACGTCGTCCTCCTCCAGCGCGTGGCCCCGCTCGATGCGGCGGTTCTTCAGGTCACTCGCCAGGAGTCGCAGCGTCGAGACGCGCAGCCGATCGCCGGCCTTCATGGCGACCTTCAGATCGGCGGCGATTCGGTCCTCGATCGCGGTCATCGCTCCTCCTTCATCCCGGGGGCCAGCGCATGGAACGCCCCCCGAGCAGATGCAGGTGCAGGTGAAACACGCTTTGGCCCGCGCCGGCATTGCAGTTGATCACCAGGCGGTATCCCGATTCCGCGATCCCTTCCCGGCCGGCGATTCGCGCCGCTCCGCGAATCATCTCACCGAGCAGCGAATCGTGCTCGGCGGTCAGGTCGTTGACTACCGCCACATGCTCGCGGGGCACGATCAGAACGTGAGTCGGAGCCTGCGGATTCACGTCGCGAAGCGCGATCCAGCGCTCGGTCTCCTCGACGCTGTCGGATTCGATCTCGCCGGACACGATGCGGCAGAACAGACAGTCTTCGCTCATGCATCCCCTTCCGCGGTCGCCGGGGCGTTCAATCGATCCACGATCTCGACCAGCCGATGAATGTCGTCTAGCTCGAAGTCGGCCCCCGACTCGATCGTGCCGAACGTGTCGCCGTAGCGCGCGAACGCCGTCCGCAACCCGACCTCGGCGGCGCCGGCCACATCACGCTCCGGCCAGTCCCCGACCATCAGCGCCTCCCGCGCCGGGACCCCGAGCCGCTCGAGAGTCAACCCGAACGGTGCAGCCGAGGGTTTGCGCTCACCGGTGTCCTCGAACGTCACCACCACGTCGAACAGATGGTGCAGGTTCAAGTAGCACAATCGGAGCCAGGCCTCGCGGCGCGGGGCGTCGCTCACGACGGCCAGTTTCAGCCCGCGCTTGATCAGCGTCATCAGGGTCACGGTCACGTGCGGATACAGAACGAGCGCCGCTTCGCGGGCCCGCCGGTAGGCCACCACGCCAGCCGCGAGGATCTTGAAATCGACTTCACCGAGATGCGCTTCCAGGAGATCGTCGAACACGCGCTGGTATTCGATGCCCTCGCGCTCGTAGATGGCGAAGATTTCGCGCTCGGCCGTTTCGCGATCCAGCGGCAGGCCGGCGTCGATCATGGCATCGATCGCCGCCTCGACCGCGAGTCGCTTCATCGACATGAAGTCGACCAGCGTGTTGTCCAGATCGAAGATGATGGCCCGGATCACGCCGATTCGCACACCCGGACTACGGTGTCGATTCCCGCGTCGACGACCCCGCCGCCGGCTACTTCAGAGACTGTCCGATGGTGCGCCCGATCGAGATTTCGCCGTTGTCGATACGCAGGTTGAACCCGCACTCCGGATTCGAACAGACCCACGCCTTGTAGCGGATGGTGGCTCCCTCGCGTCCGTAGTCGGACAGCGGAATCAGCTTCCCCTGACCACACCTCAGGCAATCTGGGAATCCGCTCTGATCCATTTCGTCGCCCCCCCTCCAAATCCACCGCCGCGCGGTGAGGCCGGCGCGGCCGCCGCTCAGGCTCGTGCGCGCCCGCCCCAGGGATAGTTCGTCTCGAAGACTTCGGTGAAGTCGAACAGATCGTCGAAGTCGTTCTTCGAATCGGTCTCGTCTTTCGAGAGGACCCCGACTTCGAGGAGATTGAACACGATCTCGCCGATGTCCCCCGTCGAATGGACGCTCCAGTGCTGCAGAACGGTCTTGGCAAGCGGGCCGTACAGTCGCAGCGCCAGTTCACGACACCCTTCCGCCAGCTCCGACCCGCTGACGTGCCGCCGGCGAGGCAGACGCTGGACGATCTCCTCGAGAGCCGTCAGCACGAACGCGTAGGCCCGCTGGTCGTAGCGCGCTCCGAGAGCCGTCAGGCGCTCGCTCGTTTCGGGGTCCAGATGAATGCTCTCCATGGCTCAACCGGTCATCGTTCAGGAGATTGGAACGTCCTTCGCGCCGGCCGGGACCTTGGGCAACGCGACGTGCAGCAGTCCGCTCTCGTAGCGTACGCGGATGTCGTCGACGCGGATCGCGCGCCGGATCCGGACCCGGCGCTCGAACGGGCCCACCGGGATCTCCATCTTGTGATAGTGCCGATCGTCACAGCGCTCCCGTCGAACGCCTCGGACCCGCAGCAGATCGCCCTCGAAGCGGACCTCGATGTCCTTCGTTCGCATGCCCGGGATCGAGATCGCCACCACGATCTCGTCCGGCGTCTCGTAGACGTCCGTAGGAGGACTCCACCGTACGCCGCCCTGGAAGGTGAACGGCAGCTTGGCCTGGAACCAATCCTCGAGATACGCCTCGACGTCGGCCACGAGATCTTCGACGGAGGATTTGTTCTTCGGCTTGTCGGCCATGCGCCCTTCCCGCTCGATGTCACCGCAAGGTAGACCGCCTCGACGCGCCGAGTCAAGCGCCCCAGCGCAGGGGATAAGGCGAAGCGGGACCGATAGTTGAAGGACCATCCTGAGGCGCCCTCCAGGACCCCGCTCAGGGGCCCTCGGCAGGGCCGATCCGCGACCCCTCACCCGCCACTTCGATCCCCCCGGCCGTGGCCTCGCCGAGCGCGCGTCGGAAGCTCCCGGCGCGCGCGGCGGGGACGTCCAGCGTCAACGCGACGCGCTCGCCGTAGGCGGCCCCCGCCTCCCGTGCCGCGTATCGGGCCGCCACGCGTCGCACGGAAGCCGTCCGCGAGTAGTCGAAAGCCAGCCGGAAGCGGGTCCAGACCGCCGCCGCGACCAGGACGTCCGCCGCCCGTGCTGTCTCCAGGGCCGCTGAAGCCGACGCTGCGTACGCCCGGGCCAACCCGCCTGTGCCCAGCTTGGTGCCGCCGAACCATCGCGACACGACGCACGCCACGTCGACGGCGTCGGCCCGGTCCAGCGCTCCGAGGATCGGCCGCCCCGCCGTGCCACTCGGCTCGCCGGCGTCGAAGCCCACGCCCTGGATCCCGCTCTCACGCCACACCCGGCAGGCCCAGCAGTGGTGAGTGGCGTCCGGCCCACGCTCGGCCCGGCGCTCCAAGAACGCCCTCGCGCGGGATTCGTCCGCCACCGGCGCCAGCGCGGCCAGGAAGCGCGAGCCGCGGACCACGATCGTCGCCTCGACCGGGCTCGTGAGCCGCATCACGCGCCGCGGCTCGTCAGTCTCCCCGACGCTCCGGATACAACGGGAAGCCGGTCACCAGCTCGGCCACCTCCCGACGCACGCGTTCCCGCACTCCGCGCTCGGCGGGCTCCGCGAGGACGTCCGCCATCCAGCCCGCCACGAGGCGCATCTCGTCGGTGCCCATCCCGCGCGTGGTCAGCGCCTGGGAGCCGACCCGGATCCCACTGGTGACGAACGGGCTTCGCGTCTCGCCCGGAACGGTGTTCTTGTTGACCGTGATGCCGGCCTCCCCGAGCGCCGCCTCGGCGACCTTGCCCGTGGTGTCGCCGGTCGCCCGCAAGTCGACGAGGAACAGGTGCGAGTCGGTGCCTCCCGTGACGACGGCGAATCCACGCTCGACGAGCGTCGCCGCCAGGACGCGAGCGTTCTCGACGACGCGTGAGGCGTAGATCCGGAACGATTCATCGAGCGCCTCGCGGAAGCACACCGCCTTGGCCGCCACGAC
>CAZCZH010000231.1:0-3709 GCA_964502985.1 uncultured Gemmatimonadales bacterium
CGCGCAGTACATCCAGACCTCGAACCACATGGGGACGCACCTCGACGCGCCGCGCCACTTCGTCACCAACGGCAAGACGATCGACCAGGTCCCGCTCGACTGGCTGTACGGCCCGGGCGTCATCGTCGACCTCAGGGACGAGATGGGCGACCTCGCCGTGTACACTCCCGAGATGATCGAGTCGCGGGTCGAGGTGAGGAACGGCGACCGCCTGATCCTGCACACCGGTTGGGAGCGGCATGGCCAGTTCGGCGCCGAGGCCGACGAGGAGCGCTACATCCACCTGCACCCGGGCGCCCATCCCGACATGGTGCAGTGGCTGATCGACAAGGAGATCAAGATCTGGGGCGTCGACTGCGTGTCGACCGACCACCCCATGAACCTTCCCATCGGGCGCTTCCTCGGGAAGGGGACGTTCGACCACTGGAAGAAGGTGCGGGCCATCGCCGAGCGGAGATTCGGCGGCTCCGATGCCGTCGACGAGCTGTTCCCCGAGGAGCACTACCAGCTGACCCACAATGCGCTGTTCCCCCACGACTGCATGCACATCGAGAACCTGGGCGGGCAGATCGCGGCCCCCGAGCTCCAGAACCAGCGCCTCGTGATCGGCTGCTTCCCGTGGCTGTTCAAGGGCGGCGAGGCGGCGTTCGCCCGCGTAGTGGCGTTCGTCGAGGAGTAGTGACGGCGGCCGACCGCGCGGCCGCCCCGCCGGGCGGCGAGCTCCCCGACCTTTCGGCGATCGAGATCCGGCGCCGCGTCGCGGCGGGCGACGTTTCGCCGGTCGATGTCGTCGAGGCGTGCATGGCGCGGGTCGAGGCGGTGAATCCGGCGCTGAACGCCGTCGTCACGCTGAACGAGCGCGCCCTCGACGACGCGCGCGACCTGGCCGCGCGGATCGAGGCCGGCGAGGACCCCGGTCCCCTGTGCGGGGTCCCGGTCGGGATCAAGGACGTGACGCCGGTCGCCGGGCTCCGGACGACGTACGGCTCGCCGCTCTACGCCGACCACGTGCCGGAGGAGGACGCGCTGGTCGTGGCGCGGCTGCGGGCGGCCGGCGCCGTGATCCTCGGCAAGACCAACACGCCCGAGTTCGCCGCCGGCGGCAACACCTGGAACGAGGTGTTCGGCCGGACGCGGAACCCGTGGGACCCGACCCGGAGCGCGGGCGGCTCGACGGGTGGCGGCGCGGCGGGCCTCGCGACCGGCATGGTCGCCCTAGCGGAGGGAACGGACCTCGGCGGCTCGCTGCGGATCCCGGCCGCGTTCTGCGGCGTCGTCGGTCTGAGGCCGTCGGTCGGGCTGGTGCCGACCTGGCCCACGGACTGGCTGTGGGACACGCACCAGGTGACGGGCTTCCTGGCGCGGACGCCGGCCGACGTCGGGCTCGCGCTCCAGGCGACCGCCGGCCCCGACCCGCGGCACCCGCTGGCCACGCCCATCGCCGGGCGCGACTTCGTCGCCGCCGCCGAGGCCGGCCCGCGGGAGTCCCTGCGCCTCGCCTGGGCGCCCGACCCGGTCGGGATCGGCGTCGACGCCGGCGTGCTGTCGGTCTGCCGCGAGGCCGTCGCCGCGCTCGAGGCGGACGGCCACCATGTCGACGAGATCGCACTCGACCTGAGCGGCGCCCGGGACGCGTTCCTCGCGCTCCGCGGCCTGTGGTTCGTGACCCACATGTGGCCCCGCCGCGAGCGGGTCGCCGAGCTCGGCGTCAACGTACGGAACAACTACGAGGCCGGGCTCGACGTGACGACGAGCGACCTGGCCGCCGCCGAGCACGCCCGGGCGCGGATCCGGGCGACGTTCGTCAAGCTGTTCGAGACCTGCGATCTCGTCCTCACGCCGACCATGGCCGTGCCGCCGTTCCCCGTCGAGGAGAATTACCCGGCGACCGTCGCCGGCCGCGAGATGGAGACGTACATCGACTGGGTCGCGCCCACGTTCGCGCTCAACCTGGCGGCGCTCCCCGTCGCATCGGTGCCGGCCGGCCTCGACGCGGACGGGCTCCCCGTCGGACTCCAGCTCGTCGGGCGGCCGCGGGAGGAGGAGGCGGTACTGGCCCTCGCCACCGCCGTCCAGCGCCGGCGGCCGATTGGGCGACCCGACCTGGACGCCGTGCGCTCCCTCGCCGACCGCGGGTGAGTGCGTGGAAATGAACCATAGCGTCTCGCATGGCCCTCGTCGAGGAAAATTGTCGCCTACATAACTCCATACTTGACAAACGGTTAGCGCCGCGATCACGGGCCAGATAACGGTGAGCCACCGTTTCAGATAACGGCGTCATCCTACACTGGATCCATGCTCGGATCCCGCGATCCCCGCGACTTCTCCACCGAACCACCACAGCGCCACACCCTGATCCGTTTGATCGGCGTAGGAGAGCTGCTGCGCGAGCGTGTACAGCGCTCCCTGCCCCGCGGAGCGGACCTGGAGGAAGTCCCTTCCCTGGCGGCGGTCGGCCCCCATCACCGGCTGGCGATGCTCGACGTCTACGTGTCCCCGCGGATCGACCTCAACGAGTGCGAACGGATCGAGCGCTTCCTACGCAAGGCGCCCAGACGCCTGGTCGTCCTGTGCGGCACCGCCCAGACCGGCCACCTTTTCCGCCTGGCGATCCGCTGCCATCCACTGGGCCTCGTCACGGTCGAGGAGCCGCCCTCGAAGGAGGATCTCAGACTGGCGCTTCTGCGCTGGTACCTGGGCGGGTTCCTGATGCCGGACTGGTCGGAGCTCGGGCTGTCCGAAGGCGAGGCTCCCGCTCGCGCTCAGCGAATGATGGGAATCGTTGAGCGGGAGCCCTTCCACGCCTGGCGGGTGCAGGAAATCGCCGACGCGATCCCGTTTCGGTCCGGACCCTGGAGCGGGAAGTCCAACACGCGTTCGGCCGCAGTCCGCAGGATCTCCTGCAGGACATCCGGTCCCAGTTGCTGAAACGAGCCCGGGAGGAGCTGGAGCTCGATCCGGAATCAATGCCGATTGTATCCGGGTAAGGCCTCGACGCGGACAGGCTCCTCGTCGGTCAGCCGGTAGACGAGGCGGCGGTCCTGGCGCTGGCGACGGCCGTCCAGCGCCTGCGCCCGATCGGCGCGCCACCCTCGGTCATTTCAGGAAGCGCAGTAAGCTTGCTCGAGCGTATTCCGGTCGACCGCGGCCGAGTGAGAGATTCCAGCTATTCCGGACTTGACTTCCGTCCGAGCCCTTCGCCGGTCGGCACGGATCGGGTTTATGCTGACTCCTACTCAGTGGGTTCCCGGTTCAATTCCTGGGCCGCCAACCATTCCGCCGCGCTCGACGATCTCTCTCTCCAGGACACCCGTCGATCCGCACGCGACGGCCTGGCAGCGCTCGACGCGCGGGACGTCGCGATCGTAGGTGCAGCTCTGGGCGGTGAAGTGCGGCTCGATGACGAGCCTCGCCCCCGTCGTGGCGGGGCGCACGCGAATCTCGAAATAGCCCGTGGGCCGCCCGCGACTTTTCCCGGCCGGATCCAAGAAGCTCGGGCAGGAAACGAGGCGTAGGGTTTCACTCGAGGCGAGGTGGCCGCCTGTCGAGGCGATGATCTCCGTTTCCGAGCCGGGAGGGACAACGAGGCCGGCTTCGCTCAGGGCTTCCACCGCGAGGCTTCCGGCCTCGACCGTCGTCAAGCCTGGAAGGAGGACACCGGGGGAGGATTGACCCTCGGGGGACCCGGCACAGGCAGCCACTGCCAGAC
>CAZCZH010000232.1:0-3707 GCA_964502985.1 uncultured Gemmatimonadales bacterium
CCCGAGGAGTGCGTCCGCGAGGGAGTCCACCCGCCGCACCCCGAGGAGCCGCGGCCCGTCGAGGAGCCCGAGGAGCCGCGCCGGGAGGTGCCGTTCACCAACCTCGACAAGGTCCTGTGGCCGGACGCCGGCTACACCAAGGGCGACCTGATCGAGTACTACCGCGCCGTCGCCGACTGGATGCTGCCTTTCCTGAAGGACCGGCCGCTCGTCCTCACGCGCTATCCGGACGGGATCGACGGAAAGTCGTTCTTCCAGAAGAACGCCCCCGAGTGGGCGCCGGACTGGCTGCGCACGGTGACCCTGTGGAGCGAGGGCTCGGAGCGCGAGCTGGCGTACTTCGTCGTCGAGAACGTCGAATCGCTCTTGTGGGTCGCCAACTCGGCGGCGCTCTTGCTCCATGTGTGGTCGAGCCGGGTCTCGACCCTCGGCCAGCCGGACTGGTGCATTCTGGACCTGGACCCCAAGGACGCGCCGTTCGCCGACGTCGTCGAGGTGGCGAAGATCGTCCACGGGCTGTGCCGGGAGATCGGCCTGCCGGCGTACGTCAAGACGAGCGGCTCGAGCGGGCTCCACGTGCTGTTGCCGCTCGGACGGCAGCTGTCCTACCAGCAGTCGCGGATGCTGGGTGAGCTGCTGGCGCGGCTCGTCGTCCGCGAGCGACCCGACATCGCCACCATCGAGCGCGTCGTCGGGAAGCGCGGTGGCAGGGTGTACGTCGACTTCCTGCAGAACGGGCACGGCAAGCTCCTGGTCGCGCCCTTCAGCGCCCGGCCGCTCCCCGGTGCGCCGGTGTCGACGCCGCTCCGCTGGCGCGAGGTCACGAAGGCGCTCGACCCCTCGCGCTTCACGATCCGCAGCGTGCCGCGCCGTCTGCGCGCGATGAAGGACGACCCGCTGCGCGGAGTGCTCGAGGCGGCGCCGGACCTGGTCGCCGTGCTGGCCGCGCTCCAGGAGCTCGGCACGGCGAAGGGCTGACGCGGCCAGGCGACCGAGGCGCTTCCCGTTCCGTCAGGCCGCCAGCTCACCGAAGCGGGCCGCCCAGCGCGGGCCCGTCGCCTCGTCCTCGTGCTTGAAGAACACGTACGCCTCGTCCCAGCCGGGCGACGCCAGGCGCGCGGCCCACGACTCGAGCGCCGCGTCGTCGTAGTCCGTCCGCCGGAGGCGCGCGTAGCCGAACGGCGCCGTCCGCACGACCGGCGGCTCGGGCTTGTCGTCCACGTCGCTGACGACGAGCGCCGCATCGCCGTCCTCCAGCGCGGCGTACACCTCGTCGTCGAACCACGACGAGCTGCGGAACTCGAGCGCCACGCGGAACCCGCGCGGCACACGTGACAGGAACTCCGCCAGGCGCGGCACGTCCTTCTTGAGGTACGGCGGGAGCTGGACCAGCGTCGGCCCGAGGCGATCCCCCAGCGTGGACGAGGTCTCGGTCAGGTACGCGAGCTCGTCGTCGACGCCCTCGAGCTTCTTCTGGTGGGTGATCCGGCGCGTCGCCTTGAGGGCGAACGTGAACCTCTCGGGGACCTTCTCGGCCCACCCCGCGAGGAGCTTCACGGTCGGCATACGGTAGAACGTGTTGTTGATCTCGACCGCGTCGAGCCGTCCCGCGTAGTACGTCAGCATGTCGGAGTCCGGCAGGTCCTCGGGGTAGAAGAGGCCCTTCCATGCCTTGTACGAGAAGCCGCTCGTGCCGACGTGGAACGCCATGCGGCGATAGATAGCGCGCCGGATGGCCGCGGGCCACGCCGCGCCCTACCCTTGCATCTCGATGGATCCCTGGACCGCCTACCCCATCCTTCTCGGCGCCGGGCTCGTCGCGGGGACGATCAACGTCGTCGCCGGAGGCGGCTCGTTCCTGACGCTCCCGGCGATGATCTTCCTCGGTCTGCCACCGACCGTGGCCAACGGCACCAACCGGATCGGCATCCTGACCCAGAACGTGGGTGCCGTGTGGGGCTTCCAGCGGCACCGGCTGGTCGAGCGCTCGTGGCTCGCCTGGGCCTGCCTGCCGGCCGTCGCCGGGGCCGTCCTCGGTACATGGGTCGCGATCGGGATCGGCGACGCGGCGTTCCGCCGCGTGCTGGCGATCCTGATGGTGGCCGTGTCGCTGTGGACCCTGTGGGACCCGCTGTCACGCGCCGCCCCTGGGCACACGCCTCCCGGGGGGCCGCCGCGGATCGCCCTCGGCGCGGGGTTCTTCGCGGTCGGCGTGTACGGCGGCTTCGTCCAGGCCGGCGTGGGGTTCCTGACCCTCGCCGTGGCGACGTGGGCCGGCCTCGACCTGGTGCGTGGGAATGCGCTCAAGGTGCTCGTCGCGCTGACGTTCACCCCGTTGTCGCTGGCATTGTTCGCGGCCGGTGGCAAGGTCGAGTGGGGCGTGGGCGCCGTGCTCGGCGCGGGCTACCTGGTCGGCGGGCTGATCGGCGTGCGGCTGACCGTCCTCAAGGGCCACGCATGGGTCAAGCGCGTCGTGACGGTTGCCGTGATCGCGTTCGCCGTCCTGCTATGGGTCGAGGGCTAGGGCGTCCTCGACCGAGCTACTCGCGCCACGCGCCCCAGAGCACCGGGGCCCCGACGGCGATCTCGCCGTCGTCCAGCGCCGTTCCGTAGACGCCGCCGCGCCACTCCGGCGACAGGGCCTCGCGCAGGCCGTCATGGGCCTCGTCCATGCGCTCGCAGGGGCGCGTCTCGCCCTGGACGAGGATCCGGCACGCGCCAACGACGAGCACGCGCCCCCGGCTCTCCGCCAGGTCGAGTCCCCGCACGAGCAGGTTGGCGCGCCGGGCGGCGGGATCGACCTCGGCCTCCAGCTCGGCCGTCGCCGCCTCCCACGCCTCGACGTCGAGAACCGTCACCTGGCGCCGGCCACCCTGGTTGGCGTTCCCCTCGAGTCCCACGTCGGCGAGGAGCCGCGCCCGCTCGACCGGATCCATCGGACCGAGCCGGGCGCGCTTGATCCAGATCGCCTCGAGGCGCCCGGCGGCCGCGCTCACGGCTCCCCCGCGTCGAGCAGCGCCTGGAAGCGCTCGAAGAAGCGCCCCACGTGGAGCCCGTCCATCAGCGCGTGGTGCACCTCGACCGACACCGGCAGCCGCCGCCGGTCGCCGACGGCGTGGTGCCGGCCGAAGACGACCTTCGGCACGCTGTCCTCCTCGCGCCGACGGCGGGCGTGGGCGAAGCTGGTGAACGCGACCCACGGGATCACCGAGTAGTGGATCAGGTCGTCGCGGTCGTCGCGCGGCTCCAGGGGCCCTCCTGCCTGGCGGGCAGCTTCGAGCACCGGCCCCGCTGCTTCGGCGAATTCGCCGAAGTCGTCGCGCCAGTCGAAGTAGGCGAAGCCGAACGTCCCGTCCTCGCGCAGAACCGTCGAGCCGCCGTCGATCCGTTCGTGGACGACGACCCGCCCGCCGCGGATCCGCAGCCGGAACGATTCCAGCTCGTTGGCCGCCTTGAGCGACAGGAACAGGCTCGCGAGAAAGAACGACGGCCCGTCGGGCTCGGCCGTCCGCCGGACGAGGCTCGTCACGTCGACGTCGGCGCACAGGTTGAAGAACGGCCAGTCGTAAACCTGGAAGAAGCGGAAGTGCTCGCGCCGTTCCCAGCGCTCCAGGTCGAGCTCGCGCGGCTCGCGCCGGCCGGTCCCGGGCTCGGCGCTCACCCCGGCCGGTGGCACACCGCCTCGACGTTGTTGCCGTCCGGGTCGA
>CAZCZH010000233.1:0-3701 GCA_964502985.1 uncultured Gemmatimonadales bacterium
CCCCCGGCCGCGGCCGCACGGCGTACGGCGGCACGGCCGTCTGAGCGTAGGCGTTGCGCAGGTAGTCGAGGAACAGGCGTCCGCGACGCTTCTTCTTCCGCGTCTCGGTCGTATAGCGCTCGGGGTCGCGGTCGGCCAGCGTCTCGGCCACCCGGCGGGCGAAGCCGCGCACGCGATCGAAGCCCGCGCTCCGGTCGAGCGGGACGACCACGTGCAGGCCGCGGCCGCCGGTCGCCATGAGGTACGGGTCGAGGCCCAGCTCGCCGAGGAGCTCGCGCAGCGCCCCCGCCGCGCGACGCACGAGATCGAACGCGTCGTCCGGGGGATCGAGGTCGAAGATCAGACGATCCGGGTGGTGCAACCGGTCGCGGCGCGCGAGCCAGACGTGGGGCGTGATGCAGGCCTGGTTGGCGAGGTACGCGAGGCCGGCCTGGTTGCCGACCACGACGTGGGTCACCGTGCCCCCCTCCTTGTCGACCGTCACACGGTCGATCCAATCCGGAAAGTAGTCCGAGATCTCCTTCTGATAGAATCCCTCGCCGTCGATTCCGTCAGGGAAGCGCTGCATCGTCACCGGTCGCTCCGTGAGGTACGGCAGCATCCGCTGGGCCACGTCGCGATAGTAGTCGATCAGGTCGCCCTTGGTCACGCCGGCGTCGGGGAACAGGACCTTGTCGCGGTGCGACACCTCGACCGTGTACGGCCCGAAGCGCAGGGTCTCGCTCACGACGGACGCTCCCGCACGACGTCGGCGGGATCCTTGTCGTCGCGCAGCCCCTTGAACCGCGGGTGGCGCAGCTTCCCGTCGGACGTCCACTCGGTGAACTCGACCTCGGCCACGAGCCGCGGCGTGGCCCAATGCACGCCCTCCTCGGGAAGTCCGTCCCTGTCGGCGAAGGGCGGCGTCTTGCGCTCCAACCCGGCCAGGCGACTCGCCAGGCGCTCGAGCGTCTCGTCGTCGAACCCCGTTCCGACCTTCCCGGCGTAGCGCAACTCGTCGCCGTCATAGGTCCCCAGGAGCAGGGCGCCGAAGCCGATCCGCGAGCCGCGCGGCTCGGTCCAGCCGCCGACCACCAGCTCCTGGCCGTGCGCGCACTTGAACTTGAGCCAGTCGCGCGAGCGTCCGTGGGCGTACGGGCCGTCCGCGCGCTTGGCGATCAGGCCTTCCCACCCCTTGTGGCACGCCTCCTGGAGGTACGCCTCGCCCCGCTCGTTGCGGTGCGGAGTCCAGCGCAAGGGGTCGGCGAAGTCGATCGCCCGCCGGAGCAGCGCCTTGCGCCGCCGCAGCGGGAGTCGGGTCGTGTCGTGGCCCGCCAGGTACAGCAGGTCGAAGAGGTAGTAATACACCGTGACGTCGCTGGTCAGGGCCTCGTCGCGGTTCTGCAGGTTCATGCGCGGCTGGAGGCGGGAGAAGCTGCTGACGTTCCCCTCGAACG
This sequence comes from uncultured Gemmatimonadales bacterium, assembly GCA_964502985.1. GTDB lineage: Bacteria > Gemmatimonadota > Gemmatimonadetes > JACCXV01 > JAHWKZ01 > CAZCZH01. Next base: position 1,437 of record CAZCZH010000233.1, read on the forward strand.
CGACGACCTCGCCGTCGACGACGAACCGCTCGGCGTCCTGACCGCCGATGGCCTCGACCAGCTCGGGGAAGGCGTCGTTCCGCCGCTTCTCGTTGCGCGTCAGGAGCCGCACCTCGGCCCCGTGGCGGAAGGCGAGGAGCCGCAGCCCGTCCAGCTTGCGCTCGTAGATCCAGTCGGGATCCGAGAAGCGCTCGTCGGTGAGGGTCGCCAGCATGGGTTCCGTCCAGTCCGGGAAAGCGGTCTCCTCGAGCGCGTCCTTCTCCTCGTCGGACAGATCGGCGAACGGGCCGCTCACTCCGAGTCGCCTTCCTCCTCGGCGACCTCTTCGAGACTGCGCCCGGAGGCCACCGAGTCGGGCTCCGTCGAGACGGGATTGCGGCGCGCGTCCGCGGCCTCGTCCCGCATCTTGACGAGAAGCCAGCGCTCGTCGTCCCCCGTCGCGACCCGGGAGAGCGCGTAGCCGCCGCGGATCTTCTCGCCCTCGAGCCAGACCGCGGCGTGGCCCGCCTCCAGGGCCTTCCCCAGGGGGACCTCCTGGTCGTCGTCCTGCGTGGTGCGGTTCTCGTAGGTCCCGCGGTCCCACACCAGGACCGTCCCGCCGCCGTACTCTCCCTCCGGGATCACGCCTTCGAAGTCGATGTAGTCCAGCGGGTGATCCTCGGTGGGGATCGCCAGCCGCTTCTCACGCGGGTCGGTCGACGGCCCCTTCGGAACGGCCCACGACTTGAGCACGCCGTCCACCTCGAGCCGGAAGTCGTAATGCAGGCTGGTCGCGTCGTGCTTCTGGATGACGAACCGCCGGTCGCCACTCGCGCGGCGCCCCTCGCCGGAGGGCTCCGGACTCCGGCGGAAGTCGCGCTTCTTGCGGTATTCGTCGAGTCGGTCGGGCGGCACGTTTCCTCCTCCCACAGCCTAGCGCCCCGGTACGATTCTTGAAATACCTACCGCCCGATGGGGAAGGTCGCTGTCGAGTTTCTGACACGCCGGTTCGGCGCCCGCGTCGAGGCGTGGACCCCGGCCGAGCGCGCCGCGCTCGCGGCTCTCGCCGTGGCGTGGACGCTGGGCGTCGCCGCGGAAAGCGGGGGATGGGACGCGGCGCTGGCTGGGTGGTCGGCGGCTCGGCTGTCGCCACCCCTGCCCAGCGTGGCGCGGCTCGCGGCCCGGCTCCCGGCCGGCGATCCGCGGGTCGCGTGGTACAGGGCGTCGCTCGACGCACGCCGGCGGCTCGCCGACGCCGGGGGGCCGCCCAGACGACTGGATCCGAACACGGCCGGGATCGTCGAATGGGACCGTCTGCCCGGCATCGGGCCGAGGACGGCGAAAGCCATCGTCGCCTGGCGCGCCGAGCACGGGCCGTTCCGCGGGCCGGCCGATCTGGAGGCCGTCAAGGGAGTCGGACCGCGCACGCTGGAGCGCCTGGCGCCGTGGCTCGAGTGGGGTTCCGGCGACGCCGGGCGCATCGCTACGCGGCCAGACCTGAATTCGGTCGACGAGGCGTTCCTGGTCGGTCTGGCCGGGATTGGTCCGCAACTTGCACAACAAGTTCTGCGCGTGCGTCGGCGCAGGGGTGGATTCCACTCCTGGGCCGAAGTCCGCGCGGTTCCGGGCATCGGAGCGTCCCGTCTGGGGGTCCTGCAAAACGCGACCCGGCTGGACGAACGGCCGAGCCCGAAACGACTCGAACCCCCGGAACGAGGAAGGCCATGAACCGCTCGTCCGCGGCTCACAGCGAGATCCAGAGGGCCGACCCGCACGTCGAGCCCGACCAGCTCCCGGCCGGGCCGGAGCCCGGCGCGGGGACCGGCCTCAACATCCCCGCCATGCTGCTCAACGAGGGGTTCGTCACCTCGGAGCAGATCGCGAAGGCGCACGCCCGCCAGAAGACGAACGGCCGCAAACTGGGCTACAACCTGATCGAGCTCGGCTATGTCGAGTCGCGCACGATCACGTCCATGCTCGAGCGCCAGTTCCGTGTCCCGGGCGTGAATCTGGCGAAGATCGAGGTCGATCCGTCCGTGATCAAGCTCATCCCGAGCGAGATCGCCACCAAGTACGAGGTGTTTCCCGTGCGCCGAGACGGCAACACGATCGTTCTGGCGATGGGCGACCCCACCGACTGGACCGTCATCGACGACCTGAAGTTCCTCACCGGCTACGAGATCGAGCCGGTGGTTGCCGACGAGTACTCGATCATCGAGGCCATCGCGCGGAACTACGAGACGTCGACGGGCGGCGCGTACAAGCAGTTGCTCGAGAACCTCGGCG
>CAZCZH010000234.1:0-3647 GCA_964502985.1 uncultured Gemmatimonadales bacterium
CGACGGGGAAGCACCACGTGTGATAGTGCCGCTCCGGCGGCTTGGCCGTTCCCTGCCTGGCCGAGCCCCCCGGCGCGGTTCGCGAGCGCGAAGCCGGGGCGCGGCTCGAGCGGGCCGCGCTGGAGGGCGCCCTGAAGGACGTGCGGGAAGCGCTCGTCGCCCGCCCCGCCATGTTCGCCGACGAGGCCGCCGTCCGGGCGGCCGTCGACGCGCGCTGGGGGGAGCGGCTGGTCGAGCTCGACCGGCCGGCCCTGGGTCCGGTGGTCAACGCTACGGGGGTCGTCGTCCACACCAACCTGGGGCGGGCTCAGCTGGCCCCGTCCACGCTCGACGCGGTAGCCGGCGCCGCCGGCTACACGGCCCTCGAGTTCGATCTCGCGCGCGGGGAGCGCGGCTCGCGCTACGCTCACGCGACCGGTCTGCTGCGCCTCGCCACGGGGGCCGAGGACGCGCTCGTCGTCAACAACAACGCGGCCGCGCTGGTGCTCGTCGTCGCCGGCCTGGCGGACGGGCGTGGGGTGGCGGTGTCGCGCGGCGAGCTGCTCGAGATCGGCGGCGGGTTCAGGATCCACGAGATCCTTGCCCGCGCGGGGGCGCGGATCGTCGAGGTCGGAGCGACGAACAAGACCCGCGTGGAGGACTACGAGCGGGCCTTGGACGAGGACGACGTCGGGCTCCTGCTCAAGGTCCACCGCTCGAATTTCGAGGTGCGCGGGTTCGTCGCCGAGGCGAGCCTCGGGGAGCTGGCCCGGCTGGCCGCGGAGCGCGGAGTCCGGCTGGCGTTCGACCAGGGCACGGGGCTGCTCGACCCGCTCGGCCTGGCCCCCGGCGAGCCCACCGTGCGGGGGGCGCTGGACGCCGGTGCGGACGTGGTCACGGCGAGCGGCGACAAGCTCCTGGGGGGCCCGCAGGCGGGCATCGTGTGCGGCCGCGAGAGCGTCGTCACGCGCCTGCGGACCGACCCGTTGCTGCGCGCCCTGCGCGTCGACAAGGTGACCCTGGCGACCCTCGAGGCGACCCTGCGTCTGGCCCTCGAGGACCCCGACGCGACGCCCGTTCGTCGCATGCTGACCGCGAAGCCCGCCGAGCTGGAGCTCCGGGCGCGAGCCCTGCGGGCGGATCTGGCTCCCGCCGCGCGGGACATGACCGAGGTCGTCCCGCACGCCGGCCGGGCCGGCGGCGGCACCCTGCCGGGCGTCGATCTTCCGGGCTGGGCTCTGAAGGTCGTGCCTCGCGGCGGATCGGCGGCCACGCTCGCGACGGCCCTCCGGGTCGGGCAGCCGCCCATCGTGGCGCGGGTCGCGGACGGCGCCGTGTGGCTCGACGTGCGGACCTTCTCGGACGCCGAGGCGCGGATCGTCGCCCGCCGGCTGGAGGGGCTCTTGACGCGCGGAGGCGTGGGGGAGGGCCGGTGAGCGACGTGCCGGGAGCCACCGGATCGCTGGCCGGGCGGCGCTTGTTCGTCACCGGGGCGAGTCGCGGGATCGGCCGTGCGATCGCGCTGCGGGCCGCGCGGGACGGGGCGGCCGTCGCGCTGGCCGCCAAGACCGTCGTTCCGCGACCCGACCTTCCAGGCACGATCCACGACGCGGCGCGGGACGTCGAGAGGGCGGGCGGCCGGGCCGTGGCGCTCGAGCTGGACGTCCGCGACGCCGAGCGCTTCGAGGCCGCCATCGACGAGGCGGCGCGTGCGCTCGGCGGCCTGGACGTCGTGGTTCACGGGGCCGGCGCCATCGACCTCGCGGGGACCCGCGACACGCCCGTCAAGCGCTTCGACCTGATGCACGCCGTCAACGCGCGCGCCATGTGGGTCGGGACGCGCGCCGCGATCCCTCACCTGGAGCGCTCGGACAACGCCCACGTGCTGGCGCTGGCGCCGCCCCTCGACCTCGATCCGCGCTGGCTCGGGCCGCACCTGGCCTACAGCCTGTCGAAGTACGGAATGAGCCTGTGCGTGCTCGGCCTGGCGGAGGAGTTGCGGGAGGCGGGAATCGCCGTCGACGGCCTGTGGCCGCGAACGGTCATCGCCACGGCCGCCTTGCGGCGCCTGGGCGGACGCGTGCGCCCCGCGGAGTGCCGCACCCCGGAGATCGTGGCCGACGCGGCGCATGCGATCCTCGTCTCCGACGCGCGCCGTTCGACAGGTCGGATGTGGATCGACGAGGAGGTCCTGCGCGAGGCGGGGGTGACGGACTTCGAGCGCTACGCCGTCGAGGCGGGAAGCGCGCTCGTCGACGACTTGTTCATCGGCGAGCCGCCGAGCTGACGTGGACGGAACTGGAGGCGGCGGGCGGATTCGAACCGCCGAATGGAGGTTTTGCAGACCTCTGCCTTACCACTTGGCTACGGCGCCCCGAAACGCTTGCCGGACGATCGACACAGCGCGGCACACAAGGCGGCGCCGGACAATTAGCGGCTCCGGGAGCGGCAAATTCTAGGGGGCCCCAAGCGACGGGTCAACCGGAGACGCCCGGCCACGGGGCCACGCGTTGGCGCCCGGTGGGGGCCTCTCCTATAATCGGCCCACACCCTTCGCGGGCAACCTTTGGGCGGGCAAGGAGACCGGGCGAGCCGTGGGCACCATCCAGCGCGCGCTGATCAGCGTGTCGGACAAGACCGGCGTGGCGGAGTTCGCCAAGGCCCTGTCCGGCATGGGCGTCGAGATCCTCTCCACCGGCGGCACCGCGGGGGCCCTGCGGGAGGCGGGCGTGGCGGTGAAGGACGTCTCGGAGGAGACGGGCTTCCCCGAGATCATGGAGGGGCGCGTGAAGACCCTCCACCCCAAGATCCACGGGGGGCTCCTGGCCCGCCGGAGCAGCCCGGACCACATGGCCCAGGCGGCCGAGCACGGCATCCGGCCCATCGACCTGGTGGCCGTGAACCTGTACCCCTTCGAGGCCGCCATCGCGAAACCCGGCTGCACCTTCGACGACGCGGTCGAGAACATCGACATCGGCGGCCCCACCATGCTGCGCTCGGCGGCCAAGAACCACGAGGACGTGACCGTGGTCGTGGACCCGGGCGACTACGCGGGCGTGCTGGACGAGATGCGGGCTGGCGGCGGGGCCGTCTCGGCGGCCACGAACCGGCGCCTGGCGCAGAAGGTGTTCGCCCACACGGCGCACTACGACGCGGTGATCAGTACGTATCTTGCGGGCCGGACGGAGGCCTTTGAAAAGTTCCCGCGCGTGCTGTCGCTCACGTTCGACCTGGCCCAGGGCCTGCGCTACGGCGAGAACCCGCACCAGGAGGCGGCGTTCTACCGCGATCCGGTCGTGGACGAGCCGTCCGTGGCGGGGGCGCGCCAGCTCCACGGCAAGGAGATGAGCTTCAACAACTTCCTGGACGCGGGCGCCGCCCTGGAGCTGGCCCGCGAGTTCGAGCGCCCCACGGCCGTCGTCGTCAAGCACAACAACCCGTGCGGCGTGGCCTCGGCCGACGCCCTGGCGGACGCCTATCGCATGGCGCGCGACACGGACCCGCTCTCGGCCTTCGGCGGGGTCATCGCCCTGAACCGCCCCCTGGACGGGGAGACGGCGGGGGAGATCGCCGGGCTGTTCGTCGAGGTCGTCATCGCCCCCGGCTACGCCCCCGAGGCGCTGGAGGCCCTGGGGGCCAAGAAGAACGTGCGCCTCCTGGAGGTGGAC
>CAZCZH010000235.1:0-350 GCA_964502985.1 uncultured Gemmatimonadales bacterium
ACGCGGTCCATCTTGTTGACGAAGGCGATCCGGGGCACGTGGTACTTCTCCGCCTGCCGCCACACCGTCTCCGACTGGGGCTCGACACCCGCCACTCCGCAGAACACGCCGATCGCGCCATCGAGCACGCGCAGGGATCGCTCGACCTCGATCGTGAAGTCCACGTGGCCCGGTGTGTCGATGATGTTGATGCGGTGATCCTTCCAGAAGCAGGTGGTCGCCGCGGACGTGATCGTGATGCCGCGCTCCTGCTCCTGCTCCATCCAGTCCATCGTGGCCGTCCCCTCGTGCACCTCGCCGATCTTGTGACTGCGGCCCGTGTAGAAGAGGATGCGCTCGGTGGTCGGCGT
>CAZCZH010000235.1:360-3643 GCA_964502985.1 uncultured Gemmatimonadales bacterium
TACCGGCGTCGATGTGGGCCATGATGCCGATATTCCGCAGATCCTTGAGTGACGTTCGTCTGGTCATGGTTCCTCGGTTCGGATCTCCGTCCCCATCTCGAGCGACTCGATTCGCGCGCACTCGCGCGAGCCACCATCGTCCGCCATCCGGAGCGCGCATCCGCGGCTCCGGGACACGCCCCGAAACGCGGCGCGTGCGGCATCTCTATCCTGGATCCCGTGACCGGACCGTTCGGAGCGCGTCCAATCCGGGGCTGAAGGAATCTTCAACGCGCCAGCGGGCCGCCGAGCTCACGCTCTGGGCCGTAAGCGCCGTCGTCTCGTGCTACGTGCCGGGCCCCACCCTACCAGCGATAATGGGCGAATGCCTTGTTGGCTTCGGCCATGCGATGGATCTCGTCCTTGCGACGCACGGCCGCCCCATCGTTCTTCGACGCCGCCATCAGCTCCGAGGCGAGGCGCTCGCTCATCGTCTTCTCGTTTCGATCACGCGAGAACCCGATCAGCCAGCGCATCGCGAGCGCGACCTGGCGCTCGGGGCGAACCTCCGTCGGGACCTGGTACGTCGCTCCTCCCACCCGGCGGCTCTTGACCTCGAGCTGCGGGCGGGCGTTCGAGATCGCCTGGCGGAAAACCTGCATCCCGGGCTGGCCCGTCTTGGCCTCGATGTTCTCCAGCGCCCCATAGAAGATCTGCTCGGCGAGGCTCTTCTTCCCACCGTACATCAAGTTGTTGATGAACTTCGCCGCCTGCTGGTCCCCGTATTTCGGGTCCCCGGGGATCTCGCGCTTTTCGGCTCGGGTCCGGCGACTCATTCTTCGATCCTACCTCGGCCTCTTGGCGCCATACTTCGAGCGCCCCTGCTTGCGGTCCTGCACGCCGCTCGCGTCCAACGTCCCGCGCACGATGTGATAGCGCACGCCCGGCAGATCCTTGACACGACCGCCCCGGATCAGGACGATCGAGTGCTCCTGGAGGTTGTGCCCCTCGCCGGGGATGTAGGCCGTGACCTCGATGCCGTTGGTCAACCGCACGCGAGCCACTTTGCGAAGCGCAGAGTTGGGTTTCTTCGGCGTCGTCGTATAGACGCGCGTGCATACGCCGCGCCGCTGCGGGCACTCCGTCAGCGCGGGCGCCGAGGTCTTGCTCTTCACCTGCTTGCGGCCCTTGCGGACCAGCTGGTTGATCGTCGGCACGAAACCTCTATCCGGCTTGTTTCCCTGCATGCGAGCGGCCGGGCGCACCTCTCCCGGCCGCGAAAAATCAGAGACTTGGTAAGATAGGCGAAAACCGACGCTCGTCAAGGGGCGAAGCACCCAGGAGGGCCCCCGGCGGGTCCAGCGGGTTCCTCGCCGGCCATGAAGCGAAAAGGGCGCGATCGCTTCCTGGCTGATCGCGCCCTCCGCAGAATCGTTCTCGCTGTTCGCTAGACCTCGGTCGCGGCCTCCTCCTCGGCCTCGACGCCCTGTTCCGCTTCTTCCTCGGCCAGTTCGGCTTCGAGTTCCGCTTCCGCCGCCGCACGAGCGGCAGCCGCGGCACGCGCCGCCGCCGCCTCGGCCTCGGCCTCGGCCGCCAGCTCTTCGAGCTTGGGCAGCGGGAACACGACCGCGCGGTAGCGCGGGGTCCCGGTGCCGGCCGGGATAAGGTGGCCGATGATGATGTTCTCCTTGAGCCCGATCAGCTCGTCCCGCCGGCCGCTCAACGCGGCTTCGGTCAGGACGCGGGTCGTCTCCTGGAACGAGGCCGCCGAGATGAACGATTCAGTCGTCAGCGCGGCCTTGGTGATCCCCAGGAGCAGCGGCTCGGACGTCGCCGGCTCGCCGCTCACCTTGAGGATCTCCTCGTTGGCCTTGCGGAACGTGACCTTGTCCACGTGCTCGCCCTCGAGCAGGTCCGTGTCGCCGGGATTCACGATGCGCACCTTCTGGAGCATCTGCCGGACGATGACCCCGATGTGCTTGTCGTGGATCTTCACTCCCTGTAGGCGATACACCTCCTGGATTTCGTTGAGGAGGTACTCCTGCACCTCGCGCGGCCCCTTGATCCGCAGGATGTCGTGCGGATTGACCGGACCTTCGCTCAGGCGATCGCCCGCGCGGACGACATCCCCCTCGTGGACCCGCAGGTGCTTGCCGTGTGGGATCAAGTACTCGCGTGGTTCCCCCTGCTCGGGAACGACCAGCAACTGACGGTTACCGCGCACGATCTTGCCGAACTCCACTTTTCCGTCGATCTCCGTGATGACGGCCGGGTCCTTCGGCTTGCGGGCCTCGAACAGCTCGGCCACCCGCGGCAGGCCGCCCGTGATGTCGCGCGTCTTGTAGATCTCGCGCGAGATCTTGACCAGCGTCTGGCCGGCCGAGACCTCCTCGTCGTCGCGGGCCAGCAGATGGGCCCCCGTGGGGATGATGAAGTCGCGGACCTTGCTTCCCTTCTTGTCGACGATCGTGATCCGCGGATGGAGCGCCTTGTCGCGGTCCTCCACGATGACTCGCTGACGCAGACCGGTCGACTCGTCGAGCTCCTCGCGAACGGTGAGCTCCTCGACGATGTCGTGGAACTGCACGATGCCCGGTTTGTCGGTCAGGATCGGCGTCGAGTACGGGTCCCATTCGAACAGCAGGTCCCCCTCCTCGATCTTGGAGCCGTCCTCGACGCGGATGAACGCCCCGTACGGGACCGTCAGCCGGCTCCGCACGCGTCCCTCCGTGTCCATGACGAGAAGCTGGCCCTCGCGTCCGGTGACGATCTCCTCGCCCTCCGGGGTCTCGACTGTCTGGATGCGCTCGTACTCCACCTCTCCGGCGAACGAAGCGATCTTGCGCGACTGAGCCGCGATGCGGCTCGCCGTTCCGCCGATGTGGAACGTCCGCAGGGTGAGCTGAGTGCCCGGCTCGCCGATCGACTGGGCGGCGATGATGCCGACCGCCTCGCCGCTGTCCACCGGCTTCAGCGTGGCCAGGTTGCGGCCGTAGCACTTGCGGCAGATGCCGCGCCGCGCCTCACATGTCAGGACCGAGCGGATGCGCACCTTCTCGATCCCCGCGTCCTCGATGGCCTGCGCTTGGTCGTCGCCGATTTCCTCGCCAGCCTCGACGAGCAGCTCGCCGTTGATCGGGTCGCTGACATCGTCCAGGGCGACCGACCCGACGATGCGGTCACGCAGGGGCTCGATGACCTCCTCGCCCTCCTTGAGGGCGGAGATTTCCAGACCCAGGATCGTGCCGCAGTCCTCTTCGGTGACCGTGACGTCCTGCGCCACGTCGACCAGACGGCGCGTCAG
>CAZCZH010000236.1:0-3627 GCA_964502985.1 uncultured Gemmatimonadales bacterium
GATCCCGAGTCCCCAGTGCCCGATCTTGGCGCGCCCGTCGTGCCAGCGCTCCCAGCCGTAATAGTACAGGTACAAAGTGAACGACTCGAAGAAGAACAGGCCCACGTAGATCCACATCGAGACCTCGAAGATCGAGGCCATGTGGGCCCAGAAGCGCGGGTACAGCGTGGTCAGGAAGAACACCAGGATCGCGCCCCAGATGGCGGTCGCGCTGTAGGCGATGACCAGGAGCCGGGTGAACTCCTTCGCCAGCCGGTCGTAGCGTTGGTCCTTGCCGAAGATCCCGATCGCCTCGGTGACGACCGCGAAGATCGGAACGCCCAGCACGAAGGCCGCGAACATCAGGTGCACTTCGGCGGCGATCCACACCGCCGCGCGGCTCCCGATGCCCGGGAAGTTCCCGTATTCGTAGGGAATCGTGGCGCCGGTCTTCTCGGCTGCCTGCTGAGCCAGGCCGGGGATGGCCCACACCAGGGCCAGAGCGCCGAGCGCCAGCGCGACGACGGGCCACCGCCGGTTGCGCCCGCTCACGACCCACCCCCCTCGAAGAACGCTCGGGCCTTGGAGAAGTCGATGGGCATCGCGGCGCGCATCTCGTCCAGGATCTCGGGCGTGATCGTGGCGTGGCCCAGACGAGCGGCGAACGCCTCGGCCCGGGACGTGACGACACCGCGAACGAAGGACGGGATTCGCGCCATCCGCGCCTCGGCCTCCGGCGACCATTCCAGCGACGCGGGAACGAACTCCCCGTAGGTCGGACCGTCGTGGGCGGCGACGAGCGCCCGCTCTCCGTCGGGCTCGTACGCGCACGCGTCGTCGGCGGCCAGCGGATCACCGTGGTCGGCGTACGCCCGCGCCCGGCAGCCGCCGCACACGGCGCGGTATTCGCAGCGGCCGCACTTCCCGCCCGGCGAGCCCTCGCGCAGGGCGACGAACACGCGCCCTTCGCGCCACACCTCGCCGAACGTCTGCCGACGCAGATCGCCCGCGACGACGGGCAGATACGGGCACGGGGTGACCTTTCCCTCGGGCGTGATGCGGCAGTACTGGACCCCGCACGGACAGCGCGTGGCGTAGCGCGCGAGCGACGAGTCGACGCCCGCCTGGTGGACCAGGCGCATGATCTGGGGCTGGCACTTGGAGCGCACCAGCATGCGCCCCCGAAACCGCAGTTCCAGGGCGATCAGCCGGCGCAGGACGGCCTCGTTCTCGGCGGGCAGGAGCGGCCGCAGCCCAGCCCCCCGACCGGTGGCCACGACGAAATAGCAGTTGAAGGCCATCGCGCCCCGTTCGGCCGCCCACTCGGCGAGGGTTTCGATCTCGTCGCGGTTGCCGTGGGTGACCGTCGTCTGGACGAGGAACGGCAGGCCGCGCCGCTCGAGCCGCTCCACCGCGGCGAGCGTCTCCTCCAGCGATCCGGCGCCGTGCCGAAACCGGTCGTGGTAGCGCGGGTCGAGCGAGTCGATGGACAGCGCCACGCCACGCACGCCGGCCGCCCGCAGGGATTCGATCCGGTCGTCCGTCAGCCGGGTGCCGTTGGTCCCGACGACGACCGTCGCGCCGCGTTCCGTGGCATGACGCGCGATCGCTTCCAGGTCGTCACGCAGCAGCGGCTCGCCGCCGGACAGGATGAGCATTGCGCCGGGCTGAACCTCGAGGATCTCGTCCGCCACGCGCCGGCACTCGTCCGTCGACAGCTCGCCGTCGGCGGCATGCCAAGATCCGGCGCTGATGTAGCAGTGGGCGCACGCCAGGTTGCAGCGCCGGGTCAGGTTCCAGGCCACGACGTGGGGCCGGGCCTCGAGCCTCAAGCGCCGTCCTCCCGCGCCTGGGCCTCGAGGATCGCCTCCATCGCCGCCCGCGCCTCATCCGGCGAGGCCGTCTTGAAGTCGACAGGGCAGCGCTCGATCGATTTCTCGATATCCCGGATCGGGCAGCGCGTCACGCCGGCCGCCTTCGCTTCGTCGATGAACCGACGCATCTCGGGGGTCAGGCCGTCGACCCCTTCGGCCGCGGCCTTGAGCTGCTTCGTCTGGAGCTCCTTGAACATCACCAGCATCGTGTCGGCGTCGAACTCGTCGGCCTCGATCATGGCCTGCTTGTTCTCGTCCATGACGCGCGTCGTCACGCGCCACATGCCGTGCTCGCGGGCGAACCGCTCGACCGTGTTCCGCGCCAGCGGCCGCGCGATCAAGGGCACGAGCCCCAGGCGCTGGAACGCCTCTCCGGTCCACACGACGTCGTCCTTGGGGGTCCATTCGCGCGTCTGGACGTGGCCCGTGTACGGGCAGCGCGCCTGGACCATGCGCACGTCCGGCACGGCGTCGGCGTCGGCGCCCTCGACGACCGTACGCTTCATGGCCTCTTCGGCCTTGACCTCGGCCAGGGCCAGCTCCTCCGCCGTCCCGATCCCCATGATGAGCTGCATGTGAGTCGGCAGGAGCTTGGCGATCGCCTCGTCGAGCCGAGCCCCCGTCACGACCGGCAGGGCGTGGCCGGCGGCGTCGCCGTTCCCGTCGCCGTTGCCCTCGTGGCCGTTCGATCCGAATGCCTCGAGGACGTACTCCTCGACCGCCTTGCGCGCGATTCCCAGCGCGAAGGGCGGAACCCGCAGGATGCGCACCTCGGCGTCGGGCGCCCACTCGAGACCCGTCTCGCCGTCCTCCTCGATCCACGGGATCTCCTCCGGGTGAACGGCCGTGGTCCCAACGAGCAGAACGCTGGTCGGCGCCAGGCGCACCAGGTTGTCGGCCTGCGAGCCGAGGTCCGTCCCCTCGATGCGGTGGCTGCCGTGGCGGGCCACGACGAGGAGCGTCGGCTCGATCTCGTCGGCCCACTGCAGGACGACCTGGAACGGCTTGCCGATCAGGATCTGAGTCTCGACCTCGACGTCGGGATAGTCGTCGGCCATGACCCGGGCGCGCTTGATATTGGCCTGGCAGAGCTTGAGCAGGCCCTTGTCGATGATGTTGTTGTGCAGCTCCTCCTGCTCCTCGAACTTGAACACCTTCGAGGCCTGCACGGACAGGACGTCCTTGATGTTGTGGAACACGACGTGGTGGTACTCGACGTCGAACGCGCTGCACACGTACAGCCGGGCTCCGAACTCGCGGGCCAGCTCCAGCGCCACGCGCATCGCCTTGTAGCTGTATGCGCTCCCGTCGACACACACGAGGAACCGGCCGCCTTGGAGCGGCGGCTCGTCGCGCACGACCAGGACGTCCTTCTCGATGCCCCGAATGGCGCGCCCCACGACGCCCCCCAGCTGGCTGAACGGCTGGCGGCCGAGGCCGTGCGCGCCGATGGCGACCAGATCGTACGAGCGGCCGGTCGTCCCGGCGAGCTTCGAATCGGGGTCCTCGTCCTCGGCTTCGATACGTCCATCCGCGCCGAGACGTACGTCGGAGCGCACCTCGTCGCCACCGTCGTACTTGCCGGCGATCAGCGGATCGAACCCGATCAACGAGGGAAGCCGGCCCGCGCCCCCGTTGGCCTCGCGAATCAACTCCTCGAAGTGGATCCCCTCGAGCAGCTGGCGGGTGACGTCGACGTCCGCCTCCCGGGCGCGGCGCTCGACCTCGTCGAGGAAGCTGTCGGAGATGAGCTGAAGGCCCTTCTCGATCAGCT
>CAZCZH010000237.1:0-3625 GCA_964502985.1 uncultured Gemmatimonadales bacterium
AATTCCTCGAGGTGCTCGCGGAGACGATCGAGACCAAGGACCGCTACATGCGCGGCCACGCCCGGCGCGTCGCCTTCTACGCGGGCCTGATGGCCGACCGGCTGTGTCTCTCGGCGGAGGAGCACGAGCGCGTGCGCCTCGCCGCCTTCCTACACGACCTCGGCAAGGTGGGCGTGCCGACGGACCTGCTGCTCCGGGCCGGCGCGCTCGACGCGCCGGAGCGCTCCATCGTCGAGCAGCACCCGTCGATCGGGGAGCGCCTGGTGATGCCGCTGGGTCTGCCCGCCGCGATCGCGGCGTCGATCCGCCACCACCACGAGTGGTGGGACGGCACCGGCTACCCCGACGGGCTCTCGGGCGAGGAGATCCCCCTCGCGGCGCGCATCATCGGCGTCGCCGACGCCTTCGACGCCATGAGCTCCGACCGCCCGTACCGCACCGCGCTGTCGCGCGAGGTCGTGGCCGAGGAGCTGCGCCGCTTCGCGGGACGCCAGTTCGATCCGGATCTGGCCAAGGAGTTCCTGTCGCTGCTCGAATCCGGCATCTGCGACGTCGACCCGGAGCTTCTGGCCGAGACGGTCGGCGCCCTCGAGTCCGACCGCGTGGCAATCGCGGGATAGGGGAGAAACATGGCGGTCGAGACGGCATCCCTCGCGTTCGGCGCACCCGCGCGTCCCCTGCCCCCGGGTCGGCGGGGCGAAGCGCGCCAGGACGTCGTGCGCATCGTCGAGTACACACCGTTCCCGCGCTCCGCGGCGAACCAGCGGCAGCGGGTCGGATTCACCCGCGACGTGTCGGACTCCGGGCTGTGCATCGGCGTGGACCACGCGGAGCCGGCCGGCGGCCTGCTCCGCATCGTCCTGCGCGACCTCGACGGCTCCGCGCTGTGCGACGGCATCGCCCGGGTGATCTGGTGCACGCGGGAGCGCGACGGCCGGCACTGGCACGGGCTCGACCACCTGACCGAGACCCCGGCGCCGGGCCGCGATCGCTGATTACGGGGGGCGCTTGCGGGGGCCCGGGACGTACCAGGGCCCCCGCAAGCCACCGTGCCTCGCGGCTTGGCGCGCTACGCTGTTGTCCCCATGTTCGGCATCGGCATGACGGAGCTGCTGGTCATCCTGGTCATCGGGCTCCTCGTCCTGGGCCCGAAGCGGCTGCCGGAGCTCGCGCGCTCGCTGGGCCGGGGGCTGGCCGAGTTCCGCCGCGCGTCGACCGACATGCGGCGCGAGTTCCTCGACCTGGCCGAGGAGCCGCAGGAGTCGCCGGAGCAGCCGAAGGATCTCGCCCAGGAAACCGACGAGCCAGGCCCGGGATCCGCCGAGAAGAGCGGTGGATGAGACGCGCTACCCGCTGACCGTCCACCTGGCAGAGCTGCGCTCGCGCCTCTTCCGCGTGCTGCTGGCCTGGGCCGCGGGCACGGTCGTCGCGTGGAGCTTCAGCGAGCAGATCTTCGGGCTCCTGCTCGAGCCCGCCGTGGCGGCGCTCGGGAACGGCGAGCGCCCGCTCCAGGCCATCGCGCCCACCGAGATCTTCTTCACCTACCTGAAGTGCGCCGTGCTCGCCGGCTTCCTGCTGGCGCTGCCCGTGATCTTCTGGCAGCTCTGGTCGTTCGTGGCGCCGGGCCTCTACCCCCAGGAGCGCAATGCCATCGTCCCCTTCGTGGCGGTCTCCACCGCGCTCTTCGCCGGCGGGGCGATCTTCGGCTACACGCAGGTCTTCCCGCTGATGTTCTCGTTCTTCACGGGCTTCGACTCGGAGTTCGTGCAGTCGGCGTGGACCATGCGCGAGGTCTTCGCGCTCACCACGCGGCTCTTCCTCGCCTTCGGCGTGGCCTTCGAGCTGCCGGTGCTGGTCTTCTTCCTCTCGGTCGCGGGCATCGTCGACGCCCGGACCCTCTGGCGCGGCACGCCCTACGCCGTGCTCGCCGTCTTCGTGTGCGCGGCCATCCTGACGCCCCCCGACTGGGTGAGCCAGGTGCTCCTCGCGATCCCGATGGTCGCGCTCTACCTCGTGGGCGTGGGGGTCGCCTGGGTCTTCAGCGGCGCCCGCGGCTCGCGCAAGAAGGTCGAGTCGACCGAGACGGTCTAGGGAGCCCCGCGCCCGCAGAGGCGGGCGACGATCGCGCGCTCGGCCTCGGGGGGATCGACGGAGGTGGCGACGCGCATGGCGGCGCCGAGTCCCGGCGCCGGGTCGACCTCGACGGTGCGCAGGACGCCCCCCGCGATGGTGGGGACGATCGCCAGCTCCTCGAAGACGAGGGCGGACGGGTCGACCAGCGCGAGCGCCGTCAGCGGGTCGTGCAGGAAGGCGACGTTGTCGTCCTCGAGGGTCCCGCCCAGGCCGGTGAAGATGCGCCGCTGGAGGGGCGCCCACAGCCGCACCTCGCGGACCAGCTCGCGGCCGAGCGTGCCCGACGCCTCGAGGCGCGCGAGGTCGCGCTCGCGCAGCCAGGTGCGGAGCGTGACGTCGGCCGTCACCAGGGTCACGCGGAACCCCGCGCCCAGCACGGCCATGCTCGCCTCGGGATCCGAGCACAGGTTGTAGTCGACGCCCGGCGCCATGACGCGGTCGCCCACCTTCACCTCGCGGACGTGGCCGCCCATGATCGAGACGCCGCCCGCGAGCCGCGGTAGCTCCGGCTCGAGGGCCAGCGCCCGGGCCAGGTTGGTGAGGGGGCCGATCATCAGGATCTCGATCCCCGGCGTCTCGCGCGCGATGCGGGCGATCTGCTCCGGGGCGGGCTCCGCCTCGAAGCGCCCCGCCGTACCCTCGGGCACGCACTGGACCTCGTGCCCGAACCAGTTGAAGCGGCGCGCCTCGCGCAGGAGCGGCCGCGACTCGCCGGCCCACACGGGGACGTCGGAGCGGCCGGCCAGCTCGAGCATACCGCTGGCCAGGCGCGCGCGCGACGCCACGTCCGAAGAGACGGTGGTCACGCCCACGAGCTCGAGCTCCGGCGAGGCGAGCACGAGCGCCAGCGCGAGGGCGTCGTCGACGTCGCTTCCGATGTCCGTGTCGAGGAGGACCTTGCGCGGGCCCGCGCTCATTCCGCGGCCGGCGGCTCCACCACGAAGAGAAGGGCCCCGGACTCGACGGCCTGGCCCTCGGAGACGGCGACGTCGGTCACGACGCCGTCGATCGGCGACGGGATCTCGTTCTCCATCTTCATCGCCTCGACGATCACGATGCCCTCTCCCTCGGAGACGCTCGCGCCGACGGCGACGTTCACCTTCACCACCTTGCCGGCCATCTCGGCCATGACCTGCTGCGGCCCCGTGGCGACGGTGGCGGCCGTGCTCGCCAGGATGACGGAGCGCTCGTCCAGCGCCTCGAGCTGGTAGAGGCGCCCGTGCAGCAGGATGTCGAAGCCGTGCGGGCCGTTCTCGTCGACCACGGCCTCGTAGTGGGCGCCGTCCTCGATGACGGAGTAGACCGTGGCGCCGCTCTTCACGGCGTCGACCTGGACCGTCTGGCCGCCGATGGTGACCTCGAAGAGGTTCTCGGAGAGCTCGCGCAGGGTCACGCGGACGGGATCGCCCTTCTTCTCGGAGACCTCGTAGTTCACCGGAGCTGGCCCCGCATCTGCTGGCGCCTTCCGAAGGCCTTCCAGGCGGAGCGCTCG
>CAZCZH010000238.1:0-3603 GCA_964502985.1 uncultured Gemmatimonadales bacterium
GCGGAAGGCGCCCTCGGTGAACTTCATGATGTTGCCCTTGTGGACCAGCGTCACGGACCGCCGCCCGCGGTCGAGGGCGTACTGGATGGCCGCCGCTACGAGGCGCTTGGAGTTGCGCTCGCTGATCGGCTTGACCCCGATCCCCGCATCCGCCGGGATGTCGGTGCCCATCTCGGTGTTCAGGAATTCGCGCACCCGTGCCTGCTCCGGCGTGCCGACCTGCCATTCGATCCCGGCGTAGACGTCCTCCGTGTTCTCGCGGAACACGACCACGTCCAGCTTCTCCGGCTCGCGCACGGGGGAGGGCGTGCCCGCGTACCAGCGACACGGCCGGACGCAGCAGTACAGATCGAGCTCCTGGCGCAGGGTCACGTTGAGCGAGCGGATGCCGCCCCCTACGGGCGTCGTCAGCGGTCCCTTGATCGCCACGCGGTAGTCGCGGATCGCACGCAGCGTGTCGTCCGGCAGCCAGGTCCCCTCGCCGTATCGGGCGATCGCCTTCTCCCCGGCATAGACCTCGAACCACTCGATCCGGCGGTCGGACCCGTACGCGGCCTCGACGGCGGCGTCGAATACCCGACGCGCGGCGGCCCAGATGTCGGGCCCGATCCCGTCGCCCTCGATGAACGGAACGATCGGCCGGTCGGGGGTCCGGACGCGGAACGCCCCATCGTACTCGATGGTCGCGCCCGCGGCGGGCGGCTCCAGTCGGTCGGTGGACATCGGCGGCTCCTTTCGGGCGGATTTCGTGCTTGCAAGTTCCGAGGCACGACCCCGGACGCGAAAACGCCCCCGGGAGACCGGAGGCGAGTCGAATCGTCGATCGCGGCTCGGGGCCCGGCCGATCGCCGGGGGCGTCAGCCCCGCTGGTCGATCGGCTCGTACGTCAGGTCGCGCGCTCCGACGTACTTGGCGCGCGGGCGGATCAAACGGTTGTGGGCATACTGCGCCTCGACGTGGGCCGCCCATCCCGACACCCGGGAGATGGCGAAGATCGGCGTGAACAGATCGACCGGGATGCCCAGCGCGTAGTACGTCGACGCGGAGAAGAAGTCGACGTTCGGATCGATCCCCTTCTCGTCGTGCATGGTCCCCAGGATTTCCTCGCTCATGGTATACCACTCGGGCTGGCCGGCGCGCTCGGTCAGGCTCTGTGAGAAGCGCCTCAGGATCCGGGCCCGCGGATCCATCGTCTTGTACACGCGGTGGCCGAATCCCATCACCTTCTGCTTGGCGTCCAGCAGCCGACGCACGTACGCGGTCGGCTCGACGCCCTCCTCGTCGATCTCGAGGAGCATCCTCATCACTTCCTGATTGGCTCCGCCGTGGAGCGGACCCTTGAGCGTGCCAATCGCCGACGTCATCGCCGAATGAATGTCCGACAGGGTGGCGGCTGTCACGCGCGCGCTGAACGTCGAGGCGTTCATGCCGTGCTCTGCATGCAGGATCAGACACACGTCAAGCACGTGGGCGTCGTCCGGGTCCGGCTCCTCGCCGCTCAGCATGTACAGGAAGTTCGCCGCGTGGGACAGATCGTCGCGCGGAGCCACAGGCTCGTTCCCGTCGCGCAGCCGATCGAACGCCGCCACGACGGTCGGGAACTTCGCGATCAGCCGGATCGCCTTGCGACGGGTAGCTTCCGGGCCGTTGTCGTCCGCCTCGGGATCGAACATGCCGAGGATCGAGACCCCGCTGCGCAGCGCGGCCATCGAATCGGCGTCCGACGGGAAGCCGTGCAGCAGGTCCAGGACCTCGTCCTCCAGCGCGCGCTCCCGGGCCAGCGCCCGGCGAAACTCGTCCAGCTCGTCGCGCCGCGGAAGCGTTCCGTCGAGCAGGAGCTTCGAAGTCTCCTCGAAGGTCGAGTGCTCGGCCAGGTCCTCGATCGTGTAGCCGCGATAGACGAGCTTCCCGGCCTGGCCGTCGACATAGGAGATCTCGCTCTCGGCGACGACGACACCTTCGAGACCGGCAGCGGTCTGGGGCGGCTGGGTTGTCTGGGCTGTGTCGCTCATGAGGGGCAGAACATACCCGCGAGCGGAGAAGGTCGTCAAACCTCTGTCAATCGTGTCCCGCCGCGAGCCGTGGCTCGTCGCCCACACGATGGATCTTCATCAGATTCGTCCGACCGCGCACGTCGAGCGGCGCGCCGCACACCAGGATGACGACGTCGCCCTCGTGGGCGTACTCCTCGCTCGTCAGTCGATTCTCGGTGTCCTCGATCAGGCGGTCGATCGTGTCCGGGATGTCCATCACCATCGGCGAGACCCCCCAGTGCAGGCTGAGGCGCTGGCATACCCGCGGGTACGGCGCGAAGGCGATCAGCGGAACGGTAGGACGGTACTTGGCGAGAAGGGCCGGCGTTGCGCCGGTCTGGGTGAAGGCCACGATGTAGCGCGCGTCGACCTCCGCCGCCACGAGGGTCGCCGCGTCGCACACCGCGTCGGCGAAATCGCCGGCCCGTTCCTCGACGGGGTGCGGCGCGCGCGGCCAGCGCTCCATCTCGATCTCGGCGGCGACCGTGATCCGCTCCATCATCTCCACCGCGGCCACCGGATGAGCGCCCGTCGCCGTCTCGGCCGACAGCATCACGGCGTCCGCGCCGTCGAAGATGGCGTTGGCCACGTCGGACGCCTCGGCCCGGGTCGGGCGCAGGCTCACGGTCATCGACTCGAGCATCTGCGTCGCCACGATGACCAGGCGCTTGGCCCCGTTGGCGCGGCGGATGATCTCCTTCTGCAGGATCGGAACGCGCTCGGGTGGCAGCTCGACCCCCAGGTCGCCGCGGGCGATCATCACCCCGTCCGCCTCGCGCAGGATCTCGTCGAGGTTCTCGACCGCCTGGGGCTTCTCGAGCTTGGCGATCACCGAGACCTCGCCGCCGCATTCGGCGATCTCGCGCTTCAATTCGCGCAGGTCCTCGCCGCGGCGGACGAACGACAGGGCGATGAAGTCGACGCCGTGCTCGCAGCCGAAGCGCAGGTCGCGGCGATCCTTGTCGGTCAGGGCCGGCGTCGAGATAGCCACCCCCGGGAGGTTGATGCCCTTCTTCTCCTTGAGCTTCCCCCCCTCGATCACCCGGCAGCGCACGATGTCCGCCGTCTCGACCTCCTCGACGGCCAGGACCAGGCGCCCGTCGTCGAGCAGGAGCCGGGCCCCCGGATCGACGTCGTACGGCAGCTCGCGATAGGTCGTCGTCAGGAGCTCGCGCGAGCCCGCCCCGTCGCCGGCCTTGACGCGCACGATCTCGCCCGGCTCCAGATCCACCGCTCCGCCGTCGATCGGCCCGATCCGGATCTTGGGACCCTGCAGGTCCTGCAGGATGGCCACCGACCTGCCGAGCCGCGCCGAGGTCTCGCGGATCATCTCGATCGTCCGCCGGTACTCGTCGTAGTCGCCGTGCGAGAAGTTCAGCCGGGCGCAGTCCATCCCCGCGCGCAGCAGCGCCTCGACGATCTCCGGGCTCTCACTAGACGGCCCGAGGGTACATACGATCTTGGTTCGGGTAGGTCGGTGCATGAGCGCCGGAAGTTAGGGCCGGGAGGTTTGCTCCGCACAGGGCGCCACGATAATTTCGCAATTGCCCGGGTGGGGCTGTAGCTCAGC
>CAZCZH010000239.1:0-3572 GCA_964502985.1 uncultured Gemmatimonadales bacterium
CGTTCTTCACCATCTCCGGCTCCGACTTCGTCGAGATGTTCGTCGGCGTCGGCGCAAGCCGCGTGCGCGACATGTTCGAGCAGGCGAAGAAGAACGCGCCTTGCATCATCTTCATCGACGAGATCGACGCCGTCGGTCGCCATCGCGGCGCCGGCCTCGGCGGCGGCAACGACGAGCGCGAGCAGACGCTGAACCAGCTGCTCGTCGAGATGGACGGCTTCGAGTCGAACGAGGGCGTGATCCTGATCGCCGCCACGAACCGTCCCGACGTGCTCGATCCGGCGCTCCTGCGTCCCGGCCGCTTCGATCGCCAGGTCGTCGTCGACCGGCCGGACGTGCGCGGGCGGGAGGGCATCTTCCGGGTCCACACGCGGGACATCCCCCTCTCCGCGGATGTCGACCTGCGGACTCTCGCCAAGGGGACGCCGGGGCTGGCCGGGGCGGACATCGAGAACATCGTCAACGAGGCCGCGCTCCTGGCCGCCCGCCGCGACCACACCGAAGTCTCGATGGACGACTTCGAGGAGGCCAAGGACAAGGTCATGATGGGCGCCGAGCGCAAGAGCCTGGTCATCACCGACGAGGAGAAGCGCTCGATCGCGTACCATGAGTCGGGACACGCCCTGGTGCGCATGCTGACGCCAGCCGCCGACCCGGTCCACAAGGTGACCATCATCCCGCGCGGCCGGGCGCTGGGCGTGACCCACTTCCTTCCCGTCGACGAGCGGCACATCTACACCCGGCAGTGGTGCGAGAACCAGCTCACGGCGCTGCTCGGCGGACGCGCCGCGGAGGTGCTCGTCCTGAAGGCCACCACGACGGGCGCGGGCGACGACCTGCAGCGCGCCACCGACCTGGCCCGCAGGATGGTCACGAAGTGGGGCATGAGCGAGCGGCTCGGCCCGTTGACCTTCGGGGACGAGCAGGAGCAGGTGTTCCTGGGTCGCGAGATCGCCCAGCACCGCGACTACTCCGAGGACACCGCGCGGGCCATCGACGAAGAGGTGAAGGTGATCGTGTCCGGCGCGTTCGAGCGCGCCGTCGGGATCCTCGAGGACAACGAGGACAAGCTCCACCGCCTGGCCGAGGCGCTGCTCGAGCGCGAGATCCTGGACAACGAGGAGATCCGCCTGGTGATGGCCGGCGAGCCGCTGCCCCCGGAGGAGGGCCTCGAGAGCGAGCCCCGGGAGGCGGCCCCCGAGACGGTTGACGCGGCGCTCGGCGTGGACGACCACGGCGGCGCGAGCGGCGAGGATCCGGTTCCCGAGCCCGCCGGCGCCTCCCGCGCCGAAGCGGCGCGCGCGGAGCGCGTGCACAACGGTCGCGCCCCGCGTGCCGGCGACCGGCCCGTCGGCGAGAAGCGGGTCGGCGAAGGACCGGAGGAGCGGCCCCTGCCGTCCGACACCTGAGCCCCGCCGGCGTGGGCCTCGCCCAGGCGGCACCCGAGTGGCGGGTGCGCGGACGAGTCCTTTCGCCGGGCCCGATCCCGCTGCTGATGGGGATCGTCAACGTCACCCCCGACAGCTTCTCGGACGGCGGTCGGCTGGCCGACGCCCGATCCGCCGTGGAGCACGGCCTGGCCCTCGTGGCCGAGGGCGCCGATCTGCTGGACGTCGGCGGCGAATCGACCCGCCCCGGCGCCGAGCCGGTTTCCGTCGAGGTCGAGCTGGAACGGGTCGTCCCGGTCGTCGAGGGCCTGGCGGAGCGCACCGCGGTCCCTCTCTCGGTCGACACGACGAAGGAGCCCGTCGCGCGGGCCGCACTGGACGCCGGCGCGTCGATCGTCAACGATGTCAGCGCCCTGCGCCTCGATCCCGGTTTGGCGGTGGTCGTGGCCGAGGCCGGGGCGGGTCTCGTCCTGATGCACATGCAGGGCACGCCGCGCACGATGCAGCTCGACCCGACCTATGACGACCTGCTGGGGGAGATCGCCGGATCGCTGGCGGAGGCCGCCCGTCGGGCCCAGGCGGCGGGCGTCCAGGCCGCGTCGATCGCCCTCGACCCGGGAATCGGTTTCGGCAAGACGGCGGCCCACAACTACACCCTCCTGGCCCGGCTCGACCGTCTGACCGGGCTCGGCCACCCGGTCGTCGTGGGGCACAGCCGCAAGTCGTTCCTCGACCCGGGCGGGCGCCGCCACGCGGCCGAGCGCGTGCCCGAGTCCATCGCCGCCGGGCTTCTGGCCGCGGAACGCGGCGCGGCCGTGCTGCGGGTGCACGACGTCGCCGCGCACGCCCGCGCGCTGGCCGTCTACCGGCGCTGGCTCGACGCGGGGAAGGAAGCGCGGGAGGGCCGATGATCGCCCACTGGTCGCACATGCGCTTCCTGCGTCCCGGCGTCACGGACGTCGTCGACATCGTCGTCGTCACGTTCATCATCTACAAGGTGTTCACGCTCGTACGCGGCACGCGCGCGCTGCAGATGATGATGGGTTTCGTGGTGCTCGTGTTCGCCGCCTACGCCGCCCAGGTCCTGCGCCTCGAGGCGACGAACGAGATCTTCCAGGCCGGTCAGCTGGTGTGGCTGATCGCGATCCTGATCGTGTTCCAGCCCGAATTGCGGAGCGCCCTCGCCCGTCTGGGTCGCACGCCGGTGCTCAAGTTCTTCGTCGAGGTCCAGGACAGTCCGGTCGTCGGCGAGGTGGTGCGCGCCGCGGCCCAGCTGAGCCAGGAGAAGCGCGGGGCGATCATCGCCATCCAGCGCGAGGTCGGGCTGATGGAGTACGTCGAGAGCGGCAAGCGCCTGCACGCCGAGGTCTCGGCCGAGCTGTTGAGCACGATCTTCGCCCCCTACACGCCGCTCCACGACGGCGCCGTGATCATCGACGGGGCCAACATCGTCGCCGCGGCGTGCATTCTGCCCCTCACGCAGTTCCCCGTCTACGACCCCCAGATCGGGACCCGTCACCGCGCGGCGATCGGGTTGTCCGAGGAGACCGACGCGGTCGTCGTCGTGGTGAGCGAGGAGACCGGCTACATCTCGCTGGCCGTCGGCGGACGGCTGGAGAAGAACCTGTCCCCCGAGCAGCTGACCGAGCGGCTGCAGAGCCTAACGAGGGCCAGGACGCGGGACTGAGACGGTTGCCGGCCGGCCGGGCAGGGGCCTAGCTTGGGCGCCTTTCCGGTCGCCCTCGGCGACCCGTCCATCCTTTCGTCTCCCATCGACATCGGAGGATACGGTCCCGATGCGGACGCTTCCCCGCGAGCGGCTCCTGTACGCCGGTTTCACCTTCCTCATCGTGTTCGGATCGTACGTCTGGACGCTGGCGCCGACGCTGACCTTCTGGGACGCGGGCGAGTTCATCTCGGCGTCCTACATCCTGGGCATCCCGCACCCCCCGGGAACCCCCCTGTTCATCCTGCTGGGCCACGTCTTCGGGCTGCTTCCGATGGGCATCTCGTGGGCCGTCAAGATGAACCTCATGAGCGCCCTGGCGTCGGCCGTGGGAGCGTTCTTCTATTTCCTCGTCGTGGCGCAGATCGTGGCGCGCATCGACCGGTGCATGGAGTGGGGTTTGCCGAGCGGCGTCATCGACCTGTCCGCGCTGGCCGCCGTGTGTCTCGGGGCGTGGG
>CAZCZH010000240.1:0-3564 GCA_964502985.1 uncultured Gemmatimonadales bacterium
AGCCACTCGGCGACGGCCCACCGCTCGACCCGCCGCCAGCGGGTCACCGCGCGGCGCCCGCGCCGGGTCCGACTGGACATCTTCTGGCGGTCGTGCCGGGCGCGCCCGATCGGCGCGTCGAACACGCCCGCGTCGCCCGCCAGGTGACCCCAGGCGAACGCCCAGTACGTCTTGTCGATCTCGCGCCGCGCGAACTGGTCCGACAGCAGCCGATGCGCCTCTTCGTCCTTGGCCACGAGCAGGCAGCCGGAGGTGTCCTTGTCCAGGCGGTGCACCAGGCCGGCCTTCCTCTCCGAACCGACTCCCGCCACCCCCGGCCGGTGGTGCAGGAGCGCGTGGACGAGCGTGCCCGTCGGATGCCCCGGCGCGGGGTGCACGACGAGGCCGGCCGGCTTGTCGACGACCAGGCAGCGCTCGTCCTCGTAGAGGAAGGAGAGCGGGATCGGCTCCGGATCGAGGGTCGGCTCGGCCCGCGGCGGAACGTCGACCGCGATCCGCGCGCCGGCCGGGGCGGGCTGGCTGGCGCGCTCGACGACGACGCCGTCCAGCGTGACGCGACCGGCTTCGATCAGGGCCTGGATCCGGGTCCGGGAGAGGGGCAGGGCATCGGCCAGCGCGCGGTCGATGCGCTCCGCGTCCGCGCCGAGCTCCAGGCGGTGGACGCGATCGGCCGCGTCGCTCACGCGGCGCGCCTAGCGCCGGAACAGGTACGCGTAGCCGAGAAGGACCGCGCCGACCGTGACCGCACTGTCGGCCACGTTGAAGATCGGCCAGTAGTGTCCTCCGACGCCGACCTGGATGAAGTCCACCACCCGCTCCCAGCGCACGCGGTCGATGATGTTCCCCAGGGCGCCGCCCAGGATCAGGGCCAGCGCCACGCGCTGCAGCCGCTCCTCGGGCGACACGGTGAGGTACAGGAACAGGACAAGGCCGGACGCGAGGGCCGCCAGGACGAGGAACACGAGCGACGAATGGGCGCCGAGCGACAGCCCGAAGGCCGCCCCCTGGTTGTGGATGTACAGGAGCCGCACGAAGTCGCCGACGATCCGCACCGGCTGGTCGAGCGTCAGCTCGGCGCGGACCAAGGCCTTCGTCGCCTGGTCGACGACGAGGACGACGAGGGCGATCGCGGTCTCGGGAGCGAGGACGGCCCGCCGGGCGGGCATCACGGCCTCAGACGTTCCGCCCATTCTCCTCGCGTTGCTTGCAGGCGATGCACTGGGTGGCGTACGGCAGGGCCTCCAGGCGATCCCAGTGGATCGTGTCGCCGCACTCGACGCACTCCCCGAACGAGGCCGGCTCCCGATACAGCCGCCGCAGGGCGTCGTCGATCTGGTACAGCTGGCGGCCCTCCTGGCTGGCCATCAGGAACGCCTTCTCGCGCTCCATCGCGTCGGTGCCCTGGTCGGCCATGTGGAACGAATAGGCGCTCAGGTCGCCCGACGAGGTGCGCGTGGTGTCGGTGTAGTTCTCGTCGAAGAACCCCAGCTCGCGCAGGACGCGCTCGCGCTCCTCGAGGAGACGCCTCTCCAGAACCGCCAACTTCTTCTCGTTCATGGATGCTCCTTCATCGGGATGCGGATCACGATAGCGCGTCCACGCACTCGGCGCACAGTCCGGGGTGCGCGAGGTCCGTTCCGACGTCGGCGCGCCAGCGCCAGCAGCGCTCGCACTTCACCCCTTCGGCGGGACGGACGGCCACGCGGAATCCTTCTTCGGAGTCGACCGGCTCCTCGCTCCACGCGTCGTCGGGGCCCCGGACGTGGACCGCGGAGACGATGAACGCCTCCTCGAGGTCTCCGGCCAGCGCCGCGAGGACGGAATGCGCGGCGGAATCCTCGGCCGCGATCTCGACCTGGGCGGCCAGCGAGGAGCCGATCGTCTTCTCCTCGCGCAGGCGCTCCAGCTCACGGGTTACAGCCTGTCGCGCCGCGAGGACGATGTCCCATTGCGCCTCGCGGCCGGCGTCGCGCCGCTCGGGATCCGGGGGCGCGAACTCGAGCAAATGGACGCTCTCCTCGTCCCCCCGCTCGGCCGTCGCCCGCCACACCTCCTCGGCGGTGAACGGCAGGATCGGGGCCACGAGCCGGGTCAGCGCGTCCAGCGCGGCGTGGAGCACAGTCTGGGCGCTGCGCCGCTCGGCGGAGCCGGCCGGCCGCGTGTACAGCCGGACCTTGATCCCGTCCAGGTAGATCCCCGACAGGCGGACGACGCAGTATTGGACGAGGTGCTGGTAGACGTGATGGAACGCGTACTCCTCGTAGCTCCCGCGGATCTCGTCGGAGACGCGCTCGAGGTCGGCCAGAGCCCAGCGATCGAACGGAAGCAGGTCGTCCACTGCCACGGCGTGTCGCGCCGGATCGAAGTCGGACAGGTTCCCGAGCAGAAAGCGGAACGTGTTGCGGATCTTGCGGTACGCCTCCGCGACCTGATCGACGGCGTCCCACGAGAAACGGCTGTCGCGGGTCATCTCGTTGGCCGCGGCCCACAGCCGGAGGATGTCGGCCCCCCGCTGCTCGACCACCTCGCGGGGGTCGATGGTGTTGCCCAGCGACTTGTGCATCGCCCGCCCCTCGGCGTCGACCATCCAGCCGTGGGTGATGACCGTGCGGTACGGCGCCGCGTCGCGGGTCGCCACGGCCAGGATCAAGGACGAGTTGAACCAGCCGCGGTGCTGGTCGGGACCCTCCTTGTACAGGTCGGCGGGCCACGTCAGCTCGGGCCGGCGCTCGAGCACGGCCCTCTGGGACGCGCCCGAGTCGAACCACACGTCGAGGATCTCGACCTCGCGGCGGAACTCGTCGGCGCCGCAGTCGGGGCACCGGACGGCTCCCGGCAACAGCTCCTGGACGCCCGCCTGGAACCACCAGTCGGAGCCCGACTCGCGGATCCGGCCCGCCACATGGCGGATGAACTCAGGCTCGAGGTACGGCTCGCCGCAGGCGCGACAGTACAGGGCCGGGATCCCGACTCCCCACGCGCGCTGCCGCGACAGGCACCAGTCGGGTCGTTGCGCCACCATCGTCGTGATCCGGTTGATCGTCGACTCGGGGATCCAGCGCACGGTGCGGATCGCCTCCAGCGCGCGCTCCCGCAGATCGGCGTGGTCGATTCCCAGGAACCACTGCACCGTGGCCCGGAAGATGACCGGGTTCTTGCAGCGCCAGCAGTGGGGGTAGGAGTGGGTCACCTCGCCGCTGGCGATCAGCGCGCCGGCTGCCTCGAGATCGGCCACGATCCGCGGGTTGGCGTCCCAGATGTGGACTCCGGCGTAGCGCGGCGTCTCCTCGACGTACACGCCGTCGGGGCCGACCGGGTTGTAGATCTCGAGCCCGGCGGCCCGTCCGACGGCGAAGTCCTCGGCGCCGTGACCGGGCGCCGTGTGGACGACCCCCGTGCCCTCCTCGAGCGACACGTGGTCGGCGAACAGGAGCGGGCTCGGCTGGTCTTCGAGCGGGTGACGGAACACGAGCCCCTCGAGCTCGGCGCCTTTCACCGTCCGCGCGAGTTGCGCCTGCTCGAACAGCCCGGCCAGCTCCGTGTGGCGCGCGGCTGCGTACAGCA
>CAZCZH010000241.1:0-3547 GCA_964502985.1 uncultured Gemmatimonadales bacterium
CGATGCGCAATCTCACCGGCACCACGTTCCGCCTGCTCGGGCAGAGCCGGCGCCGGCGGCCGGACGAGATGCGCTCGCAGGCCGACCGCGTGCTCGAGCTGCGCGAGCCGATTCTGGCGGCGTTCCGCCGGATTCGCGAGCGCAAGGTCGACGCGTGGCGCATCCGCTGCCACGGCGACTACCACCTGGGCCAGGTCCTGTTCACCGGGAAGGACTTCTTGATCATCGACTTCGAGGGTGAGCCGGCGCGGCCCCTGTCGGAGCGCCGGCTGAAGCGCTCGCCGCTGCGCGACGTGGCCGGCATGCTGCGCTCGTTCCACTACGCGGCGTACGCCGCCCTGGCGCGCCACGGGGCCGACCTGGCCTCGGAAGCGGCCCCTCTCGAAGCCTGGGCACGCTTCTGGCATCGCTGGGTCGGCGGGACGTTCCTGCGGGGCTACTTCGAGGCGTTCGCCGAGGCCGGCGACCGGTCCGTCCTTCGACTCCTGCCGGCGACCAGCGCGGAACGCCGGCTGCTGCTCGACGTGTATCTCCTCGAGAAGGCGCTGTACGAGCTCAAGTACGAGCTGGAGAACCGGCCCGGGTGGATCAGGATCCCGGTCGAGGGGATCCTCCACCTGGTGGGAGAGGATCGCGATGGGTGAGGCCACGACGACGACCGACGCGCGCGGTCTGACCGACCTGGCGCGGTCGTACGGGGTGCTGACCTCGTACACCGACCTGACGGGGGTCGAGCGCGCGGCGTCCGTCGAAGCGCTGCTGGCCGTGGTGCGCGCACTGGGGGCCCCGGTCGAGCGGATCGAGGACGTCGACGACGCGTTGCGCGAACGCGAGGCGCGGGCGCTGGAGCGGATCGTCGAGCCGGTCGTCGTCCTGTGGGAAGGCGACCCGGCCGAGGTCCGGCTGCGGCTGTCCGGCGACGAGCTCGGCCGGCGCGTCGACTGCCGGCTGGAGACGGAGGACGGCCGGATCCAGGAGTGGGCCGGCGAGGGGCCGGTCGTCCGACTGCCGATCGAGCCGCCGCTCGGCTACCACGATCTGACGGTGCGGGTCGCGGGGCGCGCCGGCGCGTGCCGGCTGATCGTCGCCCCGCCCACGGCGCACGACCCACGGCGCCGCGCGTGGGGCGCGTTCCTGCCGCTGTACGCGCTCCGCACCCGGCGTACGGCGGGCGTGGCCGACTTCGGCGATCTGGAGGCGCTCCTCGAGTGGACCGCCGCGCGGGGCGGCTCCGTCGTCGGGACGCTGCCGCTGTTCGCGGCGTTCTTGTCGCGACCGTTCGACCCCAGCCCGTACGCTCCGGTCAGCCGGCTGTTCTGGAACGAGCTGTTCGTCGACCTGGAGCGGGCGCCCGAGCTCGAGCGCTCGTCCGAAGCGCAGGCGGCGCTGGACGCGGCGCGGCCGCGGCTGAGGGCGCTCTGCCGGTCGCGACTCGTCGACTACCGCCGGGTCGCGGCCCTCAAGCGCGACGTCGGCGAGCGCCTGGCGCGCGAGTTCTGGGCCGGGTCGGAGTGGGGCTCGGAGGCGTTCACGCGGTTTCTGGCGACGAACCCCACGGCGCGCGAGTACGCCGCGTTCCGCGCCGCCTGCGAGGGTCGCGCCGGCGCCTGGCCGACGTGGCCCGAGGGGCTGCGCGACGGGCCCCTGCGCGAGGGCCACTACGACGACGCTGCGGCGCGCTACCACCTGTACGCCCAGTGGCTGGCCCACCGGCAGCTGGACGCGCTCGTCGAGCGGACCGGCCGGCGGGGCGCCGGGCTGTACCTGGACCTGCCGCTGGGGGTCCATCCGGACGGCTACGACGCGTGGCGCTGGAAGGGCCTGTTCGCCGAGGGCGCGGCGAGCGGCGCCCCGCCCGACGACTTCTTCGCCGGCGGCCAGGACTGGGGCTTCCGGCCGCTCCATCCGGAGAAGATCCGCGAGGACGGCTACCGCTACCTGGCGGCCTGCCTGCGGGCGCTGTTCCGGCACGCCGACGTCGTCCGGCTGGACCACGTGATGGGGCTGCATCGGCTGTTCTGGGTGCCGACCGGCCTCGGCGCCATGGACGGCGTCTACGTGCGCTACCGCCAGGACGAGCTGTACGCCGTCCTGTGTCTCGAGTCGCGGCGCCACCGGACGGCGCTCGTCGGCGAGGACCTCGGGACCGTGCCGCCAGGCGTCCGCGAGGCGCTCGAGGAGCACGGCATCCGGCGCATGGTCGTGCTCCCGTTCGAGCTCCGCGACGGGCCGGCGCTGGCGCCCGTCCCGGAGCGCTCGGCGGCGAGCATCGGGACCCACGACATGCCCCCCTTCGCCGGCTGGTGGGAAGGCCTCGATCCGGGGCGCCGCGCGGCGTTCGCCGAGGCCCTCCGGCGCGAGGGGTTTTTGGCGCCGGACGCGTTCCAGGGCGTCCCAGAGAGCCAGCGTCCGCGACCGATTCTCGAGGCGGCCCTCGAGCGCTTCGCGGCGAGCCCCGCCCGGCTGGCCGTCGTCAACCTCGAGGACCTGTGGCTCGAGACGCGGCCGCAGAACGAGCCTGGCACGACGATGGACGAGCGCCCGAACTGGCGCCGCAAGGCGCGCTACATGCTGGAGACGTTCGCCGACATGCCGGAGGTCGTTGAGCCGCTGGCCCGCGTGGCCGCGCGCCGCGACCCCGCGCCGACCCGCGACGAGGAGGTCGAGCGATGAGCGACGAGCCGGCCGAGGCCGCCGAGCAGGACGTGCGGCACGACGTGACACTGCTCACCGACGACGACGTGTATCTGTTCAACGAGGGCACCCACCACGCGCTGTGGCGCGTCCTGGGAGCGCACCTCGCCGAGCGGGACGGCGTCCCGGGGGTCCACTTCGGCGTGTGGGCGCCGAACGCCGAGGCGGTGTCGGTCGTCGGCGCGTTCAACGACTGGGCGCCCGGCGCGCATCCGCTCGAGCCGCGTGGCGGATCCGGGGTGTGGGAGGGGTTCGTCGCGGGCCTCGAGCGGGGAGGCCTGTACAAGTACCACGTCCGGTCGCGGCATCACGGCTACGCGGCGAACAAGGCCGATCCCTTCGGCTTCCGCCACCAGGTCCCGCCGGACACGGCGTCCGTGGTGTGGGACCTGGAGTACGACTGGGGCGACGCCGACTGGATCGCGGACCGTGCCGAGCGCAACGGCCTGAAGGCGCCGATCTCGGTGTACGAGGTGCACCTCGGGTCGTGGCGCCGGGTCCCCGGGGAGGGCGGCCGCCCCCTGACGTACCGCGAGCTGGCCGATCAGCTGACCGCGTACGTCCGCGAGACCGGGTTCACCCACGTCGAGTTCCTGCCCGTCATGGAGCACCCGTTCTACGGCTCGTGGGGCTACCAGACGACGGGCTACTTCGCCCCCACCTCGCGCTACGGCTCGCCGCAGGACTTCATGCACCTGATCGACACCCTGCACCGGGCCGGGATCGGGGTCATCCTGGACTGGGTCCCGAGCCACTTCCCGACCGACGAGCACGGCCTGGGCTACTTCGACGGGACCCACCTGTACGAGCACGCCGACCCGCGCGAGGGTTTCCACCCCGACTGGAACAGTCT
>CAZCZH010000242.1:0-3533 GCA_964502985.1 uncultured Gemmatimonadales bacterium
CGAAGCGGCCCGAGACGATGCCGCGAAGGCCCTGGCGGAGCTCGCCGGCGAGCCGTCGGGCTCCGAGCGCGCTGCGTCCCTGGCCGACCCGTTCATGTTCCAGGACTACTACGGCGATCGCACCTCGGAGGAGATCGCGCGAGAGTTCGGGCCCGCGTTCGCGCAGGCCGTCGTGAAGCTCGCGCCGGGCTCCTGGCAGGGCCCGCTGGAGTCCGGCTACGGCTGGCATCTCGTGTTCGTCGAAACGGCGGTCCCCGGCCGGACTCCCGCCTTCGAGGAGGTGGAGCCGGACGTGAAGACCGCCTGGCTCGGCGCGCAGAAGGCGGAGGCGTGGCGCAAGGCGTACGCCGAGATGCGCGCCCGTTACACGGTCGCGCTGCCAGCGCCGCCCGATGACGCGACGGCTCCGGCGGCAAGCGTCGCTCAGCCGCCGGACGCACTCGCGCGAGTTGGTGGAGCGACGGATTGAGCCGCTTGCGCGCGCCCGTGTGTGGGGTCTTCGCAGGCCTGATGCTGGCCGCGCTCGGCGCCGCTTCGGCGGCCCGGGCACACGAGGCGCGGCCGGCCTACCTCGAGATCGAGGAGATCCGACCCGGCCAGTACGACGTGGTGTGGCGCACGCCCATGCTCGCCGGCACGCGTCTACCGGTCGTGCTGCGCCTTCCGGAAGGGGTGCGCAACCTGCGGGAGCCGGTCGTCCAGGAGCTCGCCGATTCCCTGCTGGAACGCCGCTGGATCGACGCCGGTCCCGAAGGCCTCGCCGGGCGGCGGATCGATTTCCCCGGGCTGCAGCTGACGATCACCGACGCCGTGACCCGGGTGAAGCTGCTCGACGGTCGGAACTGGATGGCGATCGCGAGGCCTTCGCAGCCGTGGGTGGAGATCGCCGCGACGCGCGGCGCGTTGGCCACCGCCCTGGACTTCACCCGGCAGGGAATCGCGCACATCCTGTCGGGGCCGGACCACCTCCTCTTCGTGTTCGGCCTGCTCCTGATCGTGCGCGACCCGTGGACGTTGGCGAAGACGATCACGGCGTTCACCGTCGCCCACAGCATCACGCTGGCAACCGCGACGCTGGGCTACGTGGAGCCTCCCGGGCCGCCCATCGAGGCGGCGATCGCGGCGTCGATCCTGTTCCTCGGTCCCGAGATCATGCGTGCCCGAGAGGGCGGCACCAGCTTCACGATCCGCAAGCCGTGGAGCGTGGCCTTCGTCTTCGGCCTGCTTCACGGCTTCGGATTCGCGAGCGCGCTGTCGGCTGCGGGCCTGCCGCCCGGCGACGTCCCGCTGGCGCTCGTATCCTTCAACGTCGGCGTCGAGATCGGCCAGCTGGCCTTCGTGGGGCTGGTCCTGCCGCTGGTCTACGGCCTCCGTCGCCTGGGGCTGCGCTGGCCGCGGCCGATGGAGATCCTGCCGGCCTACGTGGTCGGCGGCCTCGGCGCCTTCTGGATGATCCAGCGCATCTCCCTCATGTGAGAGGCGGCCTCGGCGCAGTGCGTCGCCAGCGTAGACCCGGTCACGGGCGAGCGGGCCCGTGCCCCCGAACGTCAGCCAAATTGGAGCTGGAGTCTCGGTTGGCGGCGAATCACCGCGGATTGGGGGCCTCTGGTGGAGGTCTTTCGCTCGCGGCGGCCCCTGGACCTCGAAGCCCTCCTCGACTTTGCCGCCCAGAAATGCGTCGCGATCGCACAGTGAGGCGTCGCGCGATGGGACCCTCACCGGACCCTTCGAACGAACGACCCCGCGAACCGGATCGCTGCCTGCGCGAGACGCGTTCGATGGATTCGGGAGCCCGCGCTTCAGCCCACCCGGCCCTTCGATGACCGCATCGCTCGTCCACAGTCGGCGATCGTGGGGCAGCGGCAGCGCATGACGACTCGCAGGACCCGTCTCATGCGCTCCGCCTCGGCGATCCGCTCGTCGAGCTCCGCCATCTTCGCCACGGTCAGGGCGCGCCAGCGCTCTCGGGGCGGCTTGCCCCGCGACAGCCCGCCCAGGAGCTTCTTCATCTCCGCCACGGTGAAGCCGGCGCGCTTCGCGAGATCGATCAGGCCCAGCTGGTCCAGGATGGTTTCGTCGTAGACGCGCCACCCGCTGCGGCGGTGGGGCCTCGGGATCAGCCCCTCGCTCTCGTAGTAGCGGATCGCCGAAGCCGCGATCCCGCTGCGTCTCGCCACCTCGCCGATCCGAAGATCTGCCATCTCGAATCCTCCGCGCCGGGGAGCCCGGAAGCGCCGCCATCCACCGGGCACAGCGATCCCCTTGACTTCAAGTGTACTTCAAGATGTACCCTTCCCCCGTGATCGGCTGCACGCTCTCCGCGGACGGCATCTCGGACCGTCTGGCCTGGATCCGGGACGAGATCGTCCCCCACGCGGTCGACACCGTGCGACTGGAGCGCGGGCTGGCCTTCGAGCTGGCGCCCGCACCGGGCCTCGCGGAGAAGCTCGACCGCCTGGTCCGGCTCGAGCGCGAGTGCTGCTCCCACATCGTCTTCGAGCGCGTCGCCAGTGCGACGCCCGGCCGCCTGCGCCTCGAGGTGCGGGGCATCGACCCGGACGCCCCGGTCTTCCACGCGCTGCGCGTCCCTTCCGCTCGAGCACCGGTGCGCGCCCGCCGCCTCGCGAAGGCAGCCGGTGTCGGGGCGATCGCGAGCCTGGTCGTCTGCTGCGGCCTGCCGGTGGCCGCCGCGGCGCTGCTCGGTGCGTCGGCGGCGCCCCTCGCCGGTCTGGAGAGCCCCGGCGCGCTCGCGGCGAGCGCCGTCGCAGCCGGCGTGGCCACCTGGTGGTGGCTCGGACGCCGTCGCGCTACGCGCGAAGGCCGTCGACCCAGTCGAAGAGGGTCTCGGTGAAGAGCTTTGGGTCCTGGCCGTGCATCGAGTGTCCCATCTCCGGAAAGGACCGGTAGTCGACCGTCTGCCCCGCAGATCGAATCAGCCCGCAGACGCGCTCGGCCTGGAGGTCCGAGAACGCGCCGGCGGCTCGTCGCTCCCCGCGGCCTGGACCATGCCGGCCAGCCAGCCGGGTAGCTCGCGCGGCGCCGCCGCGACCATCCCGTCCCAGTCCCCGATGCTCCACTGGTCCCCCAGGTACTTGCTCCACAGCGCGAACATCGCGCCCACGGCCTGGTGGATGCCGGGACCGAACGCCGGGGCCACCTGGGAGGCGAAGAGCGGCGGGTCTTCGTAGACGGCGGCCACGACCTGGCCGGGACGCGCGTAGGCCGAGAGCCAGGCCGACAGCACGGCGCCCGACGACAGTCCGCTCACGATCGCCGGGCGGCCGACGACCCCGTCGAGGAAGCGGACGAGATCGTTTCCCAGGTTGTCGAGCGTGTAGCGCCCCGGCGTGCGCGTCGAGCGGCCCTGCCCGCGCAGGTCCACGGCGAAGACCCGGAAGCGCTCTGCGAGCAGGGGCAGGGCCTGCTCGTATCCCCACCACGACTCGGTCTGGCCGGGGACGAGGAGCAGCGCCGGAAGGGCTTCGCGACCGACGGCTGCGTAGTTGAGCACGACCTCGCCCGTGTCCCACGTG
>CAZCZH010000243.1:0-3461 GCA_964502985.1 uncultured Gemmatimonadales bacterium
GAACTGCTCGGCTCTCGCCGAGGGACTCCTCGAGTCGGAGCTTTTCGGCCACGAGAAGGGGGCCTTCACGGGCGCCATTCGGGAGCGCAAGGGCCGCTTCGAGCTGGCGCACCACGGGACGCTGTTCCTCGACGAGATCGCCGACATTCCCGCTTCCACGCAGGTCAAGCTGTTGCGCGTGCTGCAGGAGAAGGAGATCGAGCGCGTCGGCGGGGAGAAGACGATCAAGGTCGACGTGCGGATCATCAGCGCGACGAACAAGGACCTGACCCCGCTGGTAGCCGAGAACACGTTCCGCGAGGACCTCTACTACCGGCTGCACATAATCCCGATCCACGTCCCCGCGCTGCGCGAGCGCAAGGAGGACGTCAAGCCGCTGGTGGCGCACTTCATCCGCACCATCTCGAACGAGATGGCGAAGCCCATCGAGGGGGTCAGCGAGGAGGCGATGGAATTGCTCCACGCCTACGACTGGCCGGGGAACATCCGCGAGCTGGAGAACATGATCGAGCGAGCCATCGTCCTGTCCGAAGGGCCCGTCCTGGGCGTCGAGCAGTTTCCCCTGGATCACCAGCCCGCGCTACGGGCGGGAGAGGCGCCGGTCGGCGTCCCGCCGGTGGGCAGCGTCTCGCTGGACGAGGCGCTGGCGCACCTCGAGCGCTCGATGATCCGCTCGGCGCTGGAGCAGGCCCGCGGAGTGAAGACCAAGACCGCCGAGCTGCTGGGCATCAAGACGAGCGCCCTGTACTACAAGCTGGAGAAGTATGGCATCAACCGGGAGTGACCGGTCACGCGGGGCGCGCCGGAGCACATCCCGCATCCCGCGCCATAGGCGAGCGCTGGTCGTCGGCGCGTTGATCGGCGCGGCGCTGGGAACGCCGTGGGCCGGGTTGGCACGTGCCCAGGACGTCGTGCCGGGACAGCCCGGCATCGAGACTTTGCGCAGTCTGATCGCCGAGCGCGAGGCCGAGGTGACCCGCCTCCAGCCGAGGCTCGACGCGCTCGAGGCGCGGGCCGACTCTCTGAGTCTGGCCAAACGCCGTGCCGCTCCGGGCAGCCCCGAGTTCCAATCCGTCTCCAACCAGATCCTCGACGCGTCCCAGCAGATCACCCAGGTGGCGCGCCAAATGCGCACTCTGTCCGAGCAATTGCGCGATCTGCGCACACGCCTCTTCCTGCGCTACAACGAGGAGATTCCGAGCGTCCAGCGGAGAATCGACGAGCTGACCGCGCAGAACCGCACCACACGCAACAGTCAGGAGCTGCGGCGCCTGGTCGAGCGACTCCAGGACTACGTGCGGGGACGGGAGGCGGTCGCCGCCGAGATCGAGGAAGCGGAGGAGGACGTCCTGCTCCTCGATCTGGTGGTCGACCCCACGGACGGTCCGGCCCAGCTCCGGGTCAAGGAGGCGATCGCGCGCGACCTGATCGACAAGATCGACACCCGGATCGCGGCCATCGAGGGCCAGATCGACAAGGCCGTCCAGCGCAAGCGCGACCTGGAGGAGATGCGTCGACTGCAGCAGGACATCGAGCTGTGGCAGGACGATCAGGCCGTGCGCGGCGCGAACCAGATCCAGGCCATCCTGGAGGGTCGCGCCTCGGGAAGCGCGATCCGCGGGGCGGGGAACGTGTTCGACGATCCCGACGCGCGGATCCGTGATCTGCAGCACCGGCGCCTCGAATTGCTCGACAAGCGTTCCGAATACGAAAGCAAGGCGCGGCTGTTCGCAGAGCGCCTGCGCGCGTTTTATCGTTAACCCGTGCCCAGGAAGGTACCCATGAATCGTCGTTCATCGGTCCGGCCCCGGGGAGCCGACGCGGGACCCGCGCTCGCGGCGGCTCTCGGGGTGGCTCTTGCCATGATCGCCCTGCCGGGCGCCGCCGCGGCCCAGGCCGGTCACTGGTCGTACGACCAGGACCTCCGCCTCAGCTACGAATACGACGACAACGTGCGCGAGGAGCTGACCGACCCGGTCCAGGCCCAGATCGCCAAGTTCGCGTACCGCGGGGACGTGCAATGGGGCGATGCGGGACAGCAGCACCTGGCGCTCACGTATCAGGGGGGCTTCAAGCGGCACTTCGGCCTAATCAGCCGGGAGCAGGACATCAAGCCGCAGTTCGTCAACGAGGGCTCGATCGACTACGAGCGCCGCATCACGGACCGCCTCGCGCTGGGAGGCACGTTCGGCCTCAAGAATCGCAAGTGGCTCGGCGACTTCTTCTTCATCAACGAGGACGGGTTCACCCGAGTGAATGGAGGGGTGAGCGCGATGCTCAACCTGGTGCCGGTCGCGCCCGGCGGGGCGGTCCGTCTCGAGGTGGGGGCCAACTGGCGGCGCACGAACTTCGAGAACCTGGACCAGGCGTTCGGCAGCCACGGCAAGGGCGCGTATGTCAACCTGACCAAGCAGTTCGGGGACGACGTGACGGCGGAGTGGTCGTACTCCTTCGACCAGGCGCGCTATCCCGGTCGCGGCACGCTGGAGCCGGGCGATGATCCGCAAGCCATCTTCGGGCCGCGGCGCGACCGCCAGGAGGACCACCTGCACGAGCTCGGCGCGCGCGTGACGTGGCTCGGGCCGGTCTCGATCCAGGCCAGCTACGAGTATCGCCTGAACGACTCGAACTCGTTCGGCTTCAGCTACTTCAGCCACAACGCGGGAATCCAGGTGCTGCGCCGGCTTCCATGGGGGCTCCTGGCGCAGGTCTACGGGCAGGTCGAGCTGCGCTCGTTCAGCGAGCCCGTGCCGAACGTGACAGCCGGATCCCTCGACACCGGCGAGGCGCAGAACAACGTCTTTCTGCTGCGCATGGTCAAGGACGTGAGCCGGAACTACTCGATCGAGGTGCGCTACGGCCGCTATCGCAACGAGTCGATCACCTTGAACGACTTCTATACCAAGAACGTTTACGCCGTGGGGGTGAACTACCGGCCATAATGGAACGCTTCCTCGATCCGGAGCGCGAGTTCCGGGAGCTCGGCGCCGCCGCGCGGCGCCGCCGCCGTCGTCGCCTCGGCTGGACGGCGGGGGCGGCCTACGCGGCGTTGGCGTTTCTGGCCCTCGCGTGGGAGACCGTGGCGGGTCCCGCGGGCGCGGCGCGTGGTGCGGGGTACGCGGGGTTGGCCGCTCTGGCCGCTCTGACCGTCGGCGCACTGCTCCGGCGCTGGCGGAATGCCGCGCCCGGGGCGGGCGCCGTCGCGCGACGCCTGGAGCGGCTCTATCCGCAGGCCCGTGGCGTTCTGGGGGCCGCGGCGGGCGAGCCGCCGGAGGCCGGGCTGGCGCGAAGCCGTTACCGGCTGGGGCGAGCCTTCATCGGGAGCCTCGGAGCGCGTCGCCTGAATGCGGCGCTGGCCGCCGAGGAGCGCCCGGCAGAGCGCCGCTCGCGGCGGATCGCCTTCGTCCTGGCCGGCCTCACGGCGGGTCTGGTTCTCGGGCAACCCGCGGCGGCCCGGCGGC
>CAZCZH010000244.1:0-3456 GCA_964502985.1 uncultured Gemmatimonadales bacterium
GTCGGTCCTCATCGTGCCGGTCGAGGTGCGGCACGCGGAGATGGGCGACTACGTGCTGCAGAGCTCGCGGGCCCATCGCCCGTACACGTCGTCCGAGATCAAGGTCGCGCAGCTCGTCGCCAACGCCGCGGCGAACGGGCTGACGAACGCGTTCCTGTACGAGAAGGCGGAGATCGACAACCGGCGGCTGACGCACCTCGCCAACACCGACGACCTCACCTTGCTCAACAACCATCGCTACTTCTACAAGCGCCTGTCGGAGGACTTCAAGCGCGCCGAGCGGTACCGCTGGGACCTGTCTTTGATCCTGCTCGACGTCGACCGCTTCAAGGACGTCAACGACACCCACGGCCACCCGCAGGGCGACGCCGTGCTGCGCGAGCTGGCGACGGTTCTCGAGCGGGCCATCCGCGAGACCGACCTGCTGGCGCGGTACGGCGGCGAGGAGTTCGCCGTGCTGCTGCCCGAGACCGGGCTGGCAGGGGCGTTCCAGCAGGCCGAGCGCCTGCGGCGCGAGGTCAAGTCCCACTACTTCGAGACCCTGCAAGGGGGCGACCTGACGATCTCGTGCGGCGTCGCCTGCCTGCCCTTCTCCGATCCCGACTACCAGCCTCCCGCGCTGCACCAGGACGCGCTGATCGCGTGGTCCGACCAGGCGCTGTATACGGCCAAGCGCGGCGGCCGTGATCGCTCGGTGACGTTCGAGACCAAGCCCGCGAGCGCGTGACCTTCCTCCTCGGCGCGGCGGCGGTGACGCTCGTCGCGGTTCTCCTCGCGGCGGGTACGTGGCTCTCCTTCGGGTGGCTCGGCGCGTGGCGGTTGAACCGCACGCCGTCGAGCCGGATCTCTCCCGAGTTCACCTTCACTCCGTGGGAGCTCGACGTGGCGCACGAGACGGTGCGCTTCGAGACGGCCGACGGCATCGGGCTCCACGGCTGGTTCCTGCCGCGCCCCGACGAGCGTCGCGCGGTCGTCGCCATGCACGGATATCGCGGCGAGAAATCCGACGTGCTGGGGATCTCGAGCATGCTGTGGCGGGCGGGGTTCAACGTGCTGCTGTTCGACTTCCGCGGTCGCGGTCGCAGCGACCCGGCTCCCATCTCGATGGGGCTGTGGGAGCTGGACGACCTGTCGACGGCGCTGGACTGGATCTCGCGGCGGATCCCCGGGGGGGCGATCGGGCTGTTCGGGTTTTCGATGGGAGCCG
This sequence comes from uncultured Gemmatimonadales bacterium, assembly GCA_964502985.1. GTDB lineage: Bacteria > Gemmatimonadota > Gemmatimonadetes > JACCXV01 > JAHWKZ01 > CAZCZH01. Next base: position 1,208 of record CAZCZH010000244.1, read on the forward strand.
CGGTGGCGTTGATGGGTGGGGCGGACGCGCGCGTCCGCGCGATCGTCGCCGACAGCGCTTTTCCCAGCCAGCGGGCGGTTCTCGAGCACGTCGCCGCGCGGGACGTCCGCCGCGCGTTGGGCGGCTGGCTCGACGGCAGACGCTTCCTGCCGGGCGTCGAGCGCTGGCACCGCCGGCGCGGAAAGCCGCCGTTCGACGCGATCCGGCCGATCGACTCCCTGCCCGCCCTGGCCGGCACGCCGCTGTTGTTCGTCCACGGCACGCGCGACGGCTGGATCCCGCTCGAGCTCGCCGACCGGCTGTACGCGGCGGCTCCCGAGCCACGCGAGCGGTGGATCGTCGAGGGGGCGTACCACTGCGGCGCCTATTTCGTCGATCGCGAGGCGTACATCCGCCGCGTAGGCGGGTTCCTGGCGCGGAGTCTGGACGGCGCGCCATGAGCGTCCGCCGGGTTCGCGTGCGGCTGTTCGGTCCGGCCCGGGACGCGGTCGGCTCGGAGCGGGTCGAGCTCGACGTCCCAGAGCCGGCCACGGCCGGCGCCGCGATCGAGGCCCTGGCCGGACGCTGGCCAGGCCTCGCCGAGCTCCTCCCGCGCTCGCGGGTGGCCGTCAACCTGGCCTACGTGCCGGCCGACACGCCGCTCGCCGAGGGCGACGAGGTGGCCGTCCTGCCTCCCGTCGGCGGCGGCTGATCGCTTCCCGCCCGACCTTGCGCCCGATCCCCCGGCGATTTATCTCTCCGCGAGCCTAAGTCGCTGCGGGAAGCCGGTTTGGCAGCCGGCCGCCCGGACCGCTGCCAATCCTTTGCGGGGAGCGCCATGCGGACCTGGTTCCAGATTTCCGAGACCCCGCTGTCGATCGAACGGGTGGCCGGAGCCGTCGCGGACCCCGCCGCCGGGGCCCTGGCGACGTTCGTCGGAACCACGCGCAACTCGTTCGCCGGTAAGGCCGTACGTTACCTCGAGTACGAGGCGTACGAGGAGCTGGCGGAACGCGAGCTGGAGGGAATCGGTACGGAAATTGCTTCCCGCTGGCCGGAGACGATCGGCTTCGCGGTCGCGCACCGCATCGGACGCGTCGAGATCGGCGAGGCGAGCGTCGTGCTGGCGGTATCGGCGCCGCACCGCGGCGAGGCCCTCGCCGCCTGCGCCTACGGGATCGATCGGCTGAAAGCCGCGCTTCCGATCTGGAAGAAGGAGGTCTTCGCCGACGGCGCGGTGTGGCGCGAGAACCGCGCCGCCGCGCGAGAGGAGGTGGACCCGGCTTGATTCCCGTGAGCTGCCGGGCGCGGATCACGTCCGGCGATCTCCAGTTCCTGACCTCCGCCCTGGGCGGTACGGCCGGCGAGCGCTCGGCGCTCGGCGAATTGTGCCGCGACCCGGCCGCGCTCGACCGGCTGCTCGACGACCCGGTCCTGTTCTCACGCCTGCTCGAGGCGCCGCGCCTGTTGCGCGTGTCGCCGTGGTTCTTCTACTACGTCCTCGTCCGGCGGGCCTTCCTGGATCACGGCATCGACGACGCCCGCGTGGCGGACTACGTCGGAGCCCTGCTGTCGTTCCACCTCCAGCGTCGTGCGTCGACGCCGCGCGCGGGAGGCGGTGTGTACCTCGTCGACCTCGTGATGGCCATGGCCGAGGCGCGCTCGGCCGAGGACGCGTTCGTCCTGCAGACCGAGATCGGCGATGTCGCGCTGTACCTGGCGGGCGTCTTCCCGGACTGGATCCACCACCGCGAGAGGTACGGCCGGCGGCCCGTGTCGCTGGCGTGGTACGAGGAGATGGGGAGCCGCTACTACGGCGCCGCGGCCGACAGCGCGCCGGCCGCGCGGCACGACCTGGGCCACGTGCTGTCGACCCTCGCCGGACGCTTTCCGATCCTTCGCCAGGCGCTGAACGACCTGGTCGACGAGCACCTGCACCTCGCGCCGCGCCCGGCGACGGTCGACGCGATGTGCCGCAGGGCGCTGTTCAGGGTGCGCAACTAGATGGCGCTCCTGGGAGAGCTGCAGCGGGTTCTGGAGAACACCTACGGCCGGCGCGCCGGGATCGACCTCGAGGCGTGCGTGGTCGGCCCGCGACGCTGCGCCGAGCTGGCTGCGCGGGCCGAGGCCCGCGACACCGAGATGTCCGAATGGGCGCGGTTCTTCTACTACGTGGAGGGGGCCGACCTGCGGCTGGCCCTGTTCTACGCGGACGACATGATCGAGACGCTGGAGACGCGCGACCCGCGGCGATCCCTCGGCCGACGTGG
>CAZCZH010000245.1:0-3430 GCA_964502985.1 uncultured Gemmatimonadales bacterium
TGCGCCTGGCCGCGGCCACGACCCACTCCGAGCTGTACGCCACCGTCCGCGTGCGCCAGCGGCTTCCCGTGCCGGGGGCCGTGTACCTGCGCGGCGAGTGGTTTCGCCGCTCGGCCACGTTCGACGACTGGAAGGTGTCGATCCACGAGAACGACGCGGCCGTATTGCTGCTCGGATCCGACCTCCTCGACTGGTGGCGCGAGCAGGGCTTCGAGCTGGCCGTCGACGCCGAATCTCCGAGCGGGCGCTACGGCGTGACCCTGGCCCTGTTCGCCGCCTCCCAGCGGAGCCAGCCCGATCGTTCGCCGTTCGCCCTGTTCAGCGACGAGACGTTCCGCCCCAACCCGGCCGTGGCCGAGGGCGACCTGCACAGCTGGACGCTGACCGGGCGCGTCGACACGCGCGACGTTCAGAGCCCGCTCCTTCCGGCGCCGGGGTGGAAGGTCGAGGCCAACTGGGAGCGCGCCGGGGGGGCGATCGGCGGCGATCTCGCGTTCAGCCGCGGCCGGCTCGATGTCCGGCGCTACACGCGCATCGGACGCGACGCGTGGTGGGACGGGCGCGTCGTCTGGATGGGCCGGCTGTCGGACACACCGATCCCGCCCCAGCGCCACTTCGCGATGGGCGGACCGGGCTCGCTGCGCGGCTTCCCGGCCGCCGCCTACGTCGCCGAGGAGGGCGTCCAGGCCACCTCCGAGCTGCGTCTACCGCTGCCGGTGAACGATCGCATCGCGTTGTTGTTCCTCAGCTGGCACGCCGTCGGCTTCGTGGACGCCGGGCGCGTCGGCGACGGGGACTGGCACGCCGACGTCGGAACGGGGTTCAGCGGGATCAACATCTTCTCGTATCTCGGGTTCTTCGTGGCCCAGCGCGTGACCGACGCCGACGAGCCCGACAGTGGCCCGCGGTTCATTGTCAGACTACGGCGCGATTTCTAACTTGCCGGCTCGATCCGGAGATTCGTTCCCTCACGCGAGGAACCATCCGTCATGAAGCTCGTCGAATTCTTCACCGAGGATCAGGTCGCGCTCGGCCTGAAGGCCGAGGACAAGCAGGCGTCGCTGCGCGAGATGGTGGGCCTGCTCCATCTCGAAGACGAGGCCGAAGATTTCCTGTTCAAGCTCCTCGCCAAGCGCGAGAACCTCGGCTCGACCGGCATCGGAAAGGGCGTCGCCATCCCGCACTGTCGATCGACGGTGGTGGAACGGCTGCGCGTCGCCTATGGCCGCAAGTCCGCCGGCCTGGACTTCGACGCCGTCGACGACAAGCCGGTCCACCATCTGTTCCTGATCGTCGCGCCTCCGGTCGAGATCTCCAACCAGTACCTCCCCGTGCTCGGCAAGGTGGCCCAGTTCTGCAAGAACCAGAAGAACCTGTCGCGGCTCGACGACATCAGCTCGATCCAGGAGTTCTTCGAGGCGCTGCGGGAGGCAGACCTGTGAACGCCGCCGTCGAACGTCTGCTGGCGCTCCAGGATCTGCGCCTGCTGAAGCGCGACCTGCACGAGAACAGCTACGAGGAGCTGGGGTTCGCGGAGATCGACGAGGCGGCGATCGACGCCGAGATCGAGAGCCTGCGCGAGGAGATCGATCCGGCTGTCATGCGACGCTACGAGACGATCGCCTCCAAGTACGACCGACCGCTGGTCCCCGTGCGACGTGGGGTGTGCTACGGTTGCTTCGTTCGATTCCCCACGGCCAAGCTGTCGGAGATCGACGAGGAAGGCATGCCGACGACGTGCGAGAGCTGCGGCCGCATGCTCTACCAGATCCCCTGACGGACGGCCGGCCCGTCAGCCTTCCGACGCTGCGCTCGACTCGCGCACCCGCAGACGCATGAGGGCAGTCCGCTCGCCGGCCTGCAACTTGTACCAGTAGACTCCCGCCGGGACGCGCTCCCCGTGGACATCCGTCCCGTCCCACGCCACCCGATGGATCCCCGCGACCTGGGTCTCGTCGACCAGGATGGCGATCTCCTGGGCCAGCAGGTTGTAGACGGTCAGCCGGACATGCCCCCGCTCCTCCAGCCGGTACGTGAAGATCGTCGGGCTGACGCCCGGCGTGAACGGGTTTGGGAAGTTCTGCTCGAGCCGGAACGCGTCCGCGTCGGCCGGGCTCTGTGCGCTGGCCGGCGCAACCAGGATCAGCGCCGCGCCGATCGCGACCAGCGCGACGATCAGCCCGCGCAGGGCGATCCCGCTCTCAGGGGGCCGGCCGGGTCCAGACGTCGGAGTAGCCGCGCGCGACGGCCTCGTCACGCAGTCTGTCCGCCGCCGAGCGATCGGAGAAGTGTCCCAGGAAGACGCGCCACACGCCCCGCGATTCGATGCTCCACGCGGGAACGCCGGGGAAGTCGTCTTCGAGCTGTCGGACGCGCACGCGGGCTCCGGTCTCGTTTCCAAAGGCTCCCAGCTGCAGGGTCCAGGTTCGGCGCGCTGCTTCAGCCGCCCGAGCCGGCCTGGCCGACGCGTCGGCCGATGGGTCGGCATCACGAGGATTATACGGCGCAGCGGCGTCGAGGGTTCCGATCAGCTCCTCGGTATCCGGATCCTCCCCGACGGGCGGCGCCGCGGCGGCGGGCGGCGTGGTCTCGTCCGCGGCGGTCGCGAATCCGCCGACCGGCGCCGCCCCGTCCACGTCGATCGAGTCGCGCGGGAGGAAGCGCTCGTAGACTCCCGCCGCGAGGGCGTCCGCCTGGGACTGGAACTCCGGGTTCGCGGCCGCGCGCGCCGCTTCGAACCGCGGATCGTGGGTGCGGTCCCCGTCGGAGGCGCCGGCCGCGCGGCGCGCCGGCGGGGCCGAGGCGCAAGCAGTCACCGCCAGCGCCAGCGCCAGCGCGGCGCGTCTCATTCGGGCCCTCCCGCCAGGACCCGCTCATTTCCCTCGCGCCGGGTGAGACCCGTCTGGTCGAGGTGCTCGAGCAGCGGGATCAGGTACTTGCGACTCACTCCGAAAAGCTCCTTGAAGTCTCCCGTCTCGCCCCGTCCGTGGCGCGCCAGCCAATCGGCCGCCCGGCGCCGGGCGAGCGCCAGCGGCGCCGCGCCGACGAACCAATCGCTGGCCAGCCGGGTCAGCTCTCCTTCGCGCTCGAGGTACGCCTGGACCCGCCTCAGGCGCTGGACCTCGACGCCCAGGTCGGCGGCCAGGGCACCCGTGTCCGGGGCTTCGAGCCCCGCGTCAGCGTAGCGCGCGCGCAGCGCGTCCGCCAGCGAGCGCTCGGCCTGTCGAAGGCGGGCGCGATGGTCGGGGCGCGCAAGCTCGGCACCCCTGCGCTCCGCCTCCCCGCTCGCAACCAGTCCCTCGATCCCCGCCTCGACGAGTGCTGCGTGCGCGCGGCCGGCGGCGCGCCGCGCGGTCTCGAGCGGCATCCCTCGTCGCTCGGGGTGCCGGGCGTGGTGCACCGGGTCGTGGTCGACACCGCCTTCTTCCTC
>CAZCZH010000246.1:0-3418 GCA_964502985.1 uncultured Gemmatimonadales bacterium
GCGCTCCTCACGGGGCAGCGGATGCACTCCGTCTGTGCGCTCCGGTGGGCCGACATCGACGCGGCGGACGTGTGGACGATCCCGGCGGCGGTGTTCAAGGGCCGGCGGCCGCATCTCGTCCCTCTATCGCGCGAGGCGCTCGCGGTCCTCGATCCGCTCCGGGAGCTCCGCGACGGGGCCGAGTACGTCTTCCCCGCCCGGGCGGACGCGGCCACGCCGCACCTCTCAAGCACGGGCGCGGCGCTCCGGCGGATCCGCGCTCGGACCGAGAAGCATGGCGTCGAGCACTGGACCGCCCACGACTTCCGGAGGACGTTCCGGACGCACGCGACGCGCCCCGAGGACCCGGACCACGAGAACGATCCGAAGGGGCTCGGTATCGCACCGGACGTCGCCGACGCCGTCCTGGGCCACAAGGAAGCGTCTCTCGGATTCGAACGCTACACGGGCGACGCTCCGCGGTATCGACTCGCGGAGAAGCGCGAGGCCCTCCGGCGGTGGGGCGCGTTCGTCGCGGCGGCCGTCGAGGGCGACGGGTGACGCCCCGCCCCGAGCTCCCGCGGAGGCTATCGCTCGCCGCATGGATGGCGATTGTCCCGGCCGTGGAGCGGCTGCGGAGAACCGGCCCGCCGGAGTCGCTCGCCGGCGCGGCACGAGCTCTCGAGGCGTGTCCGGAGCTGCCTGGCAGCCGCGACGCAGCCGCGGCGGTATGGCGGCTCGAGCGTAGCGCACGGGCGCAGCTCGCGGGGCTCAGGGCGATCGGCATCGAGTTCGACTTTGAGACGGGCTTCGCCCGGCTCCCGACGGGCGGGCGGCGCGGCCCGCCGCAAGCACTCCTCACCCGGCTGATCGGCGCGGCATTCGACGACATGGACCTGCGGCCGTCCGGTCACTGGTGGACCCCGGAGACGTATCGCGCTGTGCGCGAGAGGCTCGCCCTCTTCCTCGACCCGGCCGAGATCGCGGACATCCCCGACTCGACGATCCGCGGCGCGATCGAACGGACCCGCCGGCGCTGATCACCGGTCAACAACCTCCTTTCACACTTTTCGGGCCTGCTCGGCGACTGGGCCCGACGCCGGGCGGCATGGTGGCACGCGTCCCCTTTCATGGGTTTCACGGAAGCTCCTGAGTCGCGATCTGACAGCGCGACGAGAGCTTGCCGCAGCGCCTCGCAGCGCTACGCTCTGTCCGTCACACAGCGGCACGAGGTTTCACGACGGAGGTGCGATGCTGCGGTTGCTCAGACTCCCGGAGGTCGAGGCCGTCACCGGTCTTTCCGCGACGACGATATGGCGGCGCGAGCGGGAGGGCGACTTCCCGCGACGGCGGCGCGTGTCGGGCAATGCGGTGGCGTGGCGCTCCGACGAGATCGAGAGGTGGGTAGAGACGCGGCCGGTGGCCGAGGGGGCGAAGGGGGCGGACGGGGCGCGTGGCGGATCCGGCAACTGACTGGCCGCGAAAGCTCGCGATCGCACGCGGCTGGTTCCGGGTGCTCGCCCTCGCCGAGCGGCTGCGCTGCCAGCGTGAGGGCCGGCCCATCCTCGAGCTCGTGCGGTGATGAACCTCGAGGAGCTCCGGAAGGCGATCGCTGCGGCCGACAACGCGTCGGCGGCCGCGAAGGTGCTGGGGGACCATGCGGCGCGCGGTCGTCCCGAGTACGACGGGCAGGCCGCCGCCTTCCAGCACGCCGGGCGCGTCGCGCTCGAGCCGTTCTTCGGCGATGCTGCGAAGGGCGTGTCCGAAGCGGTGTGCGAGACCGCCTGGCGACTCGCTCGCAGAAACGGGAATCCGATCCGCAGCGAGCCGCGCTCGACGGACCGACCCCTCGAGCTCCCGCGCGTCCGGACCCTCGGTCAGATTCTCGCTGATCCCGAGGCGCTGAACCCGCCGACCCCGGTGGCTCCGCATCTGGCATGGCCCGAGCGGGTCTCGATGCTCGCGGCGCGCGAGAAGGTTGGGAAGGGGACTCTCGTGGCCGGAGCCGTCGCGGCCGTCTCCAACGGCCTCACCTTCCTCGACGGCCGCGCGATGCATGGCTTCGTCCTGTACGCGGCTCTCGAGGACCACACGGCCGATCTGGCCCGGCGGCTGCATTCGTTCGCCGCCGACCCCGACCGAACGCTGATACCCGATCCGATCGACACGCACGAGCAGCTCGCGGGGCTGGTCTCCGACTACTCCCCGCTCCTCGTGGTGGTCGACACGCTCGCCAAGTTCGTCGAAAGGCTCGAGCTCGAGAGTGGGGACGGGAGCGGCTGGACGCGGGCCATGACGCCGTTCATCGACCTCGCACGTGAGACGGGTGCAGCCGTCCTCCTCGTGCACCACGGAGGCAAGGCGGACGGGTCGTATCGCGACTCGACGGCGATCGGCGCGAGCGTCGACGTCATACTCGAAATGCGACCCGACGGTGAGGACGCGTACGTGCGGCACGTGCGCGCGAAGGGCCGCGTGCCGGTCCGCGACTACCGCGTGAAGTACCACCCGGCCCCCGGCGGACCCGCCTACTTCGAGCTGCTGGGCGCCGAGCTCAGCCTGGACGCGCGCATCCTCCGATTCGTCGAGGACAACCCCGGATCTTCGCAGCGAGCGATCCGCGACGGCGTGCAGGGGAAGGCCTCCGAGGTGGCCGTGGAGCTCCGGAAACTCGAGTCGAGCGGGGCGGTGGAGGACAGGGGGACCGAACACCGATCGCAATGGCATGCCGTTTCCGCCGGGAACCCGCAAGGAACCGGGCAGGAACCGGTCCGGAACCGGTCCGGGAACCGTTTCTCAGGGGAGCAGGGCGAGAGTGGTTCCCCGGCGGAGGGGGGGGTACGTAGTACCCCCTCCGCGGGAACCGCCCACCAGGAACCGGACGACGTTCAGGCCGACCTCGAGCAGGCGATCGGGGGCGCCCAGTGACCGCGCTCGACCAGGCCGGCCGAGCATGGGACGCCGCCTACGAGCTTGACGAGCTCCTGGGGCACGACCGGGCCTCCGAGTGGCTCGCCGTTCGGATCCGCGACCTCATGCGCGCCGGGCGTGCGGACCGGCCCGACGAGATCGGGAAGCTCGCCGACGCGCTCGAGGCGCGGCTGACCCGGGAGCACCGCGAGGACCGCGAGGCGACAGCGTGAAGGCCGGCGACCGGGTGCGGACCCGGGAGGGCGCGGCGCACGTCTTCGACAGCTTCGTCGGCGAGGTGGCTGTGGTGACCAGGGTGCGGCAGCTCGGCGGTCGCGAGTGGTGCGACCTCGAGTTCCCCCAGCTCGGACGCACGACGGCGCTCCCGGCCGGCCGGCTCGAGCTCGTCGAGCCAGGAGCCGGCGACGTGAGCGGTTTGGGGGTCCTTCCAAAAGAGATGACGATTCGCGGGTACGTGGCGGCGAAACGACGGCAGTTTTCACCTTCTCCGAAACACCGGACACGGTGA
>CAZCZH010000247.1:0-3414 GCA_964502985.1 uncultured Gemmatimonadales bacterium
CACGGGCGACGGGACCATCGAGGTCCTGCGCGGGATCGATCTCTCGGTCGGCCGGGGCGAGCGGCTGGCGATCCTCGGCGAGTCGGGCGTCGGCAAGTCGACGCTTCTGCACATCCTCGGGACGCTCGACCGCCCCACCTCGGGCGAGGTCCTCTTCCGCGGCGAGGACCTCTTTGCGAAGAGCGCGCGCGACCTGGCGCGCTTCCGCGGCCAGAGCCTGGGCTTCATCTTCCAGTTCCACCACCTGCTCCCCGAGTTCAACGCGCTCGAGAACGTGATGATGCCGGGCCTGCTGGCGCGGCGCGGCATGGACGCGATGCGAGAGAAGGCGACGCGGCTGCTCACGGAGGTGGGGCTCGAGCACCGCCTCGCGCACCCCGTGGGCAAGCTCTCGGGCGGCGAGCGGCAGCGCGTCGCCGTGGCCCGCGCGCTCGTGCTCGAGCCGGACCTGCTCCTCGCCGACGAGCCCACCGGCAACCTCGACCCCAAGACGGGCGGTCAGGTGCTCGACCTGCTGCTCGAGATGAACCGCGTCCACGGCACGGCGCTCGTCGTCGTCACCCACAGCCCCGAGCTCGCCACCCGCCTGGGCCGCCACGTCACCCTCACCGACGGATATCTCTAGGGGAGGATGGGGGCGGTGGAGCAGTCGGCGTTGCCGCCGGCGAGGGTGCCGGAGGGGCCGGGGGCGCCGTTCACGGCGGGGAGGAAGATGTTGATGTCGGGGATGGAGACGAAGGTGTCGCTGTTCATGTCGAGGTCCGGGTTCGAGGGCGGCACCGACGTGTTGATCTGCGGCAGCAGGAAGCCCGCCAGGTCCGGGATCGAGACGAAGCCGTCGTTGTTGAAGTCTCCGTCGCACCGGTTCCCGATCTGGTCGCCGTTCGTGTCCTCCTGCATCGGGTTCGCCGCGCAGGCGCAGTTGTCGGCGACGTCGTTCACACCGTCGCCGTCGTCGTCCGCGTCGCAGGCGTCGCCGTCGCCGTCCCCGTCGGCGTCGAACTGGGTCGGGTTCGGGACCGTCGGGCAGTTGTCGCCCGGCGTGGCGAACGGCGCGTCCTCGTAGTCGTCGCCGTCGGGGTCCTGGGCGTCGTTGCAGGCGTCGCCGTTGCCGTTGCCGTCCGGGTCCTCCTGGCCCGGGTTTGCGTCCACGGGGCAGTTGTCCACGCCGTCGTCCACCCCGTCGCCGTCGTCGTCCGTGTCGCACGCGTCGCCCTCGCCGTCGCCGTCGGCGTCCTCCTGGCCGGGGTTGGCGATCAGCGGGCAGTTGTCGGGAGCCAAGTCCTCGACGCCGTCGTTGTCGTCGTCGTCGTCGCAGGCGTCTCCGATGAAGTCTTCGTCGGTGTCCAGCTGATCGTCGTTGGCCACCGAGATGCAGTTGTCGCAGAAGTCGCCGACGGAGTCGGGTGACGGCATCTCCGGGGGGTCCCCGAAGGCGCCCTCGCCGTTTTCCTGGCCGGGGTTGAAGACGAATGGGCAGTTGTCCGGCGCGTCGTCCAGGACGTCGTCGTTGTCGTCGTCGACGTCGCAGACGTCGCCCTCGAGGTCGAGGTCGTTGTTCGCCTGGTCCTCGTTGGCGTCGTTCACGCAGTTGTCGAGGCCGGCGGGGACGTCGTCGTCGTCGTCGTCGATGAAGGCGCTGGGGTTGGGCGGCGCGTCGACGGCGACCCCGTCGATGCTCGCGAGCTGCTGCCCGCCCGGAACGTGGGTCGCGTCGCCGAGGAACCCGTCGATGCGGAAGAGGGTGTCGGTCTCCTCGTCGTCGACGTCCTCCAGGGCCACCAGGATGTCGCGGTTCAGGTCCACGGCGACCCCCGAGGGGTCGACGCTGCTGAGGTTGGCGCCGACGGGCAGCAGCGACGTCGACGAGAAGAAGAGACGCAGCGCCGGATCGTTCGGCAGTGCCGTGCACTCCGGGTCCTCGGGATCGCACACCTCGCCGCGGTTCGTCATCAGGAGGTCGCCGTTCTGGTCGCTCGCGAGACGCACGGGATCCGTCAGGCCCGGGACCCCACCGCCGGCGAGCAGCGCGATCTGGAGCGACTTCGGGTTGAGGATCTGGAGGCTCGGGCACGCCGGGGAGGCGGCCCCGCAGCTCGTCGGGGGGTTCGCGATCGAGCTGCCGGCGTCGAGGACGCCGATGAACCCGTAGGGCCCGATCGCCACGTCGCGCGGCCGGATGAGGGGGCCGCCCTGGGTGAGGACCGTGGGGGCGCCCGTGTTCGGGTTCACGCGCAGGATCCGGGGCGGCGGCCCGAGCGACGACACGATCAGGTTCCCGTTCGCGTCCACGGTGAGGCCCGTGAGCTGTGTGAAGAGGGCGTGGGTGAAGACCGTCACGCCGGGCGGCACCGTCGAACGGTCGATTTTCACGATCTCGGTCCCGCCGGCGTTCAGCACGAAGACCGTCACGCCGTCGAGGGCCACGGCGATGTCGCTCGGGTTCGAGAACGGAGCGGCGCCGGGCAGGGGGCTGCGCGCGCCGGCCACGGGGTCGATGCGGAAGACCTCGTTCGACTCCGGATCCACCGCCAGGATGGGTCCCGGCACGTACGGCTCGAGGGGCGGCACCACGGCGACGCCCCACGGCCCCTGGAGCGGCGCGCCGCTGGCGAGGACCTCCTGCGCGCCCGTCGCCGCGTTCACGCGGATCACCTTCTTCGCCTGGGAGTCGCCCACGACGAGGTCGCCGCTGGCCTCGCGGGCCAGGCCCGTGGGGAGCACGAGGTTCCCGGCACTCGAGAGCACCGTCTGGGCGCCGGTGACCGGGTCGATCCGCAGCACCTGCCGGGTGTCGCAGTCGGCGACGGCGATGGTCCCGCTCGGCGGCTCGACCTGCACGTGACGGAGCAGGCCGAACAGCCCGTCCGAGGAGATCAGCGACTGGATCGGCGCGTTCGGGAAGCCGGGGATCCGGAGGATCGCGGGGGTGCTCGCGCTCCCGTCGGAGACGATCAGGTCGCCGCTCGCCTCGAAGGCGACGCCGGTGGGGAATCCGAACAGGTCGCCGAGCGCGAGGACCGTCTGCGAGCCCGTGATGATGTCCACGTCGAGAATCGCGTCGAGCGAGGCGGAGGCGACCACCACGCCGTCGCCGTCGGGCCGGAGGTTGATCTGGCGGAGGCCGCTGAACGACGTGCCGCCCGGCGGCGTGCCCGCGCCGGGAGAGACGATCGCCTGGGCGCCGTCCTCGGCGCGCACCAGGAGGACCGCCCCCGGACGCCCGAACACGCCCGTGGGGTTGAACTCGGCCTCGCTCACGTAGATGCGCCCGCGCCGGTCCACCACGACGCCGCGCGGTGTCTTCAGGAACGTCCCCTGGGAGATCTGCGTGACCGTGTGGGGCGGGTCCTTGTCGAAGAGGAAGAGGGCGTCCGCGAAGACGTCGGTGACGACGATGTCGCCCTCTTCGAG
>CAZCZH010000248.1:0-3410 GCA_964502985.1 uncultured Gemmatimonadales bacterium
ACGGCGACCTGATCGTGTATGGCGTGGGCTCGTCGAGGTCGTGGCCCGAGATCCTCGACGCGGCGAACCACGACATCGGAGTCCCGCTGCGCGAGATGCCGGAAGGCTACGGCCCGTCGGACCACGCCGCGTTCTACCTGCGCCAGGTGCCCGTCCTGGCGTTCTTCACCGGCGTCCATTCCGACTACCACCGGGCCACCGACGACGTCGACAAGATCAACGTCGACGGAACCCTCCAGGTCTCGCGGCTGATCCAGGCCGTCGTCGCCCAGCTCGCCAACGGCTCGGAACGGCCGCGGTTCGATCCGCGTGACTACGCGCCCGGCCTGGCCGCCGAGGGAGGCGAGGACGAGCCCGTCCTGCCGGCCGACCCCACGCGAGTCGGCGCCGTGCCGGCTCCCGGCGACGGGACGACCGGGGTGGTGATCGAGCGCGTCGAGGAGGGCTCCCCCGCGTCCGCCGCCGGCCTGACAGCCGGCGACCGCGTGGTGCGCGTCGCCGGCCGGCCGATCGAGACGATCTACGATTACGTCGTGGCCCTCGAGGAGCTGCCCGTCGATCGGTCGGCGCGGTTCGTCGTCGAGCGCGACGGCAAGAAGGTCGAGCTGTGGGTCCAGCCCCGCGCCGGGGGGACGCCGTGAGGGCGCGTCGGGCCGCGATCGGGCTCCTCGTGGCGGCCAGCCTGACGGGGTGCGCCAGTGCGGGCACGGGAGATGGTACGAACTCGAACCAATCCACGGCGAGCCCCACCGGGCAGTCGATCCAGCAGGTCCTGGACGCCCAGGTCGCGGCCTGGAACCGGGGCGACCTGGAAAGCTTCATGAAGGGCTACTGGCGGAGCCGGGATCTGGTGTTCACCTCGGGTGGCAAGGTCCAGCGCGGCTGGGGCACGACCCTCCAGCGATATCGCGACACGTACGGTCGGGACAAGTCCTCCATGGGCACGCTCCACTTCTCCGATCTCGAGGTCCATCCCCTGGGTCCCGACGCGGCATGGGCCCTCGGCCGCTGGTCGCTGGACGGGCTCGAGGGCGGCAAGCGCGGGGGCGTGTTCACGCTCGTCTTCCGCCGGATCGGCGGACGGTGGGTCATCGTCCACGACCACACCAGCGTCGAGCGCTGAGATCCCGACCAGGAATTTGCGGCGCCCCAGGGGCGAGGCCTTATATTCCCCGCCTGCTACACGTTCGTTCGAGAGAGACCGGTGATCTGACCAGAACTCATGTAGATGGAGTGACTCGATGCGCGGATTCGCGATCACGTTGAGCCTGTGTCTCGTGGCGGGCCTGGCGGCCTGCAAGAAGAGCGGGACCCAGGGCGGCACCGAGGCCGACACCACGGCCGCCGACACGACGACGATGGCCCCGGCCGGCGGCGAGGCCGGCGCGATGGGCGAGATGTCGATGCCCTCGTGGATGCAGGTCGACCAGACGGCCAAGACGGTGACCTTGGACATCCAGGCCGGCCAGAGCGACGCCAACAACCACTGGAACTACAACGGCCTGTACGCGGGCCACGGGCACATCACCGTGCCGCAGGGCTACAAGGTCACGATCAACTTCACCAACGCCGATCCGACCCAGCCGCACAGCCTGGGGATCGACAAGGCGATGGAGACGTGGCCGGCGACGTTCGACGACGTCAAGCCGGCGTTCCAGGGCGCGCTCACCAAGGACGCGACCACCGGCACGCCGCCGAACGGCACCGAGACGCTGAACTTCACCGTCGATCAGGCGGGGGACTACGCGATGGTGTGCTACGTGCCGGGCCACGCCGTGGCCGGCATGCACGTGCCGTTCACCGTCTCGGCCGACGGCCAGGCGGGCGTCCAGCAGTAGACGCCGGACGGCTTAGGCGCCGATCGCCGAACGACGAAGGGGGCCGCCCGCGGGCGCGCCCCCTTTTTTCGTCCCTCCCGAGAACCGGATGCAACCTTCCGGCGGCCTGGCGTCACTCAAGGACGAGACGCACGGCACGTGGCTCGTGGGGATCGCCGTGCGCTGCGCCCGGGAGGCGTTCCGCGGCCGTTCCCCGGCGGCGCCGGCCGAGGCGGATGCCGTGTCCATCGCGGCCGGCTGCGGGCGCGCCTGACCGCGAGGGCGGAGGAGTCGTGACGACCGGCGAACGCGAGTGGAGCGAGGAGGAGGCGCGCGCGTTGCGCGAGCTCTCGACGAGATCGACGCCGCCCCCGGAGCTGGAGGCACGGGTGGTGGACGCGCTGGCCGCGCGCGGCCTCGTGCGCCGGGCCGCGCGGCGCGGGCCCGCGTCGCGGCGCTCGCCGGTCTCGCCGTCGCCGCCTGCGCGGCGCTCCTCTGGCTGGCCCACGGGCCGCCGGCCGGCGCTCGGCCGGGCCCGCCGCCGGCGACGAGGTCCCGCGCTTCGTCGTCCTGCTGTACGAGGGCCCGGGCTACCGCCCCGAAGCGGGCCCCGCCGTCCACGCGCGGCGCGTCGCCGAGTACTCGGCGTGGGCGCGGGACCTGCGCGCCCGGGGCGTGGAGGTCTCGGGCTACGAGCTGGCGCCCGCCGCGCGGCCCCTGGGCCCGGCCCCGCCGGCCCCCCGCGCCGCAGAGACCCTGGCCGGGTACTACGTCCTCGCCGCGCCCGACCTCGCTCGCGCCGCCCGGATCGCCGGCACGACGCCCCACCTGCGGCACGGCGGGCGGGTCGTCGTGCGCCCGATCGTCGCCCACTGACCGATTGGATAGGATCGAACCTTCCTGACGATCTATAATCCACGACTGGCATGGTCCGTGCGTCGAGGCGAGGCATGAGCCAGCGCGGATTCACCCTCATCGAGATGATGATCGTCATCGTGATCATCGGGATCCTGGTCGGGATCGCCGTCTTCGGCAACCGCAGCGCCATCCCGGCGGCCAAGGAGGTCGCGCTCGAGTCCGACCTCCGGCGACTGCTCCCCGAGCAGGAGATCTATCTCCAGGAGAACGGCAAGTACGCCAACGACCCCACCAAGCTCGACTTCCAGAGCAGCCAGGGCGTGACGATCAAGTTGAAGGGCAACGCGAACGGCTGGTCGGCCCGCGCCCTTCCGCAGAACACGAAGACCACGAAGACGTGCGCCGTATACGTCGGATCGATCTCGCCGTACAAGGAAGCCAAGAACGTCGGCGAGGGAATCATCAACTGCCAGTAGCCGGCGCCGGGAACGGGGCCGGGCCGCTCGCCTGAGATCGAGAATCGGTTCCGGACGGGAACCGTTCTCCAATGTTGACCGTTTCACTCCGGATTGGTACCTTGGGCGCGGATCGGGGCGATCCCGGTCCGCGAGGAGGGAGCCATGCGCTTCACCACCCAGGCCGAGTACGGGCTGATCTGCAGCCTCCATCTGGCCCGATTCGGCGGCGACGGACCGGCCGACAACCATCTCCCGCCTGCCCGGCTCGAACATGCGG
>CAZCZH010000249.1:0-3405 GCA_964502985.1 uncultured Gemmatimonadales bacterium
TGTTCTTCGCTGTCAAACAAGCACCCGGCCGAGGCGGAGCCCGAGCGCTCCGCCTCACCCGTGAATCGCCGGGAAAGTCTCCCGCGACGCTAGCGCAGGACCGAGACGAGCTGCGCGGCGAGCGCCGCCCCGAGCACCACGCGAGCCCACATCGGAGCCTCGGCGCGCAGCTGCAGGGCCCGCGTCCCGGCGATCAGGACGAGCATGCCGAGCGCCACCGCTCCCGCGAGGAGCAACACGTTCATGACGTCACCCCCGTTCCAGGATCGAACAGTTGTCGTACGCCACCTTGACCGTGCACGTGCCGAATACGACGTAGCCCGCCGGCGCTCCGCCTGTCAAGGCCGCCGCGCCCGCGCCGGCGATGCCGCACTTGTTCGTCGCGTCGTACAGCTCCACCCAGTCGCACTGGATCCGCGCCAGCTCTTCCTTCAGGCGCTTGAACCATTCCGGCCATTCGGCCGGCGTCAGGCCGCCCGGCGGCCCGTAGCCCGGGCTGAAGGGGCTGGCCGACCGGACCAACGCCGCCGAGGGCGCCTCCCCGTAGCTCGCTGCGAGCGACGCCAGGAGGTCCGCGCCGTGCTCCGGGGTCAGATTCTCGACGGGATAGCCCAGGGCCAGGAGCTCGTCCACCGAGAGGGTCGACAACCCGACCAGCTCCAGCATCCGGGCGTCGCCGGACATCTCCTGGGCGAGCGACCCCGTTCGATCGAACGGCGGCGGCGCCGGGCCGGGACCGGACGGTGATCGGTCGCAGCCGACAGCCGCGACGAGGGCCAGCAACCACAGGACCCGCTTCATTTCTCCTCCACGTTCCGGGTGTGATCACGCGCGGAATCGACCGCGCGAGGCCGCCGGACGGCGTCCCTCGCGATCCTCAGGCATGTCCCGGGCCGGCGCCTGCTGCGCCGTCGGAAGGCGCTGCGGAGTCGTCGTTTGGAAAGGAGCGGAGCGAGTCGACGGGGAGGAACCCGGGGACCGATCGTCGGGTTCCCGACGGCGCTACATGCCCTCCAGCCCGAGATCGGAGCGCGCGCGGTCCATGACGGCGGGCGTGATCTCGTCGATGCCGCGCTCGACAGCCCACTCGCCGTAGATCCGCTTGACCATCCCGCGCACGAAGCCGGGCACCTGCTCGAGCCGCGCCCGGGCGTCCGCGCTCCAGCGCACGCTGCCGGGGGTGAGCCCCGCACGGGCCTCCGACGGCATGTCGACGAGGGCCTGCTCGTCCCCGGTAGCCAGCGACGAGCGGAGAAGCTCCATCGGCTGCTCGGGGACGCTCCGCCCGCCTACCCGGATTCCGAGCCCGCTCACCAGCCGGGTCTCGGCGGGGTTGGTCAACAGGCCCATCTCGCGGCCACAGCCCGGGCACTTGAACACGGCGGCCATCGTCCCGTCGCCCGGGAGCTGGCGCTCGGCGAAGGCCATCACCTCGTCGCAATCGACGCACAGGAACTTCACGTCCGCCTCGCGACCTCGTCGGCCAGGCCGCGGAGTGCCCTGCCGGCGGCCGAGTCGGGCGCCTCGAGGACGTACGGACGGCCGGCGTCGGTGGCCGCTCCCATGCGCGGGTCGAGCGGGACCTCGGCCCACGTCGGGAGCCCCGTCGCCTCGGCCAGGGCGCGGGCCCCGTCCGCGGCGAATGGAGCCTCGGTCTGGCCGCAGTGCGGGCAGCGCCAGGCCGTCATGTTGGCCACCAGCGCGATCGGGTCGACGCCCCGCTCGCGCGCCAGGCGCACCGATTTGGCGACGACGTGACGCGCCGCGTCGGACGGGGTCGTGACGACGATCAGGACGTCGATGCGTGGCAAGAGCTCGATCAACCGCGCCACCTTGTCGCTCCCCGGCGGCGCGTCGACGACGAGGACGTCGAGCGTCCCCCAGCGGGTGTCGGCGACGAGCTCGCGCAGGGCGCCCGTCTCGAGCACGCCTCGCCAGGCGAACGCGCCCTCGTCCGGCTCGCGCCACGCCAGCGGGGCGTCCTCGGCGGCCAGCAGCAGATCCATCGACATGACCCGCACGCCGGCCGCACCGCAAGCCGGCTCGACTCCTTCCGGGCCGACCTCGAGCGGACCGCGGGCCCCCAGCATGCGCGCCAGGGAGGGGCCGTTGAGGTCGGCGTCGACGGCGCCCACGGCCCGCCCGCCGGAGGCCAGCCCGGCCGCCAGGTTGGCCGCCACGGCGCTCTTGCCGACCCCGCCCTTGCCGCTCGCCACGACGACCACCATGCCGACGTCGGCCAGCCGTCTGGCAAGACGTTCCGACTGCGCCACGACCTGGGCCACGATGTCCTCCGAGCCCGGGTCGGCCACCTCGTGATACGTCCGGATCCTGCGCATCGGCGCGCTCCTCAGGAGACGAGCGGGGTGCCGTCGGAATCGAGCACGCTCAGGGCGTCCACCGGGCACGCCGCGCAGGCCCGGATCAGCCGCTCCCGGGAGACCTGGCCGGGATCGGCGCGGAACTCGGCGATCCCACCCTCGTCGAGCTCGAACGTCTCGGGCGCTTCGGCGACGCAATCGGCGAATCCGACGCACAGGAGCCGGTCGATGCGCACGGTCAGTTCCCCGATGCGGCGCTCGGACAGGTCGGTCACGCGGGCGCTCCGTCGAGAGGGTTCGGTGAGACGCGCGATACGATAGACCGGGAGAGCGCGGTTTTCCACCGTGCGTGCCGGCCCGTGGCGTGGCACGCTTGATGCGCCCCGCTCCATGGCCCACATTCCGCGCCCCGCATGGCCGACACGACCACGCATTCGAGCCCGATGGATCTTCGACCGCGCGCCGTCCTGCGCGACGTGTTCGGCTTCGACGCCTTCCGCCCCGGTCAGGAACTCGTCATCGAGGCCGTCCTGGCGGGGCGCGACTGTATCGCCGTCATGCCGACCGGAGCCGGGAAGTCGCTGACGTTCCAGATCCCGGCCCGGATCCTCGACGGGACGGTGGTCGTGCTGTCGCCCCTGATCTCGCTGATGAAGGACCAGGTCGACGCCCTGGCGACGCTCGGCTTCCGGGCGGCGGCGATCAACTCGACGCTCGAGCCGGGCGAGCGGGCGCGACGCCTGCGCGCCCTCGGGGCCGGCGCCTACGAGCTCGTGTACCTCGCCCCCGAGGCCCTCGAAGGCGCCCTGCGCGGCGTCCTGCGCGACGCGCCGCTGTCGCTCCTGGTCGTCGACGAGGCGCACTGCATCAGCGAGTGGGGGCACGATTTCCGCCCATCGTACCGGCGACTCGCGGGGCTCAAGGAGGAGCTCGGCGGGATCCCGGTCCTGGCGCTGACGGCCACCGCGACGCGGCGCGTCGCCGTCGACATCCTGAGACAGCTCGGCATGCGCGAACCGGCCGGCTACAAGGGCTCGTTCTTCCGTCCCAACATTCGCCTGTGGGCGCGCCAGAAGGGCCGTGG
>CAZCZH010000250.1:0-3399 GCA_964502985.1 uncultured Gemmatimonadales bacterium
CCGAGCTGGCGTTCGACGTCGCTGTTCACGGAGCGACGCTCGTGGCGGTCCTGGTGTGGTTCCGAGGTCGCATCGCGGCTCTCGTCCGGAACCGCGAGTGGGCGTACGTGGGGAAGCTCGCCGCGGGCTCGATCCCCGCGGGCCTGGTCGGAATCGGTCTGGGCGACGCCGTCGAGCGCGCCTTCGCCGAGCCGGCTCTCGTCGCCGCGCTTCTCGCGGTGACCGGAGCGATCCTGCTGTCGCTGTACTTCCTCCCGCGCACGGGGAGCGCCCGGCAGCCTGGCTGGAGTGCGGCGATCCTCATCGGCTGCGCGCAGGCGGCGGCGATCCTGCCGGGGATCAGCCGCTCGGGCTCGACGATCGTCGCCGGGCTGTGGCTCGGGATGGCGCCGGCGGCGGCGGCCGAGTTCTCGTTCCTGCTCGGCGTCCCGGCCATCGCCGGGGCGGTGGCCCTCCAACTCCCCGACCTCGGACGGACGGCGGGAGGCGAGGCGGGAGCTCTGGCGGTCGGCGCGGTGTCGGCGTTCGCCACCGGATTGGTGGCGATCGCCGTCGTGTTCCGCGTCCTCGCGACACGTGGCTTCCGGCGGTTCGGCTTCTATTGCTTGACGCTGGGGGCTCTCCTGGCGGTCTGGCTGGAGGTCGGGGCTTGACGCGGGGCCCCGTCGATGAGCGGCTCGAGGAGCTCGTGCGGCAAGCTCTCGAGGAGGACGTCGGCCCGGGGGACGTGACGACGCGTGCCACGGTCCCGTCGGGCCTCGCCGGCCGGGCGCGCATCGTGGCTCGCGCCGCGGGAGTCGTGGCCGGGCTGGCAGCGGCGCGCGAGACGGTTCGACAGGTGGATCCGGCGGTCGAGTTCGAGGCGCGGGTCGCCGACGGCGACGACGTCGAGCCCGACGACCTCGTGGCGACGGCCGAGGGGCCGTTCGCGGCGCTTCTGACCGCGGAGCGGACGGCGCTGAACTTCATGCAGCGGTTGTCGGGGGTGGCGACGCTCGCGGCCCGCTTCGCGCGGTCCATCGAGGGGACCCGCGCGCGGATCGTCGACACGCGCAAGACGACGCCCGGATGGCGCGTCCTGGAGAAGGCCGCGGTTCGGGCGGGCGGTGGAGCCAACCACCGGCTCGGCCTGTGGGACGCGTACCTCATCAAGGAGAACCACATCGCCGCTGCGGGTGGCGTGGGCCCCGCCCTGGCCGCCGTCGCGGGCGACAACCGGTCCGGGCTGCCGGTCGAGGTCGAGGTACGCGACCTCGCCGAGCTCGAAGAGGCGCTGTCGGCGGCCAATCCGCCGGACCGCATCCTGTGCGACAACTTCGACGTCGAGAACCTGGCACGCGCCGTCGAGCGGATTCGAGCCGCGCGTCCCCGGACCTTGATCGAAGCCAGCGGCAACGTGACGCTCGACAGCGTGCGCTGGATCGCCCGCACGGGGGTGGATTGGATCTCGGTGGGGGCGCTGACGCACTCGGCCCCCGCCCTCGACCTGTCGTGCCTGATCGAACGCTCCTGACCCCCGCCGACGCCGACCGGCTGGCGGCGCGGTTCGGGGTGCGGGTCGTCGTCCACGGCGCAGTCGGATCGACCATGGACGAGGCGGCGCGGGACCGGGGACGGCGGCCGGCTCTGCACGTCGCCGCGCGGCAAACGGCCGGTCGGGGGCGACGCGGCCGGCGTTGGTCGAGCCCCGCGGGAAACCTGTACGCGACTCTGGCATGGGCCGATCCGGCGAATTGTTTCCCGCCGGCCACGCTGGCCGCCATTCAGCTGGCCTGGGCCGAGGCCGTGGCGGCGGAAGGGGGCCCGTTGACCCGCTGCAAGTGGCCCAACGACGGGCTCGTGGGCGGCGCGAAGTGGGCCGGCGCGATCGCCGAGCGGAGCCCCGGTCCGGAGGGGATCGAGCTCCGACTGGGGCTCGGCGCGAACCTCGTCGTGCGGCCGCCGGGAGTCGACCCGACCGACGCCGCCGCGCTTGGGGACCACTGGCCCGGCTGGCCGGGAGCGGAGGTCGTGGCGGAGATCCTGCTGGCGGCCGCAATAGGGCTCGTGCGGGCCGGGCCGGGCGCCATCGAGCGGACGCTCGAGCGCTGGCCCGGGCACGACCTGTTCGAGCCTGGCGCGGCGATTCGCGTGACGACCGAGGACGGGGACCTCGAGGGGCGCTATGGCGGGCTCGATCCGGCCGGCCGGCTGCGACTCGAGACGCCGGACGGATGGGTGGTCCTGGCGAGTGGGGAGGCGCGCCGCCTGCGCCGGGCCGGGGCCGGCGGCGCCGGCTAACTTCACGTCCATGCTGCTCGTCGCCGACATCGGCAATACGGAAACCGTCCTCGGACTGTGGTCGGACGAGGGCGCGATCATCGAGCGCTGGCGGCTGAGGACCGATCTCGCCCGGACGCCGGACGAGGTCGGAGTGATGCTGCGCGCCCTGCTCGACACGCGCGCGGCCGGCCCGCCCGCCGAGGGGTGCTTCGTGGCGTCGGTCGTCCCGCCCTACACGCGTGTCTTCGCCGAGGGCGTGACGCGTCACCTGGGACTCGCTGTCGAGGAGCTCGGATTCGCCCCCGCGCTCGGCATCCGGCTGGAGGTCGACGAGCCGGCCCAGGTCGGCGCCGACCGCCTGGCCAACGTGCTGGCGGCCCACCTGCGCTACCCCGGATCGAACGTGGTCGTCGACCTGGGAACGGCGACGACGTTCGATATCGTGGCGGCCGACGGGGAGTTCGTCGGCGGCGCCATCGCGCCGGGCGTCGAGCTCATGGCGTCGACCCTGTTCCAGCGGACCGCCCTCCTGCCGCGGGTGGCGCCGGGTTTCCCCGGCACGTTTCTCGGACGGACGACCGTCGAGAACATGCAGATCGGGATCTATCGCGGCGCCGTGGCGATGATCGACGGGATCGTGGCCGGGATCCGCGCCGAGTGGGACCCGGGGGCCAGGGCCATCGCCACCGGGGGCCTGGCCCCCCTGCTGGCGCCGCGCTGCACGACGATCGACGTCGTCGACCCCGACCTGACGCTTCTCGGGATCGGCTGGGCCCACGAGCGGCTCCACCCGCGCACCGTCTGACCCCGGCCATAACGGCAGTATCCCTGGTTGGCACATGGGTTGCATTTTCAGAAAGCGAAAGGCGGCGAAGGCCGCCAGTATGGCAGTGTCGGTCGGCATTGACGAGGGGTCCGCTAGACGCTAGGTTATGTGTTAGCAGTCTCTGTCGGCGAGTGCCAATCGGCCTCGCCCCCCATCATAGGCGACAGCGGACCGAGTTCGATCCAACAAGGTAACCTTCCATCAGGAGGAAAGGCTCGATGAGCGCGAAGACCGCAAAGCTGAACCCGTTGGCGGACCGGGTGGTCGTGAAGCCGCTGGAAGAGAAGGAGACCAAGAAGGGCGGCATCATC
>CAZCZH010000251.1:0-3393 GCA_964502985.1 uncultured Gemmatimonadales bacterium
CAGGCGAACCGCAGGTCGCGCAGCTGATCGTCGGTCGGACGGGCTTCGGTCACCACCCGCCAGCCGTCGGCCTCTCCCTCCCCTCCCAGCCACGCCAGGTTCGGCGACTGAACGAGCACTCCGCCGGCCACGCGGCGCAGCTCGACGGCGTCGGGATCCGGCTCGGGGACGGGACCACGCAACAGGCGCAGGTTCCGCTTGCGAGCCAGCGCCTCGCGCGCCGCAGGGTCGAACTCCGGTGCCCACACGACCTCCAGGAAATGCTCGGCGAGCGTCTCCGCCAACGGGCCGTCGACCGGCCCGCTCAGGGCAACCACGCCGCCGAACGCCGACACCGGATCGGCCGCCAGCGCCCGCTCATAGGCCTCTCCGGGCGAGCCCGCCGATGCGGCGCCGCACGGGATCGTGTGCTTGACGATAGCGCAGTGATCGGCGGTCGGTTCGAGGACGAGCAGGTCCCGCACTACGCGGCGCGCGGCCTCCACGTCGACGTAGTTGTTGTACGACAGCTCCTTACCCTGCAAGACGTCGACCGCCGTCAGGTCCGACGGGCGCGCCGCCCGGTCGCGGTAAAGGGCGGCCGCCTGGTGCGGGTTCTCGCCGTACCTCAGTTCGGCGACCCGCTCGAGCCCCGGCGTCCAGCGCTCCGGCCAGCCGTCCTCGTCGCGCGATAGCCAGACCGCGATCCGCGCGTCGTACCAGGCCGTCAGGCGGAAAGCCTTGGCCGCCAGCCGGGCCCGCGTTTCCATTCCCACCGCCCCACCGCGCCGGTCGAGCTCGGACGCCAGATCTGCGTAGTCCGCCGGATCGCAGACGCACGTCACTCGGGCCCGGTTCTTGGCGCCGGCCCGGAGAAGCGCCACGCCGCCGATGTCGATCAGCTCCGTGCGCGCCGCCTCGTCCCGCCCTTCCGCCGCCTCGAACGGGTACAGGTCGATCACGACCAGGTCGATCGGCTCGATCTTCAGCGCGGCGAGATCCGCGGCGTCCTCGGAATCACCGGCCCGCGCCAGGATCGCGCCGTGGATCACCGGATGGAGGGTCTTGACGCGACCCCCCAGGATCTCGGGCGCGCCGGTCACGGCCTCGACGGGCGTCACCTCGAGCCCCGCCGCCTCGAGCGCGCGCGCCGTCCCGCCGCTGGCCACGAGCGCCACGCCGTGGGCCCGCAGGGCGCGAGCGAACTCGACGAGCCCCGTCTTGTCCCACACCGACAGGAGCGCGTGACGGATCCGCGTCTCGTCCTGGTTCACGTGTCCTCCTCCTCGTTCTCGATCCAGGCCCGTCCCTCGCGGACGCGCAGTCGGCCGTCGAGGGCAGCCAACACGACTCGCGGCAGGAGCCTGTGCTCGATTTCGAGGACTCGCGCGGCAAGGGTCTCCGGCGTGTCGTCGGTAAAAACCGGCACCCGCTCCTGCGCCACGACCGGTCCCCGATCGTACTCCTCGTCCACCAGGTGGACGCTGGCGCCCGACTCGTCCTCGCCGGCGTCCAGCACGGCCCGGTGGACGCGCAATCCGTACATGCCGGACCCGCCGAAGCGGGGCAACAGGGCGGGGTGGACGTTGAGGATACGGTTCCGCCAGCGGGCCACGACGGGCCCCGGGACGCGCTTCAGGTAGCCCGCCAGAACGATCCAGTCGATGTCGCGCGAGCGCAGCATGTCGACCAGTCCAGCGGCGTCGTCGGGATCGACGGCCGCCGTTTCGACGCCCGCCCGACGCGCACGCTCGAGAGCCGGCGCCGCAGCTTGATCGGAGACGACCAGCGCGATCTCGGCGTGGCCATGATCGGCGAGCGCGTCGAGGAGGGCCTGGAGGTTGGACCCCCGGCCGGAGACGAAGACGGCGATGCGCTGCAAGCGGTCCTCCGCGGTCGGGCATGCGGCGGTCGAACGACCCGGGACGCGCAAGCTAGTCCGACCTGCGCGGCGCGCCCAACCACGGCGGGGTTGACCGGGTCCGGTCGGCGTCTCATACATGTCCCGGACCCCGATGCCCGACCCCGACCCGGGAGGCCGCCACATGTGGAAGGAATTCAAGGAGTTCGCCATGCGGGGAAACGTCCTCGACATGGCCATCGGAATCATCATCGGGGGAGCGTTCACCCCGATCGTCAAGTCGCTCGTCGATGACGTCCTGATGCCGCCCATCGGGCTGCTCCTGGGCGGCGTCGAGTTCAAGGAGTTCTTCGTGCTCTTGAAGAACGGCGTCCCGCCCGGACCGTATGCGACTCTCGAAGCGGCCGGGGCAGCCGGGGCCGTGACGATCAACTACGGGCAGTTCGTCAACACGATCGTGACGTTCCTGATCGTGGCCTTCGCCGTGTTCCTGCTGATCAAGGCGATCAACCGGATGCGCCGCCGCGAGGAGGGCGTCCAACCCGAGGAACCGACGACGAGGCCCTGTCCGCAGTGCCTGTCGGTAGTCCCGATAAAGGCTTCGCGCTGCGCCTACTGCACCTCGGAGCTGGCGCCCGCGGGGTGAGGCTCAGGAGATCGGCTTCTCGGTGTCCGGCAGCTGGACGGTGAACGACCACAGGCCGGAGTTGTAGTCGGTGGCGTAGAACACGTCGCCGACCGTCTTCCAGTCGGGGCCGAACATGGGGAACACGCCCCACGTCATGGGAGCGAACGGCTTCTTCGCCTCGTCGGTTCCGGCAGCCGGGAGGAAGTGGGCGATCTCTCTTCCCTGGCGGTACAGGTCGCCCCGCAGCGTGCCACGCACGTCGACCACGCGGATCCCGCCCTGGTAGTAGCCGATGTACAGGATGCCGTCCTGGATCCAGAAGTTGTGCGCGCCCGCCTCGGGCACCTCGTATCGCCCGACGACGCGCGGATGCTCGAGGTCCTTGACGTCGATTACGTGGACCGGCCCGCGCGGATCGGAGCCGGTCACGCCGGGGACCGTCCCCTGGAGCGAGAAGTCCTCGTCACCGACGAACACGTAGTCTCCGTAGCGCAGCGCGGAGTGGGTCGGCCCGCCCGGATAGAACGTGCGGCTGACGAGCACGGGCTTGTCAGGGGTGCCTCCGTGCCCGCCCCCTCCGACGTCGAGGATGGCCAGGCCGTCGCGCAGGTACGAGAGGTAGGCCACCCCGTCCTGGACCCACACGTCGTGCAGCGCCCGGCCCTCGATCGGCAGCCCCCACCGTCCGACCTCGCGGGGCGCCTTCGGATCCGACAGATCGATGATATGCATGTCTCCCGTGCCGTCGTTGACGGCATACACCAGGGAGCCGTTCCAGAACACGTTGTGCACGCCCCCCGTCAGGGTCTCGGTGTACTCGCTGACCAGCGCCGGGTGGGCCCGATCGGCCAACGAGAACACGAGGATCCCGTTCTTGCGGTTCGCCGCTCCCTCGCGCGTAGCCACGAGCCAACGCCCGTCTGAC
>CAZCZH010000252.1:0-3363 GCA_964502985.1 uncultured Gemmatimonadales bacterium
GTCGTCGCGGAGCCGGCCGATCATGTCCATGTTGACCATCGCCACCACGTTCGCCAGCGGGACGGGCGGACGCGCGACGAACGTCGCCGAACCGAGCATTCCCTCCTCCTCGGCGCCGAACGCGACGAACACGGTCGTGCGCCGGGGGCGGTTCGTCGGATAGGCGAAGTACTGCGCCAGCTCGATGACCGCCGACACGCCGCTGGCGTTGTCGTCGGCACCGTTGTGGATCTCCCCCGGCACGGGGTCCAGCGAGCCGGCGCCGCCCAGCCCCAGCCCGTCGTAGTGCGCCCCGACGACGACCGCTTCGCGGGCCAGCCTGGGATCCGTGCCCGGCACGACGCCGATCACGTTGTGGGTCGTCCTGGTCCGCGCCCGCAGGTCGGCCCGCAGGTTGAGGACCGCCTCCTGGAGGACCCGGCTCGCGGGGCGGCCCGTCTCGTCGATCTTCCGCTGCCAGGCCGACAGGTCGCCCCCCGCCGTGGCCGCGATGGCCCGCCCGACGGCCTGCGTCGCGGACAGCGCGACGATGCCCATCGCCCCCGGCTTCTCGTCGACGTCGAACGGCATCAGCCGGTCCAGCTCGTCGGTCGCCGGTCCGGTGACGAACAGGATCGCCTGGGCGCCCTTGGCGCGGGCCGTGGCCGCCTTGTAGCGCTCGGACAGGTAGCGCCCGAAGCGTCCCCCCGGGTCGTCGCCGACCGGGCTGAAGCGCAGCGCGAGGACGATCTTGTCGCGCACGTCGACGCCGGCGTAGTCGTCGTAGCCGATCGCTGGCGCGCTGATCCCGTAACCCACGAACACGACGGGCTGGATCACGCGCTCCGACAGGGAGCCCGCGAGCGGCAGGAAGTCGCGCCCCGGCTCGAAGATCGTCGCCAGGCGGCCGCCGTGCTGGAGCACCAGGCGGTTCTCCGGGCCCAGCTCGACGCCGACCGGGAAGTCGAACGCCTGCAGGTAGGTCGGGTATTCGGCGGGAGGCTCGACCCCGGCGTTCTGGAACGCCTTGACGACGTACAGGGCGGCCCGCTCGGCTCCCGGCGTGCCCGCTCGGCGGCCGGCCAGCGCGTCGGACGCCAGGTAGCCGATGTGCGACATGAGCTCGGGGGCCGTGACGAGGGGCGTGCTCCTGACCGTCGCGGCCGGAGCCCCCGCCGACCCGGCGGCCGGCGCGACGACCTGCGCGGGAGCCGCGGCGGCGGTCAGCGCGAGGGCCACGACGGCGGTGAGGAGACGGGGCATCGGGGGGAAAATAGGTCCCGCGGGCCGGAAGTTCAGCGTCACACCAGCTCGGGGGCCTTCTGGGCCAGGCTCGGGTGCTCGATCTCGAAGTCCGCCCGCAGGGCCGCGACCGCCGCCGGGTCGGCCACGTTGTCCATCTCGAGCATCGTCAGCTGGTCGCTCGTCACGAGGGCGCCCGGGAGCCGCCCGGCGATCGCCGCCCCGGCCCTGGCCAGCGACGACGGCACGGAAAGGATCGCCCGGCGCTTGCCCATCGCGCCGGCCAGCGTCTGCACCATCTCGCGCAGGGTCAGGACCTCGGGCCCGGCCACCTCGTAGACCGCACGCGGCGACCGCGGCGCCCGGGCGGCCTGCAGGAAGCACTCCGCCACGTCGCCGACCCACACCGGCTGGAGCCGCTGGCGGCCGCCCCCCGGGAGCGGCACGACCGGCGACCAGCGGAGCGCCGTCCTGAGCCGGCTCACGATCGCGCTGTCCCGGCCGATGACGATCGACGGGCGGAACACGGTCGCCGACAGGCCGCTTTCCCGGACGAGCTCCTCGGCGCGCGCCTTGGTGGCCAGGTACGCGGTCTCCTTCCGCCCCGACTCGACGCCCAGCGCGCTCATGTGGACGAACCGCCCGACGCCCGCCCGGCGGGCCTCTTCGAGGGCCGCGCGGGTCCCCCCCACGTGGACCGATTCGAACGTCTGGTCCCCCGTCTCGACGATGATCCCGACCAGATGGACGACGGCGTCGACGTCCTCGAACGCGCCCGTCAGCGAGCCGGGGTCGGTCAGGTCGCCGCGGAACAGCTCGACGTGCGGCAGCCGGCCCAGCGCCTCGGCGCGCTCGGGATGCCGCGCCAGCCCGCGGACGCGCCAGCCGCGCCCGCTCGCCCGGCGCAGGATCTCGGCGCCGATGAACCCGGTCGCTCCGGTGACCAGGATCACGCGCTTGCGCCCTCCTCCGACGCCGTCCGCACGTAGCGCGCGCGGTGGATCGGCCGGCCCTCGGCGCGGTACTTCCGCTCGTAGTTCGTCAGGTCCGTCATCTCCTCCTCCGGCACGGGCGACGCCACGAGCCGGGACTCCTCGGCGAAGCGCGCCCCGGCCTCCTCGAAGTACTCGGCGTGGTCGGTGACGAAGCGCACCTCGCCCCCCGGGGCGAGCGCCGTCGCGACGGCCGTCACGAACGGCGGCTGGACGAGGCGCCGCTTGTGGTGTCGCTCCTTGGGCCACGGATCGGGGAAGTACAGGTGGACGACCGTCACGCTGCCCCGCGGCACGTGGTCGCGAAAGAAGCGCCCCGCGTCGGCCCGCGCGACGCGCACGTTCCTCAGGTTTCGCCGGCGTACCCGGTCACGGACGTGCTCGGCGTACGCCCGGGCGTTCTCGAGCGACAGGAAGTTCGTCCCGGGGCGCGCCGCGGCCGCCTCGACGAGGAACGTCCCCTTGCCGGAGCCGATCTCGATCTCGACGTCGCCCGCGCGGCCGAACACGGCGCCCCACTCGAGCGGCGCCGGCAGCCCGCGCTCGGGGAGCAGGGGATCCCACTCGCCGGGGGGCGGGTCGGGCGTGTACTCGTAGCGCTCGGACAGGAACGCGTCGATCGTCGAGCTGGCGATCTCGACGTCGGGGTGCGCCGCGTGGAGCGCCTC
This sequence comes from uncultured Gemmatimonadales bacterium, assembly GCA_964502985.1. GTDB lineage: Bacteria > Gemmatimonadota > Gemmatimonadetes > JACCXV01 > JAHWKZ01 > CAZCZH01. The sequence continues at coordinate 2,882 of CAZCZH010000252.1, forward strand.
GGCGACGAGCGCCACCATGCGCTTCAACGACGGCTCGGGCTCGACGCGCGGCACGGGGTACGGCCGCACGACGACCGCCGCGTCCTCCTCGCGCTGCGACAGGTGGACGAACAGCCGCCGCACGCGGCCGCGGCTGACGATCAGGCACTCGGCGAGCCCGTGCCCGCCACGCTGGTTCAGATACACGTCGCGCAGCCGCCACACCGTCTCGCCGCGCTGGTCGACGAACGGCTCCAGGTCGGCGATCAGCTCGCGCAACGGCGAGCTCGTGTGGAGGACGACGTGCGGCATGGGCGAGAAGATGGGCTCGGGGAGAGAGGCGGTCGAGCGCGCCGCGGCGGGGCTCGTCCCTAGGCGCCGGAGATCTCTTCGCCGCCGTCCACCCCGATCACGTTCCCCGTCACCCACGCCGTCTCCGGCCCGCTCAGCGCGACCAGCGCCTGGGACCAGTAGACGAGCGAGTTGGCCATCACGTCGAGGGT
>CAZCZH010000253.1:0-3267 GCA_964502985.1 uncultured Gemmatimonadales bacterium
AGGTGTCGATGGACGGGGCGTCGCTGCCACCCCTCGCCTGCCGAGGAATATACGCCGCCGGTCGGCAGACGAGCAAAAACCCCGGCGCTCCGCCTCCGATCCGGCCAGCCCCCGCGCAAGCTCGTGGACGAGCCGCGCGGCGCGCGGTAGCCTCCCCCGGTGGCCTCGGATTTCGCCCCCGGCGAACCCCTCGTCGCGCTCGTCCTGGCGGGCGGCGCGAGCCGCCGCATGGGTTGCGACAAGGCGTGGATCGACTGGGACGGGACGCCTCTGCTCGTGCGGGTCGTCGGACGCCTGACCGGTCTCGCCCGGGCGCGCCCGCTCGTCGTCGCGCGGCCGGGTCAGGAGCTCCCCCCGGGGTCTTATCGCCGCGTGGACGACCAGCGGCCGGGCGAAGGGCCCCTGGCGGGCCTCGCCGTCGGCCTGGCCGCCATCGCCGCCAGGGGCGCCGGTCGGCGGGTCGCCGTGTGCGCCTGCGACTATCCGTTCGCTGACCCGGCCGTCTTCCGCGCCCTGGCGGCTCGCGACGCCGCCGCGGACGTCGTCGCGCCGTTCGCCGATGGCCACCTGCATCCTCTGCACGCCGTCTGGCGGGCCGACCGGTCGGAAGCCTGCGCGTACCGCCTGGCGCGAGGCGAGCGTCGCGTGACGGCGGCCCTCGCGGGCGCTCGCGTGCGCTACGTGAGGGTGGGAGCGCTGGGCCTGGCGAACGGCGAGCGCGGGCTGCTGAACGTCAACGACGCGGCGGGGCTCGCCCGGGCCCGTTCCGCGGCACCTGGACCATGATCCGCTAGGTCGCCTCGCTCCCGGCCGCGGACGGCTCCCCGCCGGCCAGCCAGGCACACAGGAGGCGGCCGAGGTCCTCGGTCAGGTCGTCGGTGCCGGACAATCGCAGATGGACCCCCGGTGGCGCGTCGGGGGCGGGCGTTCCCATGAGGGCGACTCCGAAGCGGAAGTGGAGCCCGGTCAGCGAGCCCTCGTCGGCTCCGACCAGCTGCAGGTCCACCCCGCCGGGACCGGGGAACGCGCGGATCGATCCCGCCGGGCCATCGAACCGGACCCAGCCGAGACCGTTCCGCTCGGTGCCGCCGGCCACCCGGCAGGCACGGACGAGGCCCGTCAGGATCGCTTCCGTCGCGGCCCGCCACCCGCCCGCCACGCGCTCCAGTGCAACCTCCTCCCCGCGGTCCTTCACGCGCCACGCGGTTACAGGGATCCCGCGCGCCGCGAGGCGCTCGATCGCCTCGACGAGGCCGGCTGGCACGCGGCGCGCCACGATCCCGGCCCGCGGTTCGGCTTCCGCTCGGGTGCGCGGCGCGTTCTGCGACGGCGCGATTCCAGCGGCGGCCGTCGCCAGCCGGAGGGCCAACCCGAGGTCCTCGTCCCGCGCCTCCCCGGGCGCCAGGACCAGCGCCACGGCTCCGCCCGATCGACGCCACCCCACGACCGCGCGACCGGCAGTCAGGGCCGGCTCGACGCGCCGCGCGTCCAGCCATTCGTCGATTTCCGGGTCGAGCGCCGCCAGACGGGGCGCCAGCAGTCGGAGCAGGGCTCCCCCCGCGACCGGATCCTCCGCGGGAGCCATCCTCAGTCGAACCGCACGAGGCTGAAGCAGTCGTGATCCCCCAGCCGGTCGCGTCCGCCGAGGAAGCCGAGCTCGACGACGAACCCGGCGCTGACGACGTGCCCCCCGAGCGCCTCGACGAGCCGCGTGGCGGCCTCGACGGTCCCGCCCGTCGCCAGCAGGTCGTCGATGACCAGGACGCGCTCGCCGGCCTCGATCGCGTCGGCGTGCACCTCCAAGACGTTCGTCCCGTATTCCAGATCGTACGACTCCTGGAGCGTTCGAAACGGCAGCTTGCCGGGTTTGCGGACGGGGATCAGGCCGAGCCCCATGCGGTCGGCGACGGGGGCCGCGAACAGGAACCCGCGCGCGTCGACGCCGACGATCTTGGCCGGGCGGAAGGCCTCCGAGCGCTCGACTAGGGCGTCGAGCGTCGCGTGGAAGAGGGCCGGATCGAGCAGGACCGGGGTGATGTCCTTGAACTGGATCCCCGGTTTCGGAAAGTCGGGGATGTCGCGGATCGCCGCTCGCAGGCGGCGCGTGATCGAGTCCTCGTTCAAGGTCCCTCCCGCGCTCAGCGCGCCTGGCTCGTCCCGCCCAGCAGCGGCAGGACAGCCCGGGGGTCGACCGTGCCCCTGTCCCAGCGGAGCTCGAAGTGGAGGTGGTCGCCGGTGGCGTTGCCGGTGTGTCCGACGAGGGCGATCGGCTCGCCGCGCCGGACTCGCTCGCCGGCGCGCACGAGGAGCCGGCTCGCGTGCCCGTACAGCGACTCGAGACCCGCGCCGTGATCGATCAGGACGACGTTGCCGTAGTCTCCGGAGCGCTCGCTCTCGAGGACCGTGCCGTCCGCCACGGCGTAGATCGGCGTGCCCTCCGGCGAGCGAAGGTCGATCCCGGTGTGGAAGCGCCGGTTTCCACTGACCGGGTGCTCGCGGTACCCGTACGGCGAGCTGAGGATCGCCGCGCGGTCCGTGGCCAGCGGCCACACCAGCCGGCCCAGGACGTTGGCCAGGGCGGCCGTCGACGCGTCGAGATCGGCGGAGCCCGGCGTCGGCTCGCGCGACGCTTCCCCCCTCGGAGCCGTGCGCCGCTCGACCGGCGAGCGGCCGGCCGCCTCACCGCCCCCTGGAACGGGGGTCCGCGAATACACCGGGGCGCAGGCCGCGGCGGCGAACGCCCACAACGCCAGGACCGTCCATCGTGTGGCGCGAGCCGCGCTCATCGCACGACCCGCATCCCGCCGTAGCGCTCGTCGGTCGACAAGGGCTCCGTCTGCACGGCTTCCACGCGGGCCGCCGGGGGACCGCTGCGCAGGCGATCGACGAGCGCCTCGATGGGTTCCCGGGCCTCGGCCTGGAGCACCGCCTCGACGCTTCCGTCGGGCCGGTTGCGGACCGTCCCGCGCACCCCCAGCTCCTCGGCCGAGCGCAGGACGTAGTACCGGAATCCGACTCCCTGCACGCGGCCCTGCACCAGACAGCGTCTCGTCTCCATCGTTCTTTTCCCCCCGAAGGGAGTCCATCCTGGTTTGGCGAACGGGGTCTATAATTACCATCTTGCGGGCACGCGGCTCAAGAGAGCCGTGGCGCGCCCCCGCCGGTCCCCCGCCCGGCGCGAACTGCAAGAGTCGGTCCTCGAACGGTCCCGGGCCGTGACAAGGAGGCTCCGCATCCCCTCCCGCTGGAACGCCGAACGCGTCCACG
>CAZCZH010000254.1:0-3236 GCA_964502985.1 uncultured Gemmatimonadales bacterium
CCGGGAGCGGGTCCGGGCGGACCTCGACGTCCGGCGGCGCATCCTCGACAAGTTCGGCTCCGCGACCGAATTCATCGGGTTCCTCGGTTCCGAGGCGGGACGCGAGTTCCTGGACGGCCTGTCCGAGGAGTCGGATGGACACGTCGAGGGTCTCCTGTCGTCGTTGCGGCGCGGGACGATCCTGACCGTGCTGGGCATCGGACTGTGGCTGCTGGTGGCATGGAAACCACACGACCTCGAGCCGGCCGGCGTGCTCGGCACTCTGGCCCTGGCGATCGGGATCGGCTACCTGGCCTCGGCGGGGATCGCGTACCGCCTGTCGCGGAGCTGGGGCCTGCTGCCGCCCGAGTCGCGCTGACGGGAGACGCGGCGCGCGACCGGGAGGCGTTCGGCGCGCTGTATCGCGATGCCGCCCCCGGCCTGCGAGGCTACCTGCGGCGGTTGACCGGCTCCCCCGAGGTGGCCGAGGACCTGCTGCAGGACGTCTGCGTGCGATTCCTGGCGGCCGACCCGCCGACCATGACGGAGAGGGAGACGGTGTCCTACCTGTACACGATCGCCACGCGGCTGACGTGGGATCGCTGGCGCCGGGCCCGCGTCGAGCGCGACTGGGAGCGCGCGCTCCCGCCGCCCGACCCGGTCCAGCCGGACCCGGCCGGCGCGCGGCGGGACGTCGAGGCGGCTCTGGCCGAGATCCGACCACGCGACCGCGCCCTGCTGTGGCTGGCTCACGTCGAAGGGCGCCCGCACCGCGAGATCGCGGACATCGTGGGGATCGCGCCGGGGAGCGTGCGGGTGCTGCTGTTCCGCGCCCGACGCCGGCTGGCCAGAGTCCTGGCCGAGCGCGGCCTGACGCCGGAGGGCTCGTGAGCGGCGCCGGCTGCCCGAGCGAGGCCGAGCTCATTCGGGCCGCGCGCGGAGGCGCGGACCTGCCGCCAGCCCTGACGGCCCACGTCGAGGCGTGCCCCGACTGCCGCGAAACGGCGGCGGTGACGCGCTGGCTGATGGCGGTGGCGCGGGCCGACGCCGTCGTGTCCGCCCCCCTGCCGTCGCCCGACCTCGCCTGGCGCCGGTCGCGGATCGAGCGTCGAATCGCCCGTCGCCGGACCCTGATCCGGCGCGCGACGCGGCCCATGGCGGTGTTCCATCGCGCGGCGTGGGCCGGCGCGGTCCTCGCCGTGGCGATCTGGCTGGGGCCTCGCGCGGACGTCCTGGCGAATTGGATCGCCGCGTCGCGCGCGGCCCGGCTCCTCGTCGACCCCGCGACCTCGGCCGCCTTCGGCGGCCTCCTGGCGGCTGGCGGCTCGCTGGCCGCGGCGCGCCTCCTGCGCGCGTTGCGCTAGCCCGGCTCGGGCCAGGCGTCGGGGACCTAGCGGTTCAGCGCGCGACGCTTCCGCTCGTGCTCCTCGTAGGTCTCGCTGAACGTGTGCCGCCCGCCCTCGCCGGTGGCGAAGAAGTACAGCCACGGGACGGAATCCGGGTACAGGGTCGCCTCGAGCGAGGCCCGGCCGGGACTCGCGATCGGCCCCGGGGGCAGGCCGGCGACGCGGTACGTGTTGTACGGCGAGTCGACCTCCAGGTCGCGGTACAGGACCCGCTCGCGGTGCCCCCCCAGGGCGTACTGGACGGTGGGATCCGCCTCGAGGGGCATGCCCCGCTGGAGACGGTTCCAGTACACTCCGGCGATGACCGGTCGCTCGTCGGGGACCTTGGCCTCCTCCTCGACGATCGAGGCCAGGGTCACGATCTCATGGACGGAGCGCCCGAGCGCCGCCGCGCGGGCCCGCCAGCGGACGTCGAACACGCGCCAGAACTCGGCCACCATGAGTCGCATCAGACGCCGCGCGTCGGTCGACGGGTCGACCTTGTACGTCTCGGGGAACAGGTAGCCCTCGAGCGAGGCGACGGGACGCGGGACGAGGGAATCCGGCAGGAGCGAATCGACCAGGGCGGGGTCGCGCGCGGCGGTGACGAACGCCGCCGAGTCGACGCCCAGCGCGCGGGCCGCCACGGCCGCCGTCTCCTCGAGCCGCAGTCCTTCGGGCACGGTCACGGCGAGGAGGATCGTGCGCCCCTCGACGAGCTGCTGGACGATCGCCGGGAGCGGGCGGTCGCGCGGCAGGTCGTAGGTCCCGGCCTGGAGCTCGCCAGCGTGGCCGCCGATCCGCACCCAGGCCTCGAACAGCAGGCGACTGCGGACGACGTGCGCCTCGGCCAGCCGGCGCGACAGGGTGCGCACGGGGGTCCCCGGCGCGACGACGATCCGCGCCGGCGACGTGGACGAAGTCGGGGCGCCGCTCGCCCACCACAGCCAGCCCAACGCGGCCAGGGCGACGACGGCTGCCACCAGGACGGCCGCCCGGCCGCGCGTCATCGCGCCCGCGAGAGGCGGGTCACGCCGGCCACCCGGTGTCCGTCGACCCGCCCGCCCGACGCAGGAAGGACTCCAGCATGAGGACGGCGGCCACCTTGTCGAGCTGGGCCCGCATCCGGCGCTCGGTGAGGCCGGCCTCGCGCAGGCGGCGCCGGGCGGCCTCCGTGCTGAGGCGCTCGTCCCATTCGGTGATCGGCAGGGCGGTCTCCATCGTCAGGCGGGCCTGGAACGCGCGCACCTCCTCGGCCTGGGCCCCCTCGGCGCCGTCCATCTCGTACGGGATGCCGAGCAGGATCCGCTCGGCGCTGTTCTCGGCGGCGATGCGCGCGACGGCTCGGGCCAGCGAGCCGCGAGCGCGTCGCCGGTCGATGGTCGGCAGACCGCGCACGAACCCCGTGCGGGGGTCGGAGATCGCCAGGCCGACGCGGCGCTCGCCGTAGTCCACGGCCAGCACGGCCTCGGGCTCTTCGTCCCAGTCTTGGGTCATGTCGGGCAAGATCGTCCGCGAGGCGGGGAAAGGGGAGCCGCGGCCAGCGAGGTCGGCCCGCTCCGGCGGCCGTTCAGTCGCCGGACATCGAGGCCAGGAATTCGTGGTTGGTTTCCGTGCGCCGCATCTTGTCGAGCAGGAACTCCATCGCCTCGCCAGGGTTCATGTCGCTGAGGAACTTGCGCAGCAGCCAGATGCGCTGGAGCTGGTCGTCGGGGATCAACAGCTCCTCGTGACGCGTACCCGAGCGGTTGATGTCGATGGCCGGGTAGATGCGTCGGTCGGAAAGGCTGCGGTCGAGCACCAGTTCCATGTTTCCAGTGCCCTTGAACTCCTCGAAGATCACCTCGTCCATGCGGCTGCCGGTGTCGATCA
>CAZCZH010000255.1:0-3235 GCA_964502985.1 uncultured Gemmatimonadales bacterium
ACGGCCGATCTCCTCGTGGTCCATGGGACGGGCGACGACAACGTCCACTGGCAGGGCACCGAGCGGCTGGTGAACGCCCTGGTCGAGGCGGACAGGCCATTCCAGATGATGGTCTATCCCAACCGGACGCACTGCATCTGCGAGGGGAAGAACACCTACCGCCACCTGTTCGAGCTCCTGACCCGCTACCTCGAGGAGCACCTTCCGGCGGACGGGACGGGGAAGGCGCCGTCGGCGCGCTAGGCGGGAGGCGTTAACCGCGAAGTCCGGCGGGGCGTTCCCTCACAGGGACGATGTCGGCGCCCTGCCGCCCTCGAAACCCCATCCATGCTACCCGCGTACGGAACCGGGAAAGAAGGAGGATCGCATGCGCATGTGGACGATTGTGCTGGTACTCGGTGTGGCGGGGCTCGCTCCCGCGGCGGCGCGCGGCCAGGAGGCGTCCGTCGACAGCCTGGCCCTGGCCCGGCAGTACACGACCTGGCTCTATGCGGGCCAGGGAGACAGCCTGGCGGCCCACGCCACCTCGGAGGCCGCCGAGAGCATGGGCGGCGTGGCCGGGCTCTCACAGGTCGCCGACGTCCTCGCCGAGCACGCCGGCACCGAGCTCGAGGTGTACGAAGAGACGTGGAAGCGCCGCAACGGTGCCTGCCAGTACTGGCGGGTGGCGGGCTTCTCCGGCGTCGACGAGCCGGTCGTCTTGCGCTGGGTGCTCGATCGGGAAGGGCGCATCACGGGGCTCGGCATCGGTCCCGAGAGCCAGACTCCGCCGGTCGAGTCGGAGACCTGTGCCCCGGCCGACTCGACGCCGGCCGACTCGACGCGCTGAGGTCTCCCCGCCCTCGTGGCCGGTCCCGATGGGCGGGTCGCCTCCGCGAGGCCGATGCCGGTATACTTGACTCCCATGCGCGACGCGATCGACGAATCACCCGCCGCGGGCGGTGGCTTCCCGCGCGGCTTGGTCATGGCGGCCCTGATGGCGGCGCTCGTCGCCTGCGACCATGGTCCGCGCCTGACCGGCGGGGCGTGGGAGAGCGCCAAGGGCGACGCCGGCCGCTTCGAGTTCCGGACCGACGGCGGGGCGACCTGGACCCTTCCCATGGACTCGGGGCCGGAAGCCTTCGAGCTGCGCTACGCGTTCGACGCCTCCCAGGAGCCCGCGCATCTGGACCTCGAGGGGTTCGACCGGGGCCCGTTGAAGGGCCTCGCCCTGTACTGCATCCTGGCGTTCGAGGAGGGCGGCGACGCGTTCCGCCTCGACTGCGACCCGGCGGGGCCCGGCCAGGGCGAGACGGCGCGTCCGGTCTCGTTCGGCGCCGATACCCGGACCTATGCGCGGGCCACCGACGCGCCCGCGGAGGAAGGATCATGACGATGAAGACCGAGCGGGCGACGTTCGCCGCGGGCTGCTTCTGGGGGGTCGAGGAGGTGTTCCGCCAGGTCCCCGGCGTGGTCGACACCGAGGTCGGCTACACGGGCGGCACGACGGACGATCCGACGTACAAGGATGTTTGTAGCGACACCACCGGGCACGCGGAGGCGGTGCAGGTCGAGTACGACCCCGAGAAGGTGAGCTACGACGAGCTGCTGGACGTGTTCTTCGCCAATCACGACCCGACGACGCCCAACCGCCAGGGCCCCGACGTCGGCTCGCAGTACCGTTCGGCGATCTTCGTCCACGACGAGGACCAGGAGCAGGCCGCGCTCGCCGCCAAGCGGCGTCTCGAGGAGGAGGGCCGCTTCTCGCGGCCGGTCGTGACCCAGATCGTCCCCGCGACCGCCTTCTGGCCCGCCGAGGAACATCACCAGCGCTACTTCCAGAAGCGCGGGATCCCCGCCACCTGCCACATCCCGCACCGCTGACCGCCCGATGAGCGCGCGCGAGCGCGTGCGCTGCCCGTGGGCCCGGACCGCGCTCTCGATCGCCTACCACGACGAGGAATGGGGCGTCCCCGAGCACGACGACCGGGCGCTGTTCGAGCTTCTCGTCCTGGAAGGCGCCCAGGCGGGACTGTCGTGGGAGACGATCCTCGCCCGGCGGGAAGGCTATCGGAAGGCGTTCGCCGGGTTCGACCCCTCCCGAGTGGCGCGCTTCGACGAGCGGGCCATCGACCGCCTGGCCGCCGACCGGCGCATCGTCCGTCATCGCGGCAAGATCGAGTCCGCGGTGGGGAACGCCCGGGCGTTCCTCGCCGTCCAGGACGAGCGCGGCTCGTTCGACGACTACGTGTGGGGCTTCGTGGACGGGACGCCGCGCCGCGGGCGCTGGCGGACGGCGGCCCAGGTGCCGTCGCGGAGCCCCGAGTCGGAGGCCCTGTCGCGCGATCTGAAGCGACGCGGGTTCCGCTTCGTCGGCCCGACCATCTGCTACGCGTTCATGCAGGCCGCGGGGCTGGTCGACGACCATCTGCGGACCTGCTTCCGGGCGCGGGGATCATAGGCCACTCCATTGCGCGTCGCGCCGGAGAGTCGAAACTTTGCCCCGGCGTCCCGCCGCGGGACGCGAATCCCCTCTCGAGGAGGTCGCGGATGATCGTTCGACGGATCGGGGTCCTGTCGCTGGGGAAGATCATGGGGCTCCTGTACGGGCTCCTGGGTCTGCTGATCGGGGCCATCGTCGCCGTGTTCTCGCTGTTCGGCGCGGCGATCGGGAGCATGACCGCGCAGCACGGCCACGCGGAGCCCGTCATCGGCGCCCTGTTCGGCGTCGGCGCGGTCGTCTTCCTGCCGATCCTGTACGGGATCATGGGCGCCCTGGCGGGTTTCGTGACGGCCGCGCTGTACAACCTCGTGGCCGGCGCGGTGGGCGGGCTCAGGCTCGACGTGACGGACCTGCCGTAGCGCCGGATTGAGCGCCGCCGTCGACCCCGAGGAGCGGGCCCGGGTGCGGGAGCGCGCGCTCGACCTCCTCGCGCGCCGCGAGCACTCGGTTCAGGAGCTCGGCGAGAAGCTCGGCCGGAAGGGCGAGGAGGAAGCGGTCGTGCGGGCCGTCGTCGAGGAGCTGGCCGACGAGGGGCTCGTCTCGGACGCGCGCTTCGCCGGAGCGTGGGCGCGGGACGCGCTCCGGCTCAAGCCCCGCGCCCGGCGGCTCGTCGTCTCGGAGCTCGTGGCCCGCGGAGTCCCGGCGCCCGTCGCCGGCCACGCCGTCGCCGAGGCGTTCGCCGAGGCGGAGGTCGACGACGCCGACCTCGCGCGGCGGGTCGCCGAGGCGGTCCTGCCGCGGCTCGCCGGGCGC
>CAZCZH010000256.1:0-3229 GCA_964502985.1 uncultured Gemmatimonadales bacterium
CGACGAGCCGCGCGACATCGTCTTCGCCGCCGGTCGCGCGTTCATCACCACCGCCCACCGCGGGCAGCAGCGCACCGACGGCACGATCTCCGGCGTTCCCGGAGCCGGCGATCCCCAGTTCACCACGCCCGGCGTCGGGCGAGCCGACGTCTGGATCTTCGACGGGGCGAACCCAGGCGCGCTGCTCGGCGGAGTCCCGCTGAAGATCCTCTCCCTCTTCGGTGACACGCCCCGCGCCCTGGCCGTCGACGGCGACACCGTGTACGCGGCGGTCTTCAAGTCGGGGAACCAGACCACGACGGTCTCCGAAGGCGCCGTGTGCAACGGCTTCGGCGCGAGCCCCTGCGGCATCGACGGCACCGTCTCCCCGGGCGGGCTGCCGGGCGGCAACGCGCCGGGTGGGAACCCCGGCCCGTCCACCAACTTCGCCTCGGCGCCGGCGCCGGAGGTGGGGCTCGTCGTCAAGTGGAACGAGGACGACGGAGAGTGGCAGGACGAGCTCGGGCGCAACTGGACCAACGGCGTGCGCTTCCGCCTTCCCGACAAGGACGTGTTCGCCATCGACGCCAACACGCTCACCGAGACCACCTTCTTCCCCCACGTCGGGACGACCCTCTTCAACATGGCGGTCAACCCCGTGAGCGGCACCGTCTACGTGTCCAACACGGACTCGCGCAACGAGGTGCGCTTCGAGGGTCCCGGCAGCTTCGGCGGCACGACCGTGCAGGGACACCTGGCCGAGACGCGCATCACGGTGATCTCCGGGGGCACCGTCCGGCCGCGCCACCTGAACCGACACATTCCGTACGCGGCGCTGCCCGCGCCGCTCGGCACGGCGGACCACAGCCTCTCGACGCCCCTCGACATGGCCGTCTCCAGCGACGGCGCCACCCTCTACGTCGCGGCCTTCGGCTCGAGCCGGGTCGGCGTCCTCTCCACCGCCGATCTCGAGAACGACGCGCTCTGGGACGGCGCCGGCCCCGAGTTCGACCCCACCACGGCGAGCGCCGCCTACCTCGACGTCTCCGGCGGCGGCCCCGCGGGCCTCGCCCTCGACGAGGCGCGCGACCGGCTCTACGTGCTGACGCGCTTCGACAACTCGCTCTCCGTCCTCGACCTCGACGCGAGCGCGGAGGTGGCGCACATCCCGCTCCACAACCCGGAGCCGCCCTCCGTGGTCGAGGGTCGCCCCTTCCTCTACGACGCGACGGCCACGTCGAGCAACGGCGAGGCGTCGTGCGCGAGCTGCCACATCTTCGGCGACATGGACCAGATCGCCTGGGACCTCGGCAACCCGGACGAGGTGGTGACCGCGGATCCCATCCCGATCAAGCTGGCGGACCAGGCGCCCGGGAACATCAACGGCACCGGGAACCCCCAGCAGTTCCACCCCATGAAGGGCCCCATGACGACGCAGACGCTCAAGGGGCTGTCGAACCACGGCGCCATGCACTGGCGCGGCGACCGGTCCAACGGCGCCTTCGGCATCGACGCCTTCGACGAGGACCTGTCCTTCCGCAACTTCATCGTCGCCTTCGAGGGCCTCGTGGGAATGGACGGCACGATCTCCGCCGCGGACATGCAGAAGTTCACGGACTTCGCCCTCCAGATGACCCTTCCCCCGAACCCCGTGCGCCACTTCGACAACAGCCTGACCAGCGCCCAGACCCGGGGCGAGGAGTTCTTCCTGGGCGAGGACGGCGCCGACGCCTTCGGTCCGCACCGCGCCGACGGCTTCCCCCCGTTCACGGGCGACGGGTTCACCTGCGAGGGCTGCCACAGCCTCGCGCCCTCCCTCGGCTTCTTCGGCGCCGACGGCGGCCAGAGCTTCGAGAACGAGCCCCAGATCGTGAAGGTGGCCCACCTGCGCAACCTCTATCAGAAGGTGGGCATGTTCGGGATGCCGAACGTGAGCTTCTTCCTGAGCGGCGACGGCTCCTACCAGGGCGACCAGATCCGCGGCTTCGGCTTCCTCCACGACGGCAGCACCGACACGATCTTCCGCTTCCTGCGGGCGGACGTCTTCGACGAACAGGATTTCGTGATCACCGACGTCGGGTTCTTCGGCGGCAACAGCCAGCGCCGCGACGTCGAGCAGTTCCTGCTCGCCTTCGACTCCGACCTCCCGCCGATGGTGGGGCAGCAGGTGACGATCGACGCCACCAACGCCGGCTCCACCTGGTCGCGGCTGAACACGATGCTCTACCTCTCCACCAACGGCTATCCGACCCAGATCCTCGGCAGCGGCGCCTCGCACTGCGACGTCATCGCCAAGGCCACCATCGGCGGCGTGCCCACCGGCTTCTTCTACCGCACCGACCTGGGCCTCTTCATGCGCGACGATGGGACGACGATCGCGGACGTCCCCCTGCGCCAGCTCTCGATCGTTCCCGGGCAGGAGATCACCTACACCTGCGTGCCCTGGGGCTCCGGCCAGCGCATGGGCATCGACCGCGACGAGGACACGGCTCTCGACGGCGTGGACAACTGCCCGACGGTCCCGAACGCCGGCCAGGCGGACGCCGACGGCGACGGGCACGGCGACGCCTGCGACAACTGCGTCGGGGTCGCGAACCCCGACCAGTGCGACACCAACCGCGACGGCTTCGGGAACCGGTGCGACGGCGACTTCAACAACGACGGTGCCGTGAGCATTCCCGACCTGAGCGGGTTCCTGCTCCCCGCGATCAACACGGCGGTGCCGCCCGGCAACCCGGATCTCGACCAGAACTGCGACGGCGTGGTCAGCATCCCGGATTTCTCCGGCTTCTTCCTGCCCGCGATCAACGGTCCGCCCGGACCCTCGGGCCTCGCCTGCGCCGGGACGCCGGACTGCGTCACGCCCTGAGCGCGGTCCGGCCCGCCGGACGCTCCGCCGCGACCGCCTCGTGACCGCGTCGCTGTCGCGCCGGCAACGGGGCTGGGTCGCGTTCTGCCTCGCCGGGCTGGCGGCGCTGCTGGCGACCCGGCTCGTCTACTACAGCCCGCTGCCGCTGCCGCCCGCGCTCGAGCGGGGCCTCCAGGCGGTCCTCGTGCGCGAGATGTTCGAGACGGTGATGGTGCTCATCGCGCTGGGCGCCCTGCACCGGGTCGCGATCGCGGTCCTCCTGGCCGTGCTGGTGCTCCGACGGCGCTGGCTCTTCCGGCGCTTCGACGAGGGCTGGGGGACGACCCCCGGCTTCTTCGCCCTGCTGTGGGCCGGGATCCTCCTCGGGCACGGCTACTTCGA
>CAZCZH010000257.1:0-3209 GCA_964502985.1 uncultured Gemmatimonadales bacterium
CGACCACGGCAACGCCGAGCAGATGATCGCCGCGGACGGCTCGCCGCACACGGCGCACACGACGAACCCCGTGCCGTGCGTGCTGGTGACGGCCGAGTGGCGCGCTCCGCTGCGCCCGGGCGGCGCCCTGCGCGACGCGATCCCCACGCTTCTCGCGATCCAGGGGATCGACAAGCCGGCCGCGATGAACGGCCGCGACCTGCGCCAGACGTGAAGGCTCCGCCGAGGCGATCTCTAATCGAGGGAAACCCGCTCGATCCCCGGCACCGCGTCGAACCCCGTGTCGAAGGTCGCGATCCGAGACACGTCGTGACTTCTCATGACCGCCGCGTGGATGGCGTCGCGGACGCTGATCCCGGGAACCTCGTCGAGGAGGTCCCGACAGCGGTCGGTGTCGGCGAGCGTGACGGGGAAGACGACCGGCACGACCTGCAGGAAGAGGTCGTAGACCCGGCGCGCCAGGTCGAGCCGGCCGAGACCGGCGTAGCGGTAGAGGATCTCCTGGAGCACCTCGGTGCTCGTGCAGGCCTCGATCTCGCCCGAGCGCACGCGGTCGAGGAGACGCCGCGACGGCTCACGGCAGGGGTGCTCGCGACCCGCCACGTACATCGGGATGTTCGAGTCGACGAAGACGCTCACGACCGGCCGTCTTCGATCTCCTCGATCATGCGCTCGATGTCGGCGGTCGGCGCGTCCAGCTCGCCGAGGGCAGAGACCGGATCGTCGGTGCCGCCGTACTCGTCCAGCGCGCGCTCGATGGCGTCCCGGACGAGGGCCGAGCGCGTCGTTCCTGCCCGCTGCGCCGCCTTCCGCAGGCGTGCGGCCAGGGACTCGGGGATCAGGATCTGGAGGCGCTCGCTCATATGAGCATGGTAGCATGATTCCGACCTCCCGTCCAATGGCGATCGACCGGCCGTGGCTGGAGTCGGCCCTCGCCGGGCTGGTGGCGATCGACTCGCGGAACCCGGAGCTCGTCCCGGGCGCGCCGGGAGAGGCCGAGGCCGCGGCGTGGGCCGCCCGCGCCATGGACGACCTGGGCCTCGAGACGGAGCTCCGCGAGCCAGCCCCGGGTCGGGTCAGCGCCGTCGGCCGCTGGCCGGGGACGGGCGGCGGGCCGTCGCTGATGTGGAACGCGCACCTCGACACGGTCGGCGTCGAGGGCATGCAGGCGCCGTTCGAGCCGCGCGTCGAGGGCGGTCGGCTGTACGGCCGCGGGGCGTACGACATGAAGGGGAGCGCGGCGGCCATGCTGGCCGCGCTCCGGGCCCTCGTCCAGGCCGGCCTGCGGCCGGCCGGCGATCTCGTCCTGGCGTTCGTCGCCGACGAGGAGACGGCGAGCCGCGGCACGGCCGACGTCCTGACGAAGTGGCGCACGGACGGGGCGATCGTCACCGAGCCGACGGGGCTCGAGCTGTGCCTGGCCCACAAGGGGTTCGCCTGGATCGAGGTCGAGACCGTCGGCCGCGCGGCCCACGGGAGCCGCTTCGACCTGGGGATCGACGCCAACCTCCGGATGGGGCGCGTGCTCCACGCGATGGAGGCGCTGGAAGCCGACCTTCGCGCCCGCCCGCCGCACCCCCTCGTCGGCCCCCCGTCACTCCACGCGGCGACCGTCCACGGCGGCTCGGGCTTCTCGACCTACGCCGAGCGGTGCGCGCTGGTCGTCGAGCGCCGCACTATGCCCGGCGAGGACGAGGACGCCGCCCTCGCCGAGATCGAGGCGATCCTGGCGCGACTGAAGCGGGACGACCCGGCGTTCGAGGCCACGGCCCGGACGCTCCTCGCCCGGCCGCCGTTCGAGGCCCGCGCCGACTCGCGCACGGCGGCCGCCGCGCGCCACGCCGGCCAGGCCGTCCTGGGCCGCGTCCCGCCCGACGTCGGCCAGACGCCGTGGATGGACGCCGCCCTGTGCGCGGCGGCCGGCATCGACACGGTCGTCATCGGCCCGGTCGGCGAGGGCGCCCACGCGGCCGTCGAGTGGGTCGATCTCGAGTCGTGCGCCCGGCTGGCCGAGATCCTGGCCCGCGCCGCCCTCGAGTTCTGCGGAATGCCCGTCGACCCTTCAGGCGTTGCGGTATAACAATGTGGTCAATTACACCAGACTAAGGGCGGGGTCTTCAGCGACCTGGTCCGTGTTTCTATTCATAGAAACAAGAAACCCGGAAGGAGAGACACGGCCCCCGGTCGATGGGACAGACCGGGTATTCACTCCGTCGTCAATCGCACTTCCTGGACCAGGTTTCCTCCATCGAGGAAGAATTCCCCGGGGTCGGCGCCGGCCGCGACGTTGCAGCACAGCACCGATTCGGTTCGATAGCGTGGCAGTTCCAGGTCGGTATCGACGAAGTACGTGCCGGACCAGGTCGAGAAGGCGACGAAGCGTCCGTCGCGGCTCACCACGCTCGGGTTCGCGGCTCCGAGCTGGTCTGGAAGCGGCACCGGACCCAGATGGAAGTCCTTCAGAACTTCTCCGGTAGTCGCGTCCACGACGACGATCCGGTACTCCGAGAGATTCGCCACGCCGAAGACGTACAGCCGCTGACCTCGAGGACCGAACTGGGCCGCATACGGGTCCACCTCACCCAGGTCGGCAGTCCAGACCGTGGCGAAGTCGCTGGCCCGGAGCAGCATGACGGACCCCGCGTTCCCTCCGCGGACGACCTGCGCGATCCTGGTCTCGTCGGGTGAGAGGGCGATGTTCCACCCGTCGATTATGATTCGTCTGGTGAGAACGTCCCCGCTCGAGACGTCAACCCGGGCGATTCCCATGCGTTCATCGGCGGTAAGGACTGTGCCGCTCGATTCGCCAACCAAGAAGAACTCTGCAGGCATTCGTTCGTAATGCGCGAGGAACTCCAGTTCGGGAGCATTCAGCACCGTGAGCTGGCCACCTTTGTGGACAGCGACCAGTCGCTGGGCCTGCGGCCCGAGCGCCAGGCCTTCGATCGTTCGCGTGCGTCCCATGGTGCCTTCGAAATGTTCCGGCACGGGGACTTCATTCTCCAGTGCGAGGGGGTCGGTCGACAGCCGGAACAGGATGAAATCGTTGCCTCCCGACACATAGAGCGTCCCGTCATCGGCCGCGATGATCCCTTCCACCCCGAAGGAGATGTCCGGCAGCTCGATCTGGTCGACGACCTGCGTCGCATCCGGATCGTTGATCACTACCTCGCGCTCGACGTCGAAGCGCTCACCGCCGCGCTCCAGCC
>CAZCZH010000258.1:0-3178 GCA_964502985.1 uncultured Gemmatimonadales bacterium
GCAGGTAGCCAGGCCAGGCGCGGTGCCGTCGGGCTCACGGCGAGCCTGGCTCGGGCCACGGGATCCGCTCGGCCGGGAATACCGCCGGACCGGTGTAGCTCGCGCGGAAGTTGCGCCCCCCGGCCGGCGTCGACTCGAGACCGTCGACGTTGCGCACGCCGACCACCTCCAGGCGATACGCGCGCCCGTTCCGCAGCGGCTCGGTGGGAGCCGCCTGGAGCAGGTTCGGCCCGCCCCGCTCGACAACCGAGATCGCCATCCGTCGACCCCGGAGACGCTCCGCCGCCAGCGTGTCGACCGCCGCCTCGGCGGGGACCCCGGGCGGGGCCTCGTACAGTCGGATCGCGCTCTTGGGCGGGGCCTCGGTTCCCTCGAGAGCGTCGTCGAGGCGAATCGTCAACAGGCGCGAGCCCTTCATCTCGACCCGCTCGACGACGGCTGGCGTCGTGTCGACGACGGCCAGCCGGTAGGTCGCCTCGTGGGACCGGCTCTGTGCCCCCAGCTCGAACGAGTCGCGCGCGCCGGGCTCCTCCGTCGCCTGCCATCCCTCGGGACGCACCCGCTCGAGCCAGGCCGTGGCGACGTACGCCCCGTACGCCAGGCCCTCCAACTCCACCCGACCCTGCGAGTCGGCGACGGCGTGATAAGCGAATCCCGCGTCCCGGTTGTCGAGCAGGTATTCGGCCCCGATCGCCGGCAGCGTGTCGCGCAGGATCGTGGCCCGCACCAGGGACAGCGTGATCGGGGCTTCCCCGCCGACGGAGAACAGGATCGTCTTGGCCGTTTTCGTCGCGTTCCCTCCACGGTCCGCCAGGCCGGGAAGGATCGTCACCATGTACGTGACGCCGTCCAGCATCGGGGCCCGCGGATCGATCCGGATCGCGTCCCCGTCGAGCTCGAGATCGAACTCCGGAACGCTCGGGTTGACGAGGATCAGCTTCGACAGTCGCGGCGCCTGGCGGTCATCGATCGGCTCGTCGAAGCGCAGCACGATCGTCTGGTCGGGCGCCGCGTTGACGGCCCGGTCGGCGGGGCTCGTCTCGACGATGGCGGGCGGATCGTGGTCCTCCGGCCCGCCGGGCGGGAGCCCCTCGCTGGCGCACCCGGCCGCGAGCAGGCCCAGCGCCAGGACGGCGCCGGCCGCGCGCGCCCGACGGCGCCGGGAGCCGGCCCGCGCCGTCAGGGCGGCGCCAACCCCGCTTCCAGCTCGCGCAGGCGCTCGAGGGCGCGCTCGAGGTCGGCCGCCTTCGAGCGCTCGCGCTCGACGACCTCCGCCGGAGCGCGATCGACGAAATCCCGGTTGGCGAGCCGGGCGCGCGCGCTCGCCAGGAGACCCTCCGTCCGCTCGACCTCCTGGGCCAGCCGGCGGCGCTCCTTCTCGACGTCGATCAGGTCGGCCAGCCGAACGGAGACCTGGACGCCTCCCGCCACGACCTCGGTGACCAGCCCGTCCCCGGTCGGCGGACGCGGCGTCACGCGCGCCTCGCTGGCCAGCGCCAGCCGGGCCACGTCGTCGGCCAGCCCGGCCAGCCGCTCGCGGCGAGCGGCGTCCTCCACCGCCACGGCCAGGGGCGCCCGACGCGACGGCGGGACGTCGTACTCGGCGCGCAGAGTCCGCACCGCGCCCACGACCGCCCGCACCAGGTCCACCGTCTCCGCTTCCTCGCGCCACCCCCACCCGACCGGCTGGGGCCATGCCGCGACCATGATCGAGTCGGCCCCGCGCTGGCTCTCCGGGAGCTGCTGCCACAGCTCCTCGGTGACGAACGGCATGAGCGGGTGCAACAGGCGCAGGCTCCGCTCGAGGACCACCAGGAGCGTCGAGCGCACGGCGTCGCCGCGCGGCCCGTCGAGATGCGCCTTGGCCCACTCGATCGTCCAGTCGCAGACGTCGTGCCACAAGAAGTCGTACACCGCCTGCGCCGCGTCCTGCAGGCGGAAATCGCCGAGACGCTCCGTCACGAGTCGCGTCGTCGCGTCCATCCGCCCCAGCACCCAGCGCTCGACGGGGCTCGTGGCGAGCCGACCCAGGGCCTCGGCCGGCGCCGGCTCGAACCCCGACGGCAGATTGAGGAACACGAAGCGCGCCGCGTTCCACAGCTTGTTTGCGAAGTTCCGTCCCACGCGGAAGTCGTCCGGCGCGAGGCTCAGGTCGGTGCCCGTGGGCGCCGCGGAGATCAGCGTGAAGCGCAGCGCGTCAGCCCCGTACTCGTCGATCATCTCGCGCGGATCGATGCCGTTGCCCAGCGACTTCGACATGCGCCGGCCCTCCGCGTCGCGCACGGTCCCGTTGATGACCACGTCGCTGAACGGCCGCTCGCCGAGGCAGTAGTAGCCCGCCATGACCATCCGCGCGACCCAGAAGAACAGGATCTCGCTGGCGGTGACCAGGGTCTGGGTCGGATAGAACGTCGCCAGGTCGTCCGTCTCGTCGGGCCAGCCGAGGGTCGAGAACGGCCACAGCCAGGACGAGAACCAGGTGTCGAGGACGTCCGGATCCTGGACCAGCTCGGTCGACCCGCAGCGCGGGCAGCGCTGGGGATCTTCGCGCGCCGCGAACGGGTGCCCTTCGCCGCACGTCCAGACGGGAATCCGGTGACCCCACCAGATCTGCCGCGAGATACACCAGTCGCGCACATTCTCCAGCCAGTGCTCGTAGACCTTCCCCCAGCGGGCCGGCGTGAACGCCAGCGCGCCCTCGCGCCACGCGGCGAGCGCTGGACCGGCCAGGGGCGCCATGCGCACGAACCACTGATCCGACAGGTACGGCTCGACGACCGTGTCGCAGCGATAGCACCGGCCGACGGCGTGGCGGTGCTCCTCGACCTTCTCGAGCAGGCCCTCGCCCTCGAGTCGCGCCACGATCGCCTCGCGCGCCGCGTAGCGATCGAGCCCGGCGAACGGGCCCGCCGCCTCGCTCATGGTCGCGTCGGGGTTCATGACTTCGATCCGCGGCAGGCCGTGCCGCTCGCCGAGCGCGAAGTCGTTCGGGTCGTGGGCCGGCGTGACCTTGACGGCGCCGGTGCCGAACGCCGGATCGACGAAGTCGTCGGCCACGATCGGCAGCTCGCGCCCGATGATCGGCAGGATGGCCGTCCCGCCGACCAGGTCGCGGTACCGCTCGTCGTCGGGATGGACCGCCACGGCCGTGTCGCCGAGCATCGTCTCCGGCCGCGTC
>CAZCZH010000259.1:0-3160 GCA_964502985.1 uncultured Gemmatimonadales bacterium
GCGGGGGGAGACGGGCCGGGGCGATCGCCATGCGGGGGGCCGGGCCGCGCGACAGGGTCCCCGCGCGCCGGTCGGCGTGCGACTCGAGCCCGACCGCCTCCAGCGCGGCCCGGGCGGCCGTGGCGGGGTCGTCGAGTCCGTACAGGACGCCGTAGAAGCGCAGGTTCTCGAGCGCCGTCAGGCCGTCGTACAGGTACGTCGCGTGGGACAGGACGCCGACCTCGCGCTGGCGCTCGGGCGGCGCCCCGAGCCACTCCTCGTCGTCCAGGATCACCTCCCCGCTCGACGGCCGGCCGAGCCGCGCCAGGATCCGGACCAACGTCGTCTTGCCCGCTCCGTTCGGCCCGAGGACGACGAGGAATCCGCCCGACGGGATCTCGAACGACACGTCGTCCAGCGCCGTCAGGCTGCCGAACCGTCGCGTGATGTGGAGCGCCTGGAGCCGGGGGGGCAGGGCCAAAGCGGCCCCCGTCTCAGGAGCGCGCGGGAGCGCGCGGGACGTCGAGCTGGCCCGCTTCCTGGTACTTCGACGGGCACTTGGCGAGGAGCGTCTCGGCGTGGAACACGCCATCCACCATGCGGCCCTCGACGACGACCTGGATGCCGGGGCGGAAGATGTCGGGAATCGTGCCCGAATAGACGACCGGGACCTGATGGGCGGCCCGCCCCGCGGCGCCGCTCTCTCCGTCGGCGCGGGCGCTCTCGATGGCGAAGCGCACGCCGCGGCCGTCCGGTTGGCGCTGGATCGAGCCCTCCACGACGTCGCCCGAGACGCGGATCTTGTGGCCCGAGGCCTCCGCCGCCCGGACCTCGTCGACCTCGTAGTAGTAGGTCAGGTTGCGGCGCGTCCCCATGTACACGAGGGTCCCCAGGGCGATGGCCACGAGGCCGATCGCGATGATCAGGCGGCCGGGTCGGATGCGTCGCCTGGGGCTCATTCGGTGTCCTCCAGCTCGCGTTCCAGCCGGGTCAGGTAGGGCGAGGCGGGAGGTCTGCCGAGAGCCTCGTCGCGCCCGCCAGCACGCCGCCTCCAGCGCCTGAGCGCCAGGACGAGGGCGCCGGCTCCGACGAGGACGGCGAGGAACGGGATCAAGTACGCGGTCAGGTTAAAGCCGGCCATGGGGGGCGTCAAGAGAACCCACGTCCCGTACCGGTCGACGAAATACTGTCGGATCTCGGCGTCCGATCTCCCCTCCGCGACGAGCTGCCGGACGCGACGTCGCATGTCCTCGGCCATGAACGACTGCGACGTGTGGATCGACTGGCTGCGGCATACCGGGCACTTGAGATCGGACTCCAGGGCTCGCGCGCGCTCCTGCTGCTCGGGTGTCAGCGGGACGTCCTCGGCAGAGGCCTCCGGCGTAACGGCTCCGATCGCGCCCGACGGCGGGGTGTCGGCGCGTTGTGCGGCCGCGCGGGTCGGCGCCGCGACGAGCACGGCCAGGACGAGCGTCCGAAGCCTCATCGCGGCGTCCCCGGCAGGGCGTCGAGCGCGCCGGGATCGCCCGTCGCCCGGCCCATCTCGCCGGCCTCCAGCGCGGCGATCTTGCGGTCCAGCTCGTCGGGGGTGATCGGGCCCACGTGCTTCGACAGGATGCGCCCGTCGGGCGCGATGAAGAACGTCTCGGGTACGCCGAAGATCCCATAGTCCATGGCCACCGAGCCGTCCCGGTCCGGCCCCAGATAGTACGTCTTGCCGTAGCGCGCGATGAACTCACGCGCCGGCGCCGGCTGGTCGTTGACCGCCACGCCGACGAACGCCACGCCCGGCCCGTGTTTCTCCCAGCCCTTCTCGAGGACGAGCGCCTCGTCGCGGCACGAGAAGCACCACGACGCCCAGAAGTTGAGCACGACGGGACGCCCCGCGAAGCGCTCCAGCGACAGCGTGGAGTCGCCCGTGAAGGCCGGGATCGTGAAGTCCGGAGCCGGGCGCCCGACGAGGGGCGACGGCGGGGTCGGATCGCGTGACCCCAGGGCGTGAGCGAAGAGGGCGATGACGGCCCCCACGACGATCAACAGGAGAAGTCGCTTCATCTCAGGACAATGTCCGCCCCGTGCCGTCGTCGAGCAACGCCGCGTGGGCCGCCGCCAGCCGGGCGATCGGGACCCGCGGCGGGGAGCAGCTGACATAGTCCAGGCCGATCCGGTGGCAGAACGCGACCGAGGCCGGGTCTCCGCCGTGCTCGCCGCAGATCCCCGTCGACAGGCCTGGTCGCGTGTCGCGCCCTGCCCGGACGGCCAGCTCCATCAGCTGGCCGACGCCCTCCTCGTCGAGCGTGGCGAACGGGTTGTCGGGCAGGATCCCTCGCGCCAGGTACTCGACCAGGAAGCCCTTCTCCGCGTCGTCCCGCGAGATGCCGTACGTCATCTGGGTCAGATCGTTGGTGCCGAACGAGAAGAACTCGGCCTCCTCGGCCAGTCGCGCGGCCGTGAGCGCCGCGCGAGGCAGCTCGATCATCGTGCCGAAGGTGTAGGGCAGGACCTGGCGCCGCTCGTCCATCACCCGGCGCGCCTCGGCCTCGAGCGCGGCCCGCTGGACGCGCAGCTCGTTGACGTGGGCCACGAGCGGGATCATGACCTCGGGACGCACTCCGACCCCCTCGCGGGCGGCCTCGCACGCGGCCTCGAAGATGGCCCGCACCTGCATCCGCGTGATGCCCTCGCGCACGATCCCCAGCCGCACGCCGCGAAGGCCGAGCATGGGGTTCGCCTCGTGCAGGCGATCGACGGCCCCCAGCAGCGCCTCGGCGCGCGCCAGAGCGTCCGGATCGTCCCCCGTCCGGCGCCGGTCGTGGACCTCGAGCAGAAGGTCGTCGCGCGGGGGCAGGAACTCGTGGAGCGGCGGATCGATCAGCCGGATCACGACCGGCAGACCGTCCATCGCGCGGAACAAGGCGGCGAAGTCCTCGCGCTGGAGCGGCAGGAGCCGCGCCAGGGCGTCTTCCCGCCGCGCCTCGTCCACCGCCAGGATGAGCTCGCGGAACACGGGCAGCCGGTCCGCCGCGAAGAACATGTGCTCGGTTCGGCACAGCCCGATCCCCTGGGCGCCGAAGTCGCGCGCCCGGCGCGCGTCGCCGCCGGTATCGGCGTTGGCTCGCACCTCCAGCCGGCGCACCTCGTCGGCCCACTCGAGGAGTCGCTCCAGCCGGGGGTCGTCGAT
>CAZCZH010000260.1:0-3147 GCA_964502985.1 uncultured Gemmatimonadales bacterium
GGCGGATCTCTACGCCCACCCGGTGCCCTACCTCAAGGAGTGGGACACGTGCGCCCCGGAGGCCCTCTTGGTGGCGGCCGGCGGGCGGGTTTCGGATTGTCGCGGGAACGCTCTCTCGTACGGCAAACCGGATCCGCGTCAGCCGGCGGGGATCTTCGCCGCCCGGGCCGACGTGTGGCGCAGAGTAGCGCCCCTCGTGGCCTCGCTCGCCCCATGATGGATTAGTTCATATGAGCGCATTTATCCTATTGCTACAAGGAAGGATGAGATGATGACGCGAAAGTCTATTGAAGCGGTGGAGACGGCCCTGGTCGAACCCTACGGAGGGGCGCTCGTCGACCTGCGTCCGACGCCCGAGGAGGCCGGCCGGCGGCGCGAGGAGGCGACCAGGCTGGCCTCGATCCAGCTCTCCGAGCGCGCGGTCTGCGACCTGGAGCTGATCGCGGTCGGGGCGATGAGCCCGCTGGATCGGTTCATGGGGCGAGCGGATCACGAGCGCGTCGTGGCCGAGATGCGGCTGGCGAACGGGACGCTGTTCCCGATCCCGCTGCCGTTGCCCGTCGGAAAGGCGGATCCGGTGGAGGAGGGCCACAGCGTGGCCCTGCGCGACGCCAAGAACGACCTGCTCGCGATCCTCGACGTGGAGGAGATCTGGGAGTGGGATCGGCACGACGTCGCCCGGGAGGTGTTCGGCACGCTCGACCCACGTCATCCGCTGGTCGCCGAGATGGAACGCTGGGGCGAGCGACTCGCGTCGGGCAGGCTGCGTCTGGTGCGCCTCCCACGGCATCACGACTTCCGCGAGCTGCGGTTGACCCCGCAGGAGACGCGGCGCGGGCTGGCCGCGACGGGACACGGGAACGTCGTCGCGTTCCAGACCCGCAACCCCCTGCACCGGGTCCACGAGGAACTGACGAAGCGGGCTCTCGCCGAGGTCGACGGGGTGCTGCTGCTGCACCCGGTCGTGGGCATGACCAAGCCCGGCGACGTCGATCACTACACCCGCGTGCGCACGTACAAGGCCCTCGCCGAGCGATACTACGATCCGGATCGCATCCTGCTCTCCCTGCTGCCGCTGGCCATGCGCATGGCGGGCCCGCGCGAGGCGTTGTGGCACGCCGTGATCCGGCGCAACTACGGCGCCAACCACCTGGTCGTGGGCCGCGACCATGCGAGCCCGGGCGTGGATTCCGAGGGCCGTCCGTTCTACGGTCCGTACGACGCCCAGGAGGCCCTCGAGGAGCACGCCGACGAGATCGGCGTGCGGCCGGTCCCGTTTCCCGAGCTGGTGTACCTCGTCGACGAGGAGCGCTACGAGGAGTCGACGCGCATCGACGGCGCGGCGCGCACGGCGTCGATCTCGGGGACGCAGGTGCGCGAGGAGTACCTCCAGGCCGGGCGTCCGCTGCCGGAGTGGTTCACGCGTCCCGAGGTGGCCGAAATCCTCGGGGAGGCGTATCCCCCCCGTCACCGGCAGGGAGTGTGCGTCTGGTTCACCGGCCTCTCGGGAGCCGGCAAGTCGACGACGGCCGACGTGCTCGTGCCGTTGCTCCTGGAACACGGTCGTCAGGTCACGGTGCTCGACGGAGACGTGGTGCGGACCCACCTGTCGCACGGACTCGGGTTCAGCAAGGAGGATCGCGACCTCAACATTCGCCGGATCGGCTTCGTGGCCGGCGAGCTGGCGCGCCACGGCGGAGTCGTCGTTTGCGCCGCGATCAGCCCGTACCGCGCGACACGCAACGACGTGCGCGCGATGGTCGGGAACGACCATTTCGTGGAAGTTTTCGTCGACACCCCGCTCGCCGTATGCGAAGACCGCGACACGAAGGGCCTGTACGACAAGGCACGCCGCGGCGAGATCAAGAACTTCACCGGGATCGACGACCCGTACGAGCCGCCGGAGCGCCCCGAGATCGTGATCGACACGCTCGATCGCACGCCCGAGGAGAACGCGCGACTGATCGTCGAGTACCTCGTCGAGCGGGGCTTCGTGCGGTCCGACCGGGAGGACGAGGGCGACTCGTGAGGAACGAGCTGAGGTCATGTTCAAGAAGGTTCTGATCGCCAACCGGGGCGAGATCGCCTTGCGTGTCATCCGAGCCTGCCGGATGCTCGACCTGCGGACGGTCGCCGTCCACTCCCAGGTCGATGCCGACGCGCTCCACGTGCGCTTCGCGGACGAAGCGGTGTGCGTCGGGCCGGCGCCGTCGAGCGAGTCGTACCTGAACATCCCGCGACTGATCGCGGCGGCGGAGATCACGGGCGCGGACGCCGTCCACCCGGGCTACGGATTCCTCGCCGAGAACGCCGAGTTCGCGGAGATCTGCGGCGAGTCCGAATTGACGTTCATCGGCCCGACTCCGGAGCAGATCCGTCGCATGGGGGACAAGTCCGAGGCACGACGCCTGATGTCCGAAGCCGGCGTTCCGGTGGTGCCGGGCACGGGGGGCGCAACAGACGACGAGCGAGCAGCGCTTCGCGAAGCCCGCGAGATCGGTTTCCCGGTGCTCATCAAGGCCTCGGCGGGAGGTGGCGGCAAGGGCATGCGCGCGGCGCGCGACGAAGAGGAGTTCGAGCGAGCGTACCCGGCCGCGCGGCGCGAGGCCGAAGCGGCGTTCGGCGACGGCTCGGTCTATCTCGAGAAGTACCTCGAGCGTCCGCGGCACGTCGAGATCCAGGTTCTTGGGGACACCCAGGGAAACGTCATCCATCTCGGTGAACGTGACTGCTCGTGCCAGCGCAGACATCAGAAGCTGCTCGAAGAGGCGCCTTCGCCGGCCGTCGACGAGGAACTGCGGTCGCGCATGGGCGAGGCGGCCGTGCGCGGCGCCGAGCGGATCGGCTACGTCGGCGCGGGAACCATCGAATTTCTGCTCGCGGAGAGCGGCGAAGGCGCTGGCCGCCTCGGTGGGCTACCAGAACGCCGGCACCATCGAGTTCCTCGTCGACGGCGACGGCGAGTTCTACTTCATGGAGATGAACACCCGCATCCAGGTCGAGCATCCGGTGACCGAGCTGGTGACCGGCGAGGACCTCGTCATGCGGCAGTTGCTGATCGCCGCTGGCGAGCCGATCGGGCTCGCCCAGGACGAGGTGCGCTTCCGCGGCCACGCCATCGAATGCCGGATCAACGCCGAGGATCCC
>CAZCZH010000261.1:0-3123 GCA_964502985.1 uncultured Gemmatimonadales bacterium
GACGGCCAGCCGCGGATCGAGGACTGGACCCAGCAGCGGGGCTCGCTGGGCGTGTCGTACCGTTTCGGCACCGAGCCCAGCACGACGGCCGTGGGCCGCGGGGCGTATTGAGCGGGCGGCGCCTCGTCGTCGTGGCCGCCGGCGCGGCGATTCTCGCCGCTGGCGGCCTCGTCCTGTCGTCCCAGCGCTCGCAGCCGTTTCCCCACGCCGCCCACGCCGGCCTGTTCCCGACGTGCGCGGGATGCCACGCCGGGATCGTGTCCGGCGATTCGTCGCGGTTCTTCTCGGTGACGGCAGAGGACTGCGCCGCGTGCCACGACGGCACCCAAGAGAAGCGCGTCGAGTGGTCGCCCCCCGAGCGTCCGGCGACGAACCTCGTCTTCTCGCACACGCAACACGTCGCCCGACTCGAGAGGGCCGGCCGGGAGCCCCTCGACTGCGTCGGCTGCCACCAGGAGAAGGGCGCCACGCGGCGCATGCAGGTCGCCCGCGCCCGACCCGAGACGTGCCTCGCGTGCCATGCCCCGAACGCCGAGAGCCACTACGCCTCCAGCGTCGCGTGCGCCACGTGCCACGCGCCCCTGGCCGCGGCGCGAGCGATCCCCGTTTCCGACGTGGCCGACTTCCCGCGCCCGCCGGACCACGCCCGCCAGGACTTCGTCCTGACCCACGAGAGGGACGTCGCGGCGGCGCCCGAGCGCTGCGCCGTGTGCCACGCCCGCCAGAGCTGTGAGCGGTGCCACCTCAACGCCCAGGAGGTCCCGGCGATCGCCGCCCTGGCGCCGGACGCGCGGGTCGCCCAGGTGGTCGCCGGGAAGGCGGGCGAGTGGCCGCGGCCGCCGAGCCACGCCCGCGCCGACTGGGCCACGGCCCATGGGTTCCAGGCCGAGGCCTCGATCGAGACGTGCGCCAACTGCCACGCCCGGCCGAGCTGCGCGGCGTGCCACACCGGCGCCGAGCCGGACGTCGTGGCGCGCCTCCCCGAGCCGAAGCCCGGCGGGCCGCGCGGGATCCTGCTGGCCGACGTCCGGCCACCCGGCCACACGGCGGCGTTCGTGTTCGAGCACGGCGCGGCAGCGGCCAGCGGCTCGCCGGCGTGCATGGCGTGCCACACGGAGAAGCAGTGCGCCGACTGCCATGACGCCGCCTCTCGGCCGCGGTTCCATCCGGTCGACTTCGTCGTGCGACACGCCACCGAGGCGTGGGGTGACGAGTCCGAATGCGCGGCGTGCCACTCACGTGAGGCGTTCTGCCGCGACTGTCACCAGGCGTCCGGCTTCGCCGCCGGAGGCCGCACCAACGGTTCGTTCCACGACGCCGAGCCGAACTGGCTGCTGGCCCACGGTCGTGCGGCGCGCCAGGACCTCGCCGCGTGCACGACATGTCACGCGCAGTCGACCTGCCTGCGCTGCCACAGCGCGAAGTCCGGCTTCCGCATCGACCCTCACGGATCGGCGTTCGACCCCGACCGCATCGCCGACCGCAGCACCCAATCGTGCGCCATCTGCCACTTCTCGATCCCCGACCGGCCCTGACGCGCTGGGCCTACCGGTACGACGAGCTCGACGAGGTCGAGCAGCGTCTGAACGGCGACCGCGACGCGGTGCGCGGATTGCTCGGTGGCAAGGGCGCCAACCTGGCCGAGATGACCCGCCTCGGGTTGCCCGTCCCACCGGGGTTCACCGTCACGTCCGAGGCGTGCCTCGCGGCCCTGGCCCATCCGGACACGCCGCCCGATGGCCTGTGGGACGAAGTACGGGCCGCCCTCGAGGACCTGGAGCGGAAGACGGACCGCCGGCTCGGCGACCCGGCGCGGCCGCTCCTCGTCAGCTGTCGCTCGGGGAGCAAGCGATCGATGCCCGGGATGATGGACACGGTGCTGAACCTCGGGCTGAACGACGCCGTGGTCGACGGGATCGCCGAGGCGACCGGTGACCCGCGCTTCGCCTGGGACGCCTACCGTCGCCTGGTGCAGATGTTCGGCACGGTCGTGATGGGCCTCGAGGACGACCCGTTCGAGGCGGCCCTGGCGGAGGCCCGGGAGGCGGCCGGGGCCCGATCGGACGCCGACCTCGGGGCGCGGCAGTGGCGCGCGGTGGCGGCCGCCTTCCGCCGCATCTACGCCGCCGGTACGGGCTCCGACCTGCCGCAGGACGCGTTCGAGCAGATCCGGCTCGCCACCGAAGCCGTGTTCCGCAGCTGGAACAGCCCGCGGGCCGTCGCCTACCGCAAGGCGGCGGCGATCCCCGACGACCTGGGAACGGCCGTCAACATCGGGACGATGGTGTTCGGGAACCTCGGCTCGGATTCGGCCAGCGGCGTCGTGACGACGCGCGACGTGACTACCGGCGAGCCCCGGCTGGAGGGCGACTACCTGACGAACGCCCAGGGGGAGGACGTCGTGGCGGGCGTCCGCCGGACGAAGCCCATCGAGAACCTGCGCCAGGAGATGCCGACGGCGTGGAAGCTCCTCACGGAGCTGACGGTCCGTCTCGAGGAGCACTACCGGGACGTCCAGGACATCGAGTTCACCATCGAGCGCGGGAGGCTGTGGCTGCTCCAGACGCGCGATGCCAAGCGGACGGCACGCGCGGCCGTGCGCATCGCCGTCGACCTGGTCGACGAAGGGTGGATCGGCCGCGAGGATGCAGTGCTCCGGGTGACTCCCGAGCAGGTCGACTTCTTCCTCCACCCGCAGCTCGAGCCGGCCGGGCGGCGGGACGCCGAGGCGGCCGGCGACCGGATCGGGAGCGGACTCAACGTCTCGCCCGGCGGGGCCGTCGGGCGGGTCGTGCTCGACCCCGACCGGGCCCAGGCGCGGGCCGCCGAGGGTTGGGACGTGATCCTGGTTCGCGCCGAGACGAAGTCCGAGGACGTTCACGGGATGCTGGTCGCGCGCGGGATCGTGACCAGCCGCGGCGGTCGGACGAGCCACGCGGCGCTCGTCGCGCGGCAGTTCGGCAAGCCGGCCGTCGTCGGCGTACAGGGTCTCGAGGTCGATGGCGAGAGTCGCGTGATGCGGCTGGCCGACAGGGAGATCGCCGAGGGCGAGTGGATCTCGATCGACGGCACTACCGGCGAGCTCTACGCCCGGCGCCTGGAGACGATCGTGCCGGAGATCGA
>CAZCZH010000262.1:0-3114 GCA_964502985.1 uncultured Gemmatimonadales bacterium
TCTCGTAGACCAGCAGATGGTGCAGGGTATAGAGCGCGATGGCGCCCAGGGCGACGCTCGCCAGGAGCGCCGCGGTGACTTGCGGAGTGGCGACGGCGACCGCCAGCGCCTCGCCGATGCGGGCCAGGAAGCCCCACGTCGCCAGGCCGACGTCGAACGCCTTGGCCGCCCAGGTGACGCCGCCGGCCCACGCCCGGACGAGATCCACGGGTCGCGGCAAAGCGATCGGGACGCGCCGCAACAGCGGCGAAAGCCCGGCCGACAGCCCCGTCAGGACGACGGTCGCCACGACGGCGGCCTTCCAGCCCCACGCCGCCCACACCGGGCGCCGTGCCGGTACGACCCCGGCCGCCCGGATCGCCCGCTCGGCGAAGTCGGGTCGCGGCGCGAGACGCGGCAGCGCCGCGAACAGGGCGTCGAACGTCTCCTCGGCGCGCGCGTCGTCCGCGCCCGCCTCGGCGGTCAACCAGCGATCGAGCATGGGGTGCAGTCTGCGCATCGTCATCTCCTCGTCATCATCCTACGGCCGGGAGGGGGTGCGGGTTTCACCGGGACGGGTGCCGATCACGACGCGGCCGCCGGGCCCCAGCCCGCCTCCGTCAGGAGACCGGCCAGCTCCTTGCGCGCACGGTGGATATAGGTCTTGACCGTGCCCAGCGGGAGGCCCGTCACGTCGGCGATCTCGTCGTACGCCAGACCCTCCTGGTGGCGCAGGACGACGACCTCGCGGTACTCCGGCCGGAGTCGCTCGATGGCCGCCCCGAGGTCGTGCGCCAGGTCGGAATGGATGGCCCCTTCCAGCGGCGTCGCCGCGCCGGGGTCCGCCAGGATCGCGTGGTAGTCCGGGTCGTCCGCCTCGGGCGCGTCCAGCGGGACCGTGTCGAGCGAGGACTTTCGCAGGTGGTCGATGGCCGTGTTGTGGGCGATCTTGAACAGCCAGTTCGAGAACTTGCCCTGCTCCGCGCGGAACGTCGTCAGTCGGTCGAAGGCCTTGACGAAGGCGTCCTGGGCGAGATCCTCGGCCAGCCCGTGGTCGCGCACCATTCGCGCCACGAGGTTGAAGACCGGGCGCTCGAAGCGCTCCACGAGCTGCCGATACGCGGACTGGGCCCCGCCCAGGGCCTCCGCTACGAGCTGCTCGTCGGTCTTGCCCACACGCCCCCATTACGAGGTCTTTCCGGTGGAAGTTTCAGTCTCGGGTCGCGACAGGGCCGCCCACGTGCGGACCATGTTCGACCGTCTGGCGCCGCGCTACGACCTGTTCAACGACGTGCTCTCGGCCGGCGTCCATCGCGGCTGGCGCCGGCGGGCGGTAGAGGCCCTGGCTCCCCTCGACGGCCGCCGCTACCTGGACCTGTGCGCCGGGACCCTCGACCTGTCGCTGGCCATCGTCCGGGCCGCGCCGCGGGCCCGGGTGGCGGCAGCCGATTTCTCCTTCCCCATGCTGGCCAGCGGCCTGTCGAAGCTCCCCGGCGCCGCGGGCGTCGTGTGGCCCGTCGCGGCCGATGCCCGGGCCACGCCGTTCGGTGACGAGGCGTTCGACGGCGTCACGATCGGCTTCGGGTTGCGGAACCTGGTCGACCTGGACGGCGGGTTGTCCGAGATGCGCCGCGTCCTGGCGCCCGGCGGACGGCTGGTCGTGCTCGAGTTCACCACGCCCCCCGGGCGTTTGTTCCGCGCCCTGTACCATACCTACTTTCACCACGTCCTGCCGTGGGTCGGCGGGTGGATCGCGGGCGACGGGGGCACTTCGCGCTACCTGCCGGACTCGGTGGCGCGCTTCCCGGAGCCGCCCGAGCTGGCCGAGCGGATGCGCGAGGCCGGATTGTCCCGGGTTCGCTATCGCCTGCTGACACGCGGGATCGCGGCCATCCACGTCGGCGTGAAGGAGTGAGCCCTTGCCCAGGTCGTATCCCGAGACGATTCACCTGATCGGCGTCCCCGTCGATCTCGGCGCCGGACGGCGCGGGGTCGACATGGGACCGACCGCCTTGCGGATCGCCGGCCTGCGCGAGCGCCTGGGGCGCCTCGGCTACACGGTCGTCGACGCCGGCGACGTGGCGGTCCCGATCCCGGAGTCGGCAGACCCGGGCAACCCGAAGGCGCACTACCTCGACGAGCTGGCCGCCATCGACCGCGCCGTGTTCGACACCGTGCGGAAGGTGCTCGATCGGGGCGCCATCCCGCTCGTCCTGGGGGGGGACCACTCGATCGCCATCGGCTCGATCGCCGCCGTCTCGGCATGGGCCCGGGACAAGGACGAGGACGTGGGGCTGTTGTGGTTCGACGCCCACGCCGACATGAACACGCCCGACACGACGCCCAGCGGCAACATCCACGGCATGCCGCTGGCCGTATCGCTGGGGTTCGGCGATCCGAGCCTGACGCGGATCGGAGGGTTCGCGCCCAAGATCCGATCCGAGAAGACGGTCCTGTTCGGGGCCCGGGACATCGATCCCGGCGAGCGCGAGCTCGTCCGCGACTCCGGGATGCGGGTGTTCACCATGCGCGAGATCGACCAGAAGGGGATCGTGCCCGTCCTCGAGGAGGCCCTGGCCATCGTCACCGAGGGGACGCTCGGGTTCTACGTGTCTTGGGACATGGACTTCGTCGACCCCAACTACGCGCCCGGCGTGGGCACGCCGGTCAAGGGCGGGGTCAACTACCGCGAGGGGCACCTGGCGCTCGAGATGATCAGCGACACGGACGGGATGATCGCCATGGACTGCGTCGAGACGAACCCCATCCTCGACGACCGGAACCGCACCGGACGGCTGGGGGTCGAGCTGATCCTGTCCGCTTTCGGCAAGACGATTCTGTGAGGATCGGCGTCGTCGCCGACACCCGGGCCGGTGGGGCCGTCGCCGCACGAGATCCAGACCACCACGAAGAGCGGGGCGATGGCCGCCGACGGGCGAGCTCGATGCCTCAATCCCGGCCACGGTGATGTCGTAGGTTCCCGCCGGTAGCTCGCGGGCATCGAACGAGAGCGCCTCGGGGCGCTGACCCCCGGTGACCCGCTTCACGCGCTCGGCGCGGAGACCGGGACTTCGATCACGGCCGCCGGGCTCCCCTCGGGGCCAGCTGCTACGATCGTGGACTCGATTCCACGAA
>CAZCZH010000263.1:0-3114 GCA_964502985.1 uncultured Gemmatimonadales bacterium
AGCGGCGTCCCGCGGCTGGCCGGGCTGGCGCGCCGCGGCGGGGTCCACGGCAAGGCGCTGGGGCGCGTCCGGCGCGCGCTCGCCGGGCGCGCCCCCGAGCGCGTGTGGATCGCCCACGCGGCCGCGCCCGAGGCGGCCGAGGCGTATCGGGCCGCGCTGGCCGAGGTCGTTCCAGACGCCGAGACGAACGTCATGGAGGTGGGTCCCGTTCTGGGTGCCCACGCCGGGCCGGGGGCCGTCGCCGTGGCCTGGCTCGAAGCCAGGGAGGCGCCATGATCCACGATCCCAAGGTCGTCGTGTATTCGACCGACCACTGCGCCCTGTGCGAGCGCGCCAAGCGACTCCTCGAGGCGCGCGGCGTGGCGTACCGCGAGGTGCTCCTGCCGCGCACCGCCGAAGGGCGCGCCCTGCTCCACGAGATCGACCCTCGCGCGCGGACCTTCCCGCAGGTCGTGATCGAGGGCCGGTCGATCGGCGGCTTCCGCGAGCTGCGCGCGCTGGACGAGACGGGCCGGCTGATGGAGCGCGTCAAATGACGGCGCGCCTCGATCGCGCGCGGGCCGCGCTCGAGGCGAGCGGCGCGATGGGCCTGTTTGCCACGCCGAGCGTGAACTTCGCCTGGTTGACGGACTGCGCGCTGGAGCGCTCCGAGCGACTGGTCGGTTTCGGCTTGCCGCGAAGCGGCGATCCGTGGGTCGTGTGCCCGGCGTTCGAGGTCGAGCGGCTGGCCGCGGCGTTGCCCGGCGCGCGACTCGCGCCGTGGGACGAGAGCGACGACCCGTTCGCCCTCGCCGCGCGGCTCGTCGCCGAGTCCGGCGCCGGAGAGTGGCTCGTCGAGCCCTCGACGGCCTGGCACGACGGGGCGCGGCTCGCGGAAGCCCTCGGGAACGCCGCGCCGGCCGCGCGCCTGGTCGACGGCGCCGAACTCTTCGAGGGCCTGCGCCGGCCCAAGGACGCCGCGGAGCTGGCCGCTTTGGGGCGCGCCGTCGGCGACGCCTGGGGCACGTTCGACGCCGTCGTCCCGGGCCTCGCGCGAGGGGTCACGGAGCGCGAGGTCGAGGCCGCCTTCGCCGCCGAGATGGGGCGCCGCGGCCGGGAGCCGTGGTCGTTGATCCAGTTCGGCCCGGGGAGCGCCCTGCCCCACGGCGCGGCGGGGGACCGCCCGCTCGCGGCGGGGATGGCGGTCTTGTTCGACTGGGGCGGGTGGGGCGAGGGGTTCAGCGCCGACCTGACGCGCAGCTTCTGGTGGGACGATGGCGTCGTCCCCCTGGCCGACGCGCCCGACGACTACCGCGCGGTCGTGGATCTCGTGCAGCGCGCGCAGCGGGCGGCCATCGAGCGCGCCGCGCCGGGCGTGGAATGCGGCGCGCTCGACCAGGTCGCGCGGGAGGCGATCGCCGCGGCGGGCCACCGCGCGCGCTTCACCCACCGCCTGGGCCACGGCCTGGGCCGCGAGATCCACGAGGCGCCGTACCTGGTGGCGGGCAGCCGCGTGCCGCTCGCCGTCGGCGACGTCGTCACCGTCGAGCCCGGTGTCTACATTCCGGGAGAGTGGGGCGTGCGTTGGGAGGACGACGTCGTCGTCGTCGAAGGGGGCGTCGAGAACCTGTCCCGGCGCGAGATCGAGATCGGAGGCACGCCGTGACGAAGACGCTTCGAGCGAGGTCGCTGGCCCGGGCGGCGTGGACCGCCGGGGTCGTCGGAATGGCGTGCGGCGTGCTGGCGTGCTCCCCCGTCGGCAGGGTAGCCGACCCCGCGGCGCGCGGCGTCCTGGAGGGGGCCGTCGACATCGGGCCGATCTGCCCGGTGGAGCGGGTGGACGAGCCGTGCCCGGTTCCCCCCGAGACCTATGCCCGAGTCACCGTCGTCGTCCTCGCCCGCGACGGCCGGCCGATCGCCCGCCGCGGCCTGGACGCGCGCGGGGAGTACGCGGTCGACCTCGCGGTCGGGCGCTACGTGGTGACGTTGGACCACGACCTGGGGATCGGAAGCGATCGACCGCACCGCGACGTCGTGATCGCCGCCGGCGACACCGTGCGCGAGAACTTCTCGATCGATACGGGGATCCGCTGATCGGTTGCTCGGCGACAGCGCGGCGACTCGATCAGCGGATCGGCTCCTCCGCGCCCGGCTCGCCGCACACCCACTCGTAGGTCCCCGCCGGCAGGCTCGCCGGCATCAGATTCCCGAGGTAGTACCCCGCGTTGTCCGTGTCGGGCGCTGAGTTCCCCGGCGAGCGGTCGTAGACGATCGTCCCGACCTGGCCGTCGAACGCGCTCAGGCTGCCGCGCGAGATGGACGGCGTCATGATGCTCGGCTCGCCCGTCGTCATGTGGCCCATACCCATGGCGTGTCCCAGCTCGTGGCCGGTGACGCCGTCCCGGGCCCAGGCCTGGGACGGCCCGCTGACGAGGCTGAAGCGCAGCCACATCGTGGCCGAGATGATCTGCCGCTGGCTGCTCCACACCGTACGCGTCAGACCCACCGTGTTGGGGCTTCCGTAGCGCGAGGGATCTTCGTTGAAGTGGATGACGATGGTCCCCGTCGCGCCGTCCGGCGGGGGTGAATCGCCGACGGTCACCGAGGCGGCCGTGATCTCTCCGTTCGACCACTGGGAGATGAAGCTCGCGGCGTCGCCCGCGACCTGGTCGATCCACGACTGGAGCTCGGGCCCACCGGAGAAGCCCTGCGGGCGGGTGTCGACGTAGATCTGCGGGCTCGAAACCCAGCGGATCGTGCGCGGCTCGAAATCGCGCGCGATGTCGTTGTATCCCGTCATGTCGAAGCCCGACGGGATGACGCGCCATTCGCTGTCCGAGCTGCGCGCGAACGTATGCCGGGTGACGACCGGCCCGCCGTCGAGGTCGAGCGCTCGCAGGCTCGACGAGCTGCTCCCCGTCACGCTGAACTGTCCGCTGCCGTCGGTGACGGCGGTGGCGCCGTCGAAGTGGACGGTCACGCCGCTCACCCCGGCGCCGCTGAACTGGTCGACGACTCGTCCCTGGAGGGCGGTCGTGCCGCCGGGCGGCGGGGACGGTGGCGGGGACGGTGGCGGCGACGGCGGCGGCGTGGGCGATGGCGCGGGCTGGGGTACGGAGAGCGCCAGGGCCACGT
>CAZCZH010000264.1:0-3107 GCA_964502985.1 uncultured Gemmatimonadales bacterium
TCATCACCGACCACGTCGGCCGGGCTATCCCTGGCGGAACGGGCGGCACCGGCGCGGGACGGGCGTCAGCCACCAGTCATGTCGCGGTAATCGAGGCCCAGATCACCCTCCGCCGCGAGAAAGGCGCGGAGCTCTCTCCCCGCTGCCTCCAGCGAGAAGCGCGACTCGGCGCGCTCGCGGGCGCGCTGACCGAGCCGGCGGCGCGCTGCCGGATCGTCCAGCAGGCGACCCAGCGCGCGAGCGAACTGCTCGCTGTCGCCCCGGGGCACCACCAGGCCGCCTGCCCGTTCACCGCCCTCGAAGATATCGGGAATCCCCGGAGCGTCCGCTGCCACGACAGGCAAACCGCACGCCATGGCCTCGAGGGGGGCTACGGGAAAGCCCTCGTGTCGAGACGGGAATACGAACACGTCGGCGGCCGAGAGACGGAGGCGGAGCGCGCTGCGGTCGTGGAGGTACTCGTCGCGCCAGTCGACTCCACGCAAGCCGGGCCGCTCCAGCCGCTGGCGCAACCAGTCGGCGTCGCCGCCCGTGCCTACCAGCAGTAGACGAAGGTCGTCCGCCGGCCTCTCCCGACACACCCGTTCCCACGCGTCCAGAAGCACGTCCAGTCCCTTGACGTTCCGTTCGACGCGCCCGTACCACACGGCGACTCGCGCGCCGGTAGGGATGGCGAGGAGGGCGCGGGCCTTCTCGCGCGGAGTCGCCGCGAAGGCGTCATGATCGAGCGGATTGAAGATTCGGGCGATCCTGGACTCGGCGATCTGATACTTGCGCCGCACGCGCTCGATCTCGGCACGCGGGCCGATGACGAGTCCGGCCGCGCGCTGCAGGGCGAGGGGACGGATCGCACGCTGCAGGACGCTCCGCGTCCCGGTGCCGCCCTGGAACGTGGCGAACACGGGCACTCCGAGGAGTCGGCCGAGGAGCACCAGGACGTCGAACCGGGGATACTCGTACTCCTGGCACAGGATGACGTCGCAGTCTTCGCGTCGCATTTCGCGGACGAACGCGCTGCATGGGGTGGCCGCGTACGCCTCCAGCTCTTCGAGCAAGGCGGCGGCGACGCGGGAGAGGGCGGCGAAGCGCCGGCCGAGTCGGCTCCTCCGTAGCCCACGCAGCGCGCGCATGCGACGCGGCGCCGGGAGCGCGAGGACGGTCGCACCCGTCCCCTGGTGAATCATCCGGATCGGTCGCCGGACACGCGCGGAGACGATCACGATCAGGGCGCGGAAGTTCTCTCCCTGCAATGCCTCCACTGTGTTGAACAGGAAGCCGCCGGTCATCTCCTCGCAGAAGGCCTCCAGGGAGACCCCGATCGGATCGAGGAAATCCTCGTAGAGGAGTCCCCATGGGAGGATGGCGACCGTGCGAGACGCGGGTCGGGAAGGGGCCTGGATCACCACGCGCGGGCCGAGGCCATGTCGCGCGCCCGTCGCCGATCGCGGAGGCTCCGGGCGAGGCTGAGGGCCAGCCCGTACAGGGTTCCAAGGGATGCGTTCGAGCGCAGCGCCTCTCGAATCTGCGCTCCGGCGGCCCGCCATTCGCCATCGGCGAGCATCTCGCCCGCGATCTCGGTCCCCCACCCCGCCGCCAGCCGTCGTCCCCGTCGACGGACGCGCGAGCGCCAGGCGGAGGGGACGTAGGCGCTGTAGACGTCGACGGCGTGGCGGACGTCCTGGATATTCTGGCCGGTCCGGTACGCGCGGGCGCGGAGCGACTTCGGATGTACGCGGTACTCGGCCAGCGGCGCGGGATCGTACCACACGGGATACCGGCTGGCGATTCGAACCCACATCTCCCAGTCCTCGCCGCACGTCGGGAATCTGCGATCGAATCCGCCGAGCTGCTCGTAGACCTCGCGTCGTACGACCGCCGCCGGAGGTTGGAGCGGCTGTCCGGTCGCGATCCGGGCCAGGGCGTCCGACCATATCCCGGGAGACGGCCGCTCGATCCGGGTGGGGTTCGTCCACTGCCCGTCCTCGTCCATGAAGATGTGGCGGCAGAAGGCGGCACCGATCTCGGGGTGCAGCTCGAACGGCCGCTGCATGGTCTCGTAGAAGCCCGGTCGCACCCGGTCGTCGCCGTGCAGCAGGTGCACCAGACGGCCGCGCGAGCGCGCCAGGCACGTGTCGAAGTTCCGCACGTGTCCCACGTTCCGCGGCTGGCGGAAGAACTCCACCCGGTCGCCTCCCACGGCGCGCACCACGGCCTCGGGATCGTCGCTCGAGTGGTCGTCGACGACCTGGACCTGCATGCGCTCCGGTCCGGGATCCTGCTCGAGCACGCTGGCCAGCGTCTCGCCGAGGTACTGCGCGCAGTCGTAGGTCGGGATCATCACCGACCACGTCTGCCGCGACGCGCCCTCGGGCACCGGTGGTACCACCGAGCGGTATTCCTCAGGCAAACGCAACATCCGTCGTTCGGGGGCGTTCACTTTCTCGGCACGACGAGTCCCTCCGCTCGCGACCGGAAGGTTTCTCGCGCCACGCCGACGACGAGCTTGCGGGCGCGCCGCAGCACATCCCGAGTCCGGCTACAGCGAAGAGCCTCGAACACGTGCACGAGGCCGGCCCCCAGATGGCGGCCGGCGAACAGCTCCTCGGCGTCGTTGAGCGCCCAGTGAGCGTACTGCCGCCCGGCCCGTCGCAGGGCTGCCCCCGCGCGCTGCTCCGGCAGGTGATCGGGGAGGTACCCGGCGACCAACCCCGTCATCCGCCGCATGTCGCGGACGAGCTGTCCGTGGCCGTGGGCCTCGCCCGTGAGCGACCCGGCCCGCTTCACGCGATACTCGGCCAGAATCCCGGGCTCGTACCCGACCGGATAGTGGGCCGCGATCCGGACCCACATCTCCCAGTCCTCGCCCCCGCATCGTACGCGATGGTCGTAGCCGCCGAGCCGCTCGTAGACCTCGCGCCGGACGACGACAGAGGGGGTGGCCACGCGTTGGCCCGAAGCGATGCGCTCGAGCCAGTCGTCGACGATCCCCGGTTCCGGGAGCTCGTCGGGCGAGAGCGAGAGCGGTCCGCCATTCGCGTCCACGTACCGCGTGCGGCAGAAGGCGGCACCGATCTCGGGGTGCAGCTCGAACGGCCGCTGCATGGTCT
>CAZCZH010000265.1:0-3101 GCA_964502985.1 uncultured Gemmatimonadales bacterium
CGCCTCGAGCGGTCGCTGGAGAAGGCCCGCCGCGCGGGCCGCGTGAGCTGGACCGCGGAGGATCGGGCCGCGTTCCGACGCGGCTGGGAGCGCGGCCTCTCGGCCCCGCCCGGTAGCGTCCCGTGATCGGCGGCCAGCGCGTGGCCATCGTCCTGTTGACGGCGATCGGCGACGTGGTCCACGCCCTCCCCCTGGCGGCCTCGCTCAAGGCCGCGGCCCCCCGGGCTCGTCTCGAGTGGATCGCGCAGCCCGTCCCGTCCGCGCTCCTCGCCCCCCACCCGGCGATCGACCGCGTGTGGACGTTCGAGCGGCGCCGCGGCTGGCGCGGCTTCGCGGACCTCCGCCGGGACCTGGCCGGCGAGCGGTTCGACCTCGTCCTCGACCTCCAGGTGTACGCCAAGGCGAGCGTCGTCACGGCGCTCCTCGACGCGCCACGAAAGATCGGCTTCGACCGCCGCCGAGCGCGCGAGCTGAACTGGCTAGTGACGAACGAGCGTCTGGCCGCCGGCCCCGCGCGCCACGTGTGCGATCAGTTCCTCGAGTTCGCCGACCACCTCGGCGTGCCCCGGCGCTACGAGTGGGCGCTCCCTTTGTCGGCCGCTGAGCGCGCCGCCCAGCGGGCCTGGTTCGGCGCCCGGCCGCGCCCAGTGGCGGCGCTCGTCGTGGGCACCTCCAAGCCGTCCAAGGAATGGCCCGTCGAGCGCTGGGCCCGGCTCGCCGAGGGACTCGACGCGCGGGGCTATACGGTGGCGATCGTGGGCGGGGACGGCGCCGTCGAGCGCGCCCGGGCCGAGGCCGTCGTCCGACTGGCCCGCTGCGAAGTCGAGGACGCCCGGGCCGACGACCTGCGGCGCCTGATCTGGCTGTTGGACGGGGCGGCGCTCCTCGTCAGCCCCGACACGGGCCCCTATCACCTGGGCGTCGCGCTGGGGACTCCCTCGATCGGCCTGTACGGCACGACCGATCCGGCGCGGGTCGGGCCAGCGCACCGCTTCCTCGAGCTGGTCGTCGACGCGTGGCACGATCCGGGCGAGGCGTGGCATCCACCGCGCGCGGGCTACCGCGAGAGGCGCCTCGAGCGGATCGGGGTCGAGCGGGTGCTGGAAGCGGTGACGCTGGCCCGCGCGCGCTACCCGCGGGCGGCGCTCGGGCCGGGGCGCCTCGCGGCGGGCTCCGAGACGTAGGCCTCGCGCGGCGCGGCCGGGGGCTGACCGCCCCCCGTCTCGGGCTCGGTTTCCGGACCCGGACCGCGGGGCGCGCCATAGTCTCCGCCCCCCGTCTCGCGCTCCAGGGCTCGCATCCCCACGAGCAGCGCCAGGCTCCCCAGGACGAGCGCCGCGACGACGCCCGTCACGACCCACTTGACGGCCCCCGGGGCCGCCTCGGGAGACCGCAGCGACGCCGCGAAGATGCCCAGCGAGAGTCCGTTGAACGCCGCGTGCAGCAGCACGCTGGCGACGAGCGAGCCGGTCGTCACGACGAGCCATCCGAGGACCAGCCCGAGGAAGAACGTGGGCACGACCTGCCACGGGTTGTAGAGGTGGAACAAGGCGAAGAACGCCGCCGTCCACACCGTCGCCGCGCCCGCCCCGCGGCTCCGCGCCAGTCCCTGCAGGAGGACGCCGCGAAACAGCGACTCCTCGAGGAACGGCGCCACGCCGACGGCCACGACGAGGGTCGCCGCGAGGTCGACCGGCCCGTCCAGCCGCAGCAGCTCGCGCAGCGCCTGCTCGAACGCGGGCGGCACCGGGACCACGCGCTGGATGACGAGGTACAGCTCGCTGAACACGGTCAGCGATCCGATCAGCACGAGGAACAGCGGGAACAGGAAGCGCCCGGACAGCGGCCGCAGGGCGAGGGTCTCGCGCCACGGCCGTCCGGCCCGCGCGACGCCCCACAGGACGGCCGCCCCCAGCGCGAGCTCCGTCGGCAGGGCCATCTGCAGGATCTGCGGCCAGCTCGGGAACAGGAACATCGTCGCGCCGGCCAGGATCGCCCCCCCGACGAGGGTCGCGAGGAGCAACCCCACGGTGGCGGACAGGCTCGGGTAGGCGCTTCGCGTCACGGGTCCGAACGGGCTGAGGTGGGATGACCGGGCGGCGACGGACGGCGGAATCTACCCCGCCGGGACCACCCCACGCTAGCGCCGGCGGGCCGCGCTCAGGGTCGGATGGTCAGGAACACCTCGCGGCCTTCGCGGTCGACGCTGAGGTTGATCTCGCGGTTGTCGTCCCACGACCGGTCCAGCCGCTGCTGGGCGTCGACCACGCCCTGGTCGACGGACCGGCCCTCGATCGTCTTCAGCACGTCGCCCTGCACGACTCCCGCGCGGGCGGCCGGCGAGTCCTGGTCGACGTACGCCACGAACACCTGCCCGCCGTAGGAGCTTCCCAGGTCCATCCCGTACTCCGTCCCCGACAGGTTCTCGCGGTCGGGCGTGACGGCCGGGGCCCCGCTCGCGGACTGCCGGGCGTAGGCGTCGTGCACGCGGAAGATCTCGCTCCCCGGCGGGTTCGCGGCCAGCCAGTCTGCCAGGGTGCGCGTCCGCGAGAGGCGCCATCGCGGCTCGAGCTCGTCGACCACGTACTCGTGGTCCGGGTTGTACGAGCGCCACAGGTCGTTCGACGTGGCCCGCTCCAGCCGCTCGCGGCCCCACAGATCTTCCAGCGCGCGATACGTCAGCCAGTTGACCATCGCCTCGCCTTCGAAGTTCCCCGGTCGCATGAACGGATGGTCGTAGGCCGGCGAGCGACTTCCCGGGGCCAGAAAGCCCGGATCGTCGACCAGATAGTGTGTCAGCTGATGGGCCAGGACGAGGACCCGCACGTCGGCGTCGTCGGGGATGCGGATCCGCTGGTTGCCGGCGCGGATCTCGTCCAGCGCCATGACGAGCGGGTGCTCGATCGAGATCTCGGGCCAATATCGCACGAGATACACCTCGATCTCGCGGTACGGCCACGGGATCCCGGCGAAGTCGGCGACCCGCTGCAGGTACAGCGGCCCTTCCCGGCGCCACCACTGGACGAGCTCGCCGGCGTGGTCGTGCGACCATTCGACGTCGCGTTGCAGGTCCGTCGCCCCCTGCCCGCCGTAGCGCGCGG
>CAZCZH010000266.1:0-3032 GCA_964502985.1 uncultured Gemmatimonadales bacterium
CGGCTCAGGATGAGCTGCGGCCCCTTGTTCGTCTCCTTGATGTCGAGCAACAGGGCGCGCACGGTCTCGCCCTGCCGCAGGTACTCGCGGCGGATCTGTTCGCGAGCCGGCATGATGGCCTCGGTCCGACGATCGAGGAAGATCAGGGCGTTGCCCCGGTCGACCTGCTGGACACTGCCCGAGACCAGCTCGCCGACCCGGTCCTCGTACTCCTCCCGGATCCGGTTGCGCTCTTCCTCGCGGACCTTCTGGATGATCATCTGTTTGGCGGCCTGGATCGCGTTGCGCCCGAACTTGCGGAAATCGAGCGGGATCTCGGCCATCTGGCCGGGCTGCGGATCGCCTTCCCCCCACGGCTCGTTCACGTACGGCAAGGCCTTGGCGTCGGCCACCGTGATCTGGCGCGACTCGTCCTCCCGCGCCTCCTCGTCGGCCACGACCTCCTTCAGCAGGTAGATGCTGATGTCGCCCGTGGCCGGATCGACCAGGATGTCGGCGTTCGCCTCGGCCCCGTGCTTGCGCCGGACGGCGGCCAGCATGCCGGCCCTCACCAGCTCGATGACCTCGTTGCGGTCGAGCGCCTTCTCGCGCGTGAGCTGACCGAATGCATCGAGTATGTCGGTGGCCATGTCGTCTCCTTCTCCGCGGCGGCGAGCCCGCCGCTCGATTCCATTCCGCTACCAGCTCACGTGCAGTCGCGCGCGCGCGATCTCCTCGCTGGTGAATGTCCAGCGCTCGCTCTCGGGGCCGGCCACGACGATCTGCCACCGCCCACCGTCACCCACGTGGACATCCTCGAGGGTCCCGACGTAATTCTTCCGCCCGCCGCGCTTGCGATACAGCCGGACCTCGATGTCGCGGCCGACGAAGCGCTCGAAATGACCTCGGCGAGTAAGCGGCCGATCCAGGCCGGGGCTCGAGACCTCCAGCACGTACCGCTCGGGCA
The DNA here is from genome assembly GCA_964502985.1 of uncultured Gemmatimonadales bacterium. Taxonomy (GTDB): domain Bacteria; phylum Gemmatimonadota; class Gemmatimonadetes; order JACCXV01; family JAHWKZ01; genus CAZCZH01. The sequence continues at coordinate 947 of CAZCZH010000266.1, forward strand.
CCGCATCCGCGTCTTCCAGGGCACGCTCGACGAGTCGCGACACCCGCGCGCACGTCTCCGCGCTCACGCCACCCTCGACGTCGATGTAGGCGCGCACGACCGGTCGCCCGCCCGCGCCACCGACCTCGACATCGACGAGCTCGGCGCCGGCCCGTTCGACCACGGGCTCGATGAGGGCCGTCAGTCGCTCGGCGTCGTTCATGGAAAGGTCGCCTCGCGCGGCGCGGCCCGGGCTCCGAGACGCCCCCGCACGGAAGAAAAAAAGTGGGGTTGGCGCCCCACTTCGAGCATCAATATAGCCCGAACGCGGACCCCGGCAAGCCTTACCGCCCGAGCCGGTCCTCCCGTCCACGGGTCACCCGCCCGCACAGCGGCACTCCAGCGAAGGCCAGCATGCGACCGCCCCCGCCCGACTCCCGGCGGTAGGAGTGAAACCGGATGCTCTCGCAGGCCGTGCACCACGGCGAGGCGAAGACCCTCTCCGGCGAGAGACCCGCGGCCACCGCCTGGCGCGTCAAGGCAGCGCGCAGGTCGACCCGCGGGGGCCCGTCGTGCGCCTCCACCCAAGCCTCCTCTCCGGGCCCGGCCGAGGTCGCCCGGATCGCCGCCACCACCTCATCCCCGACGGGATAGTGGCAGGCGCCGACCGCCGGACCCCACCAGGCGTGGCACTCGGCCGGATCGACACCGTACGCCGCGCTCAGCGCCGCCAGCGCGCGGGGGAGGATCTCCGCCGCCACGCCGCGCCAACCGGCGTGCAGGACGGCCAGAGCGCCCTCCCGCGGGGCCCACAAGACGGCTGGAACGCAGTCGGCGACTCCTATTGTCAGCAGGACCCCCGTCGCGCGCGAGTAGAAGCCGTCGTACGACGCGACCCGCAGGGAGAAGGGGGCCGCCTGCTCGACGTCTCCCGGAGCGGCGACCCCGTCGGCGCAGAACAGGCGCGCGCCGTGAACCTGCGAACCGCCGACGATCGCTCGAAATCGGGCGCCGGCCCAGGCCCTGAGGGCCCGATGAGCCGCCTCGACCTGTTTGGCGGGATCCGCGGTGTGGAGCCCGAAGTTGAGCGCGCGCGTGGTGATTCCGCAGACCGGCGAGCTGTCCCCGAAACGCGCCTCGAGGCGCGGCAGTCCGTCCTCGACGAACTCCTCGATCACGCTTCCGGGTCGCTCCCCGGCGCGTCCTCTGGCGGCGTGTCGCGGGAGGCCCGGCGAAGCTGGCGATCGGGCATCGATTCGACGAACAGGGACAGGTGCGGGAACGGGATCGAGATCCCGGCCGCGTCGAGGGCCTTCTTGATCTTCTCGCTGTATTCGAAGGTCAAGGGCACCTCCTGATGCGGGTTCTTGAGCCACATCCGTAGCTCGAAGTCCACCGACGACTCCCCCATCCCGGTCAGGACGACCGCCGGAGGTGGACGCTCACGCAGCCGATCGTCGTCCGTGGCCAGGGCCAGAACGGCGGCCCGAGCCTGATCGATGTCCTCCTTGTAGGCGATGCCGAACGGCACGTCGAGCCGCAGCGACGCCTGCATCGTGTGGTTGACGATCTTGTTGTTCACGACGTTGGCGTTGGGGATGATGACGACCTTGTTCTGGTTGGTATGGATGCGCGTCGAGCGCAGGGTGATCCGCTTCACCTGCCCGAACTCGTCGTCGATCTCGACCCGGTCCCCGACCCGGAACGGACGGTCCCACAGGATCGTGACCCCGGCGATGAAGTTCGCCAGGGTTTCCTTCGCCGCGAATCCCAGCGCGAGGCCGGCCACCCCGAGCCCGGCCAGCAGGCTCGTCACATTGAATCCCAGCTGGTCCAGCGCGAGGATGACGCCGAAGCCCAGAACCGTGTAGCGCAGCACCGAGAGCAGCAGGTCGGCCGCATCGTCCTGGATCCGCGAACGGTCGAACACGGGCCGCAGCGCGGCCACGACGATCCGGTACAGACCGAAGAATACGAGCAGGACGACCAACGCCAGGACGAGCTTGCCGGCGAACTCGATGAGCTGCAATTGAAACTGCCCGGCCAGGGCCCACAGGTCGCCGAAGGAACGCACCTGGGTGATGCGGTTCACCGTCCCCGACAGCTC
>CAZCZH010000267.1:0-3004 GCA_964502985.1 uncultured Gemmatimonadales bacterium
CGGTCGTGAACGTCGACAATGGCTACGGCGCGGCGATGGCCGCGTATCGTCTGGCGCGTTCCGCAGGCCGAGCGCCGTGACGGCAGGCCCCTGACGATCCGCGAGGGTTTAGGCTTCGGCCTATGGCGAACGAGCGTGACGTCGTGACGGTCGAGCGGGTGATCCCCGCGCCGGCGGAGAAGATCTTCGCGGTCCTCGCCGATCCGTCCCAGCACCCGGTGATCGATGGGTCGGGCACGGTGCAGCACACGAAGGGGGAGGCCGCGACGCGCGTCGGGCTCGGCGACACCTTCGGCATGTCGATGCGCATGGGCGTGCCGTACTCGATGGAGAACGTCGTCACCGAGTTCGAGCCGGGGCGTCGCATCGCCTGGTCGGCGCGCCCCCCCGGTTGGCTCAGCAAGTACCTGGCCGGCCGGACGTGGCGCTACGAGCTCGAGCCCGTCGAGGGCGGGACACGGGTGCGGGAGAGCTGGGACATCTCCACCGACAAGCAGGCGTTCCTGCTCCGGAGGGGCTACGTGCGCAGCAAGACCCGCGAGAACATGGAGAAGACCCTGGAGCGCCTCGAGGCGCACGTCACCGGCGCGTAGGCGCCGTCCCGCGAGTCCGTCCGCGCGACGTCAGCTGGCGTTCGGGCTCTCCGACTCGAACAGGCCCATGTAGTTGCCCTCGGGGTCACGGAACACCGCGGAGAAGCCGACGCCGGGGATCGCGGTCCTCTCCTGGACGAGCTCGGCCCCGGCGGCGACGACCTTGGCGACGAAGTCGTCGACCGAAGGGACCTCCACGTAGTTCAGGATCCCGACGTCCGGGTGGCGCCGGCGGTAGAGCGCGCCGTCGATGCCGGGACCGTCGGTACCGGTCGTCGCGAGCTGGTAGTCGGGCTCTTCGCCCCATCCCTGGACGTCCCACTCGAAGACGTCGGAGTAGAAGGCCTTGGCCCGCGCCGCGTCGTCGTAGGGAATCTCGAAGTGCACGATCCGTGTCACTGCAACTCCTCTCCAGCCAGCCGGCCGGGGAGGTCGGCGATCGAGTCGATGATCGCGTCCGGTGTTCCCGGGGCCGCGTCCACGGACTCGGGACGGTACTTCCCGGTGCGGACGAGTACGCCGCGGATACCGACCGCCTGGGCCGCCAGGACGTCCGCGACCACGTCGTCGCCGACCATGACCGCCTCCGATGCGTCGGCCCCGGCCCGGGCGAGCGCCTGGCGGAACATCGCCGGTGCGGGCTTGCCCACGACGGTCGGCTCCACCCCCGTGGCCCGCTCGAGTGCCGCGAGGTACGCGCCGCCGTCTACGCAGATCCCCTCTGCCGTCCGCCAGGTGAGGGTGCCGTGCATCCCGACGAGTGCAGCCCCGTCGAGCAGGGCCCGAGCGGCTCGGTTGATCGCCGGCCAGCCGAACGACGGGCCGGCGGACCCGATCACGACCACGTCGACTTGCTCGTCGGGCTCGGCGAGCGCGACGTCGGCGAGATCGTCGAGTGGACCGTCGTTGAGGACGAGGCAGCGCGCGCCGGGGTGGTGGGTGGCCAGGTAGCCCGCGGTGGCGACGCCTGCGGTGGTGAGGAGGGACGCGTCGACGTCGAACCCCGCCTCACGGAGCGCCTCCACGACATCCGTCGACGTGCGCGACGTGGTGTTCGTCAGGAAGTGGACCCCGAGGCCGGCCGAGCGGATCGCCTCCACTGCCTCGACGGCTCCGGGAACCGGTTTCCATGACACGACGAGCACGCCGTCGATGTCCAGGAGCACCGCACGCGTCGCCATCACGCCCAGTATCCCGAGTCGCCGCGGCCAGGAGAAGTACTCGGCTCTCCGAGGTCGAACTCCATCGGGCAGGCTTACCGTGCTGCCGGGCGGCAGTCGTGGCCGAGGAGGGTGTGATGCTCAAGGAATTCAAGGAGTTCGTGCTCCGCGGGAACGTGGTCGACCTGGCCATCGGCGTGGCGATCGGAGCCGCGTTCACCGCGGTGGTCGACTCGTTCACCGCCAACCTGCTCACACCACTCCTGGCGATCCCCGGGGACGCGGCGAGCTTCTCCGATCTCTCCTTCACCGTCAGCGGCTCCGAGTTCCGGTACGGCGCGCTCATCGACTCCATCATCTCCTTCGCGATCGTGGCGGCCGTGCTCTTCTTCTTCGTGGTGAAGCCGGTCAATGCCCTCGTGAGCCGCCGCGCGGCGGCACGCGACGTCGAGGACGAGACACGTGACTGTCCGGAATGCCTCAGCTCGATCCCCGTGGGCGCGCGGCGCTGTGCCTTCTGCACCGCGGACGTGGGCTCACGATGAGACCGGCGCAGAGCCGGAGTCTTCAGCGCGCGGTCGAGCGAAGCGTCGCGGACACCTGGCGCGCGGCGCGGAGCCCGCTGAGGTAGGCGGCCTCCACCGTTGCCGCGACCGGGCGTGACTCGGTCGCGGACCCGGCCCAGAAGAGAGCGCCGGTGCTGGCCGCGGCGAGATCCTCGCGAGCCCCGACGGCGCCGGGCGGTAGGAAGGTGTACCCACCGAGCGCGTTCGGGTCGGTCATCCAGTCCACGAACCGCCATCCACGCAGCGACGCCCGGGAGCGGCAGCGCGGGAACACGCGGGCGAGGTCGTCGACGACGATGTCGAGCGCCCGCTCGGCGCCGGCATCGGAGAGCGCCTGGGCGCGGGGACCAGTGGCGTACGCGCTGAGCACCGGTGGTGCGCCGGTGCGAAACGACGTCGGCCAGTACAGCGTGACGGGTCCGGTGCCGCACACGATCTGGTCCGCCTGCGCGGGCCAGAACCGGTCCTCGAAGGCCAGCAGCACCTTGGCCACCGCTCCGGAGGCGATCCGGTGCAGTGCGTCGCGCTTGGTGGCGGGCAATGGCGGCTCGAACTCGACGTCGCCGCGGGTCAGCACGCCGTGGGGGAGCGTCGTCACGGCGGCTCGCGCCGCCACGCTCGCGCCGTCGGCGGCGGTGACCTCGACTCCGTCGGGCGCCCAGGCGATCGTCCGCGCCCGGAACCC
>CAZCZH010000268.1:0-2988 GCA_964502985.1 uncultured Gemmatimonadales bacterium
CTCCGCTCCCCGGATACGGAAAGGCCCGGAGCCTGTGAGGGCTCCGGGCCTCCCTGGGAAGGGGATATTTGGCTGTCTACTGCAGTAGTAGGCGCGCCCCGGGCGCGGGTGTCACGGAATCGCGCCGATTTCTCCGCGCTCTGCGCCGGCGGGTCCGAAGAGCCCCGTACAGGGCCAGCCAGGGCAGCGCCTCGACCCCGAGCATCCCGCAGGCCGGACCACCCGGGTCGATCGCCAGGAGGGTCGAGTTCCGGGGCACCTGCGCATAGCTGACGCGGCGCCCCGTCCGGGGCCACTCGACCTGGACCAGCAGGACCGGCCGGTCCACGGGCCCCAGGCCGAAGTGCGCCGCGGTCTCGCTCTGGCCCAGGAAGTGGCTGCCGGCGTTCACCTCCCGGAGCTGCATGCGGCCGTCCGCCGTGAGGACCCGCACCCGGGCCCCCAGGCCCTGCCGGTTGGAGGCCGTCCCCACGGTCTCGACCCGCAGCCAGCCGTTCTCGTTCCCCCCGTCGTTGCGGTACAGCACGGGGTGCCCGGCGTTGTTGACCACGAAGAGGTCGAGGTCCCCGTCCCGGTCGTAGTCGAAGGTCAGGAGGCCCTTGCCGGAGCCCCGGTCGGTGAGGCCCGCTGCGGCCGAGACCTCGGTCATGTGGCCGCTCCCGTCGTTCTCCCACAGGCGCATGGGGTCGTCGGTGAAGCGGGCGAAGTTCGCGTCGAAGGGCGGCCCCACGAAGGCGAAGTCGACGCCGTTGGTCATCACCACGTCGAGGTCGCCGTCGTTGTCGTAGTCGAGGAAGGCCGAGCCCCAGCCCCAGTACCCGTCCCGCACCCCGGCCTCGTCGGTGCGATCGCTGAACGTGCGGTTGCCGTCGTTGTGATAGAGCCGGTTCCCGGTCGCGCCCCAGCCGCAGCCGGCGCCGTGGCCGCAGAGGTCGTCGGGGTCGAAGATGGAGCTCACGAACCAGTCGAGGCGGCCGTCGTTGTCGTAGTCTCCCAGCGCCGACCCCATGCCGTTCTCGTCGCTCCCCACCCCGGCCGCCGCGGTCCCGTCCTGGAAGGTGCCGTCGCCGTTGTTCCAGAAGAGGCGGCTGTTGCCGAAATCGGCCGACACGATCAGCTCCGGATAGCCGTCCAGGTCGAGGTCGGCGAAGCGCGGCGCGAAGGCGAAGGAGCGCACGGCGCCCGCGCCCACCCGGAGCGATACGCCCGCGGCGTCCGTCACGTCCGCGAAGTGCCCGGGCGCCGCGAGACCCCGGTTGTGGAGCAGGCGGGCCGCGGGGTCCGGGTGGGGCGGGATCCGCCACTCGGCGGTCTGGAGGTCGAGCCAGCCGTCGAGGTCGTAGTCGCCGAAGGTCGCGCTGGTCCCGTAGAGGGCGGCCCCGGTCTCCACGGAGGCGCCGCGGGCGACGGCTTCCTCGGTGAAGTGGCCGGTCCCGTCGTTCACGAACAGGTAGAAGCGCGTCGCGGTCGATCCCAGGGCCGTGACGAAGAGGTCGAGGTACCCGTCGTTGTCGACGTCTCCCCACGCCGCTCCGTTCGAGGGCCGCACGCCGCCCAGTCCGGCCGCGTCGGCGACCTCCTCGAAGGTGCCGTCGCCGCGGTTGTGGAAGAGCAGGTCGGGCCCGTCCAGCCGGGTCGCGAAGAGGTCCACCCAGCCGTCGCCGTCGTAGTCGCCCGCGGCGGCCCCCCCGGAAATGTAGGTGGCCTCGCTCGTGTCGAGGGGGTTCGCGAGCTGGTACTGGACGTAGTCGACGCCGGCCTGGACGGTCACGTCCGTGAACTGGACCGCGGCCGCCGCCGGCGAGGAGGAGAGGGCGGCGCCGGCCACCCCGGCGAGAACCGCGATGCCGACGGCCCGTGTCATGGTGGGGCTGATTCCACCACAATCCGCGGTCCGGGGTCCAGTCGGTCGAGTGCTCACGGATTCGCCACGGAATTGTCCCCGGGCACTCACGGTGCTATCGCGACCCGGTCGCCTGCGGGCTCGAGCGCGGGCTGCCGGAGGCCCCTTGGAAGGTCTGATCGCGGGCGGCTCCCCGGTCCTCTGGATTGCGGGGGGCCTCGCCCTCTACATGGCCTGGGCGATCGGGGCCAACGACGTCGCCAACGCCATGGGCACGAGCGTCGGCTCGGGGGCTCTCACGATCCGCCGCGCCATCGTCGTGGCCGCGATCCTGGAGTTCTGCGGGGCCTTCTTCGTCGGCGGCCACGTCACCGACACCGTGCGAAAGGGGATCCTCGATCCGGACCTCTTCGCGTCCGATCCGCAGGTCCTGCGGTTCGGCATGCTGGGGTCGCTGACCGCAGCGGCCACGCTCCTGCTGCTGGCCACCCGCCGGGGCCTGCCCATCTCGACGACGCACTCGATCGTCGGCGCCATCGTCGGCTTCGGCTGGGTCGCGGTGGGCGCCGACGCCGTGGAGTGGTCGAAGGTCCTCCAGATCGTGGTGTCCTGGGTGACCTCGCCGCTCCTGGGCGGGGTGCTCGCCTTCCTCGTGTTCAACCTGATCCGCGTGTCGATCCTCGACCGCGACGACCCGGTCGAGTCGGCCAAGCGCCTCGGGCCGGCGTTCTTCTTCGCGGTCACCTTCATCATCGGTCTCGTGACGCTCTTCAAGGGGCTCAAGAACCTCGACCTCGATCTGGCCTTCGGCGAGGCCGCGCTCTACGCGGCAGCGATCGCTCTGCTCGGGGGCGCCGTCGGCCGCTACTTCCTGCGGCGCGTGCCGGCCGGCGACGAGGGCGAAGCCCGCTACCAGCGCGTGGAGCGCGTCTTCGCCGTGCTCCAGATCATGACCGCCTGCGCGGTGGCCTTCGCCCACGGCTCCAACGACGTGGCCAACGCGATCGGGCCCCTCGCGGCGATCGTCAGCCTCGAGGAGGGAGCCGAGCTCGCGCGGCGCGCGAGCGTCGCGCCCTGGATGCTCGTCGTCGGCGGCCTCGGAATCGTGCTCGGGCTCGCGACCATGGGCTACCGCGTCATGGCCA
>CAZCZH010000269.1:0-2931 GCA_964502985.1 uncultured Gemmatimonadales bacterium
CTCGGTCACCGTGCCGACCGTCGAACGGGGATTCCGCGCGCCGGCCTTCTGCTCGATGGCGATCGCCGGGGACAGGCCGTCGATGGCGTCGACGTCGGGCTTCTCCATGACGCCCAGGAACTGACGCGCGTAGGCCGACAGCGACTCGACGTAGCGCCGTTGCCCCTCGGCGTAGATCGTGTCGAACGCCAGGCTGGATTTCCCCGAGCCGGACAGTCCCGTCACGACGATCAGCCGGTTGCGAGGCAGCTCGACGTCGAGGTCCTTGAGATTGTGCTCGCGGGCACCCTGGATGCGGAGGAGGTCGGCCATCAGCCGGTTGAATCTAAGCGCCCCGGAGGGCGCGGTCGAACCGCGCCTCGCGGAGCGGGCGGGCTAGTCCGGTGTCCCGGTCGCGTCGCGTCCGGCGCGGTCGACGACGAGCAGCGCCAGGACCAGGATCAGCAGGAAATGGATCATTCCGTGCAGCGGGAAGAACGCCCACCCGAGGGCCCACGCGACGAGGAGCGCGCCGACGAGGCGGCTCACCGCGGAGCGGTCCACGGGCTGCCCGCCGGGACGAGGACCGGCAAGGCGCGCGGCTCGATCGTCAGTTCGCCCGGCGAACGTCCGGCCAGCTCGCCGTCCAGCTGGAGGCGCACCTCGGGCTCCGCGTCGAGCCGCACCCGCCGGGCGCGGCGATGCAGCACCAGGTCGGTGTCGGTCGGCCGACCCATGACGACGTGCGCGGCCGTGCGCGCATACTCGCCGAGCGAGCGCGCCCGATAGCCGACCACGTCCAGAGTGCCGTCGATCGGCGACACGTCGGGCGCGAAGGCCCATGCCGGGTAGAACACGGAGCCGCAGTTGAGGATCTGCACCATCGTGCCGATGAACTCGAGCGCCTCCCCGTCGCAGTTCACGCGAAACCGGATCGGACCGGCCCGCCGGCTGGCCTGCCAGCCCGCCAGACCGTAGGCCGCCACCCCCCATCGGCGCTTGGCGTCGCGGTCGGCCATGGCCACCAGGTCGGCGTGAAGTCCCGCGCTGGCCGTCAGCAGGAACGCGCGACCGTCCAGGCGACCCACGTCGATCCACGCCAGGACGTCTCCGAGCGCCGCCTCGAGCGCCCCGCGCAAGGACCGCGGGACGCCCAGGTTGAGGGCCAGGATGTTTGCCGTGCCGCGCGGGACGAGTCCCACCGGGATCGGCCGGCCGGCCGCCAGGGCGCCCGCTGCGACCTCGGCCGCCGTGCCGTCCCCGCCGATCGCCACGAGGCGCTCGGAACCCGTCTCGACGGCCCGTCGGGCGGCGGACTCCGCCGAACGCCGCGGCGGGCGCGTCTCGGCGCGGTCTACGTCCCAGCCCCGACGCGAGAACTCGACGGCGGCCCGGTCCGCGGCCCGCCGTCCGCCGCCGTGACCCGAGACCGGGTTGTAGATCAGCGTAACGCGGCGCAGCGTCCGATCACCCGAGTCCGCGCATGGCCAGCAGGCGCTGGACGCGCTCGGCGGTCGGCGGATGGGTGCGAAAGAGGTTCACCAACCCGCCCCCGCGGAACGGGTTGACGATGAACAGATGGCTCGTGGCCGGGTTGCCCTGCATCGGCACCCGCGCGGCCGTCGCCTCCAGCTTCTCGAGCGCCGCGGCCAGCGCGCGCGGCTTGCCGCTGATCTCGGCCCCGCCCTGGTCGGCGGCGAACTCGCGCGAGCGGCTGATCGCCATCCGGATCAACAGCGCCGCGATCGGCGCCAGGATCAAAAGCACCAGCCCCAGGATCCCGCCCCCCGCGCCGCCGCGATCGCGGTCCCCGCCGCCGAAGAACAGGCCGAAGCGGGCCAGGAACATGATCGCGCCAGCGAGCGTCGCCGCCACGCTCATGATCAGCATGTCACGGTGTCGGACGTGGGCCAGCTCGTGGCCGATCACGCCCTCCAGCTCGTCGTCGTCGAGGACCGACAGGATGCCTTCCGTCGCCGCCACGACGGCGTGCTGCGGGTTACGTCCCGTAGCGAACGCGTTGGGCTGCCTCTGGGGCAGGATGGCGATCCGCGGCGTGGGCAGCCCGGCCCGACGGGCGAGGCGCTCGACGATGGCGTGGAGCCGCGGCGCCTCTTGGGAAGACACCTCTCGAGCGCGGTACATCTTCAGCACCAAGCGGTCGGAGAAGAAGTACGAGCCGAGGTTCATCGCCGCGGCCACGACCAGCGCCACGAGCGCACCGCCCCGTCCGCCGAACCATCCCCCGAGCAGGACCAGCCCGCCCGTGAGGGCGAGCATCAACACGAACGTCTTGAGCGTGTTCACGAACCGAGTATACCCCGCACCGGGGGGAAAGTCCCGGCGCGACGCAGCCTGGAACGCCGCTCAGTAGGCGAACTCCCAGAACAGATCCACCCCGGCGATGGCGCCGCGCTGCTGCTGCGATCCACCCGTCGCCTGGACGGTGAAGTGGTCGGTTATCTGGTAGCGCAGGCCGACCACGCTGCGCTCCCCGTCGGGACCGCCGACTTCCTGCTCGAACGTCAGGTACACGTCGGGGCTGAGGAACTTCCCGACGCGGAACAGGGTCGACGTCTCGCCGGCCTGCTCGCGGGTCGAGACTTCGAACGTGTCCAGGTTCAGCTCCTGACCCAGGGCCGAGGCGAGCGTGGACGCCGCGCTGCCCGTCACCAGACCGCGCACGGTGTCGTTGAAGCGCCCCTGCTGTCCGGCCCCCGGGGTCGGCGTCCCGAACAGGGCCAGCGAGATGATCTCCGACTTGTCGTACGGTGGCGACGAGGACAGGTCGATGGTCGGCTTCTTGAGCGTTCCCCCGAGGGTGATCGTGATCTCCACGTCGCTGCCGCTCAAGGCGTTGCGCACGGTCTGGCTGGCCACGATGTGGAGGCTCGGGTCGAGCTCCTCGGTGCCGTAGAAGAAAACCTCGCCGCCGTCGATCGTGAAGCGGTG
>CAZCZH010000270.1:0-2918 GCA_964502985.1 uncultured Gemmatimonadales bacterium
GTCCACGACGCACACGCCGACCACGATCGGCTCCTCGCCCTGCGCGGGGATGAGCGAGCTCGTCGGGCCGCCGTTGCCGCCGGCGGGCGACAGCTCGTACCACAGCGGGAACGAGCTCGCGCCGGTCCCCTGGAACGGGTTGTCGGTCAGCATGAAGGCGTAGAACACGCCCGGGCCGCCGAGGCCGTCCACGTCCCACCCGAAGTGATGGCTCGGCGTGACGCCGTGGCACGGGTTCGGTGGCAGGCAGGTGACGATGGCCGGATCGCGCGCCGGATCGAACGCCTCCGCGGGGATGTCCTCGTCGCCGGTGACGAGCCCGACGAGCCGCAGGAGCTCGGACGACAGCTCGGCCGCGGCCGCCTCCTTCGAGTCGGCCACCCGGCGGGGCGGGTCCTCGAGCAGGCCGCGATCGGCCAGGGTCTTCGTCAGGTCGACGAGCCCCAGCGCCTTCTGGATCGCCCGGTCGGTGCGGTGCCGGGCCAGATCGATCTGGATCGACACGAGGACGGCGATCCCGAGCCCCTTCAGGGGACGCGGGTAGATGGCCAGCATCAGGACCGAGATCCGGGCCGGGCCGTGCTGTCGGAGCTGAAAGGCCGTTTCGGGAGCGCCGGTGGGTTGCGGCGCCGTCGGTGCCGTCGCCCGCTCCTGGCAGGCGATGGCGAGGAAGACGGCGAGCACCACCACGGCGAGAACGGCCGTGCGGATGGGACGCATGGCTGACTCGACCTCCGTCGAGGGACAGGAGCGACATCGCGAATCGCGCCGACGCGAGCGGTCGGCCTGGAAACCCCAGGCGTCGAGCCACTGTGAATATAGTGACCCCGATCCCACCGGGGTACCCTGATGTGGAAAACTCTGGGGAAAAGATGGGAACAACGTGGGAACGGCGGTGGAAGAGTGAGCGCGAGAAAAAAGGGGCGACCGCCGTCGGCGGCCGCCCCTTCCGGTCATCCGGTCCGGGATCCTGCCCGGACCCCGGTCAATCGATGACTATCTCGTTGCAGCTGAACTCGATCGTCTCGCTCATGCTCGGGGCGAACCCACCCGCGCCCAGGTAGTCGACGCGCACCTCGTGCGTCCCGAAGCCCAGGGTGCTGTTGCAGGTGAACTCGTGCTCCGCCGTTCCCTCCGAGTCCAGCGACTCCGTGGCCGACGGCCCGGTCTCGGGGTCGACCCAGAACTTGACGCTCCCGACGTCCACCGTCCCGCCGTCGTCCCAACTCACTTCGGCGATGACGGAGATCGCATCTCCGTCGTAGAGGTACGTCCCCTCGGTGTCGAAGTAGGCGTAGGTGTACGTGTCCTCCTGCTCCTCGCTGTTCTTGTCCACCGCGCCGAACACGCTGAACGACGAGATCGCGCCGCCCAGCTTGCCCGGATTGGCGTACAGCCGGTTGGGCGAGAGAGCCGCGAACGCCGGCCGGATGAAGGTCTGGAACGAGCGCGACCACGCGCTGACCTCTTCCTCTCCGAACGGGCCGCCGTCGCCCACGTCGCTGCAGTCGAGGAACCCGGCGTCGCGCTCGGGCAGGAGCTCGACCTGCTCGCCGCCCACGATGTGGGCGAGCTGGAGCTCGGTCCCCTCGGGGGGCGCGAAATCGCCCTCGTCGACGACGCACACGCCGCCGATCGCCTCGTCGCCGACCTGCGCGATCTGGAGCGAGCTCTCGCTCGAGCCGAAGTTCTGCTCGGGGATCGTCCCCATGTCGAAGAACAGCGGGAAGCCATCGAAGCCGAACGGATCGAACGGGTCGACGTCGCTCGGGAGCTTGTAGGCGAACAGCACGAACGGCTCGCCGATCAGCGAGGCCGGGATGTGCGCCCCGAACTGCTTGCCTCCCTGGCAGTCGTGGCCCGGCAGGCAGGTCACGATGAAGCCGTCGTCGCCGAAGGCCTCGGCCGGGATTCCGCCGTCGACGATCCCGACGAGCGCGAGGATGTCCTGGATGGTCAGAGCGGCGCACTCGTTCCGGCCGTCGCAGGCCGGGTCCGTCACGCTCGGGTCGCCGAAGTCGTACTTCTTCTTCATCAGGTAGTCGATCAGTTCGAACGCCTTCTTGACGGCGTTGTCGTTCTTGCCCTTCGACAGGTCGTCGGCGACGTTCTTCAGGTGCTTGCTGGCCGCGTTCTTGAGCCCGCCGTTGTTGAACAGCTCGCCGATGAGCACGTTGATCTCGTCGACCAGTTCCTGCTGTTCCGTGGTCAGGGCGGCCGTCTCCAGCGACGTGGGACCGCCGGAAACCGGTCCCTCCCGGTTGGAGCAGCCTCCGAGCAGGGCCGCCGCCAGACCGATGGTCAGGAGCGCGGCGACCGGACGAATACGATACATTCTGGTGACCTCCTCGCGGACAGGGCACAGGTTCTTCGCAACGCCGAAATCGGTGGGGACGGCCTGTGGTCCCGGGGCGAGGCGAACGGGGGATGGACATTGTACCATGGATGTGGAGTATTGTCTAGACCCCGGTGGAGAAAAGAGGGAATGGAAGTGAAGTTCCATTCCGTCGGACTCCACCTCTAGGGGAGCGACCAGGATGCCTTTCTGCATCGAATGCGGAACGAAGCTGCCGGACGCGGCCAAGTTCTGCCCCGAGTGCGGGACGAAGACACAGGCGCCGGTCGCCGAGGCCCCTGCCGCGGAGGCGCCCCCCGCCGAGACGCCGGTCGTCGAGGCCGCGCCGTCTCTGCCCCCCGAGCTGCGGGAAAAGTTCGAATCCGTACGATCCGAGCTCCAGGGCGAGCGCCGCGAGGTCGTCGTGCTGTTCGGCGACCTGAAGGGCTTCACCTCGCTGTCCGAGCAGCTCGATGCCGAGGACATCACGTTCCTCATCAACCGGCTGATGCAGTCGCTGGCCAAGTGCGTCTACGAGTACGAGGGGTACGTCGACAAGTTCATCGGCGACGCGATCATGGCC
>CAZCZH010000271.1:0-2880 GCA_964502985.1 uncultured Gemmatimonadales bacterium
CGCGGCGACTACGCCCGCGCGCTCGCCGAGTTCTGGGCCGACGGGCCGGCCTCTGAGACGCCTCCGGGCCACTGGTTCACGATCGCCAACTACGTCTCCGACCACCCGCTGGGCGAGAAGCGCATCGGCGGCAAGGGCCCGGTCCTCGACGACCTCGAGTGGGACGTGAAGCTCTACTTCATCCTCGGCGGAACGGTGCACGACGCCGCGGTCTCCGCCTGGGGCATCAAGGGCTGGTACGACTACGTGCGCCCCGTCTCGGCCATCCGCTACATGGCCGACCAGGGCCAGGCCACCGATCCGAACCTTCCGAACTACGACGAGCGCGGCATCGACCTGGTCCCCGGGCACATCGAGATGGTCACCGCCGAGAGCGTGGCACCGGGCGAGCGCCACGAGCACCTGGGCCAGGACGCCATCGGCAAGATCGCGCTGTACGCCTGGCGCGGCCCCGACTTCATCGGCGACCCGGCCACGACCACCGCCGACGTGGGCTGGATCCTGGCCGAGAACTGGTGGCCCTACCAGCGGCCGACCTTCGTGACGCCACCCTTCGCGGGCTTCATCTCCGGGCACAGCACGTTCAGTCGGGCCGCGGCGCGGATCATGGAGTACTACACCGGCTCTCCGTACTTCCCGGGCGGGATGGGCGAGTTCCACTGCCCGCAGAACGAGTTCCTGGTGTTCGAGGACGGTCCCAGCGTGGACATGACGCTCCAGTGGGCGAGCTACGTCGACGCCTCGGACCAGACCAGCCTCTCGCGCATCTGGGGAGGCATCCACCCGCCGGCCGACGACCTCCCGGGCCGCCACGTCGGCGAGGAGATCGCCCGGGACGCCTTCGACTACGGCCTCACGTTCTTCGGCACGCCCGAGCCCGAGCCGCCGAGCCCGCAGGTCTGCTTCCAGGTGCGGCTGCTCTCCCTGGTCTTCCCCGGTCTGCGGGACTACGCGCTGAGCGTCTCCCACACGGCCTTCGGCCAGCTGGTGCTCTCGTGCCTGCCGGAGGAAGAGGCCACCCCGTGGTGGGTGCTGCTCTTCATGATGCTCTTCGGGTGGTGGTTCTAGCCGCCCGGGCGATCTAGCGGGCGAGCGCCGGTCCCGGGTCGCGGGACCGGCCTCCGCCCTCCGTCCCGGCCGCGTCGCTCGCGAGCGGGCTCGCGAAGCCCGTGAGGAAGTCGAGCCCGGACCGGTTCCCGTCGACCTGGAGCCGGATCGGCTCGTCCACGGTGGCGTAGGCGCCGCACGCCTCGCCCGGATCGCAGATGCGCCGGTCGTTGTCGCTGTCGGTGCCGGCGTAGATCAGGTACTCGCCGGGCTCCACGTCGTCGAAGCGGTAGCGGTAGGCGCCGCCGCTGGCGTCCAGGGAGAGGGCCTTCACCGTCGCGAGCGTGCCGCCGTGCACGAGCAGCACGAAGTGGCGCCCCGCGTCGGCGGAGGGCTCGCCGCTCGCGCCCACGCGCACCACCACGGGCACCTCGAGGTCCCCCGCCGAGGAGGCGAAGCGCGCCGCGCCGGTGTAGACGCCGTCGGCCAGGCCGCCGCGGTCCACCGTGAGCGCGTAGCGTCCGAGCCCGTTCGCGTCGGTGGAGACCGCCTCCACGGCCAGCCAGGCGCCGCCGTCGTCGGTCTCGGCCGTGGCGCCCTCGACCACCAGCGGCGGGTCGCCACCGCCGGCGTTGCGGAGCTCGAGCTCGGCGCGCACCGCGAGGGAGCCCAGGTCGAAGGCGCCGGGCTCGGCGCGGAGCCGCGGCGCGTTCGCGGGCGGCGCCCCGCCACGGGCCTCGATGGCGGCGCCGACCGCGGCGAAGGCGTCGATCAGGCCCGCGCCGAAGTAGCGCGAGCTGCCGAGGTCGCGGGTGAGCGCGCCGGCCGCCAGCAGCGCGTCGATGTCGAAGGGGGAGAGGTCGGGGTTCGCGCCGAGCATGAGCGCGACGACGCCCGCGACGTGGGGCGCGGCCATCGAGGTGCCGTGGAGGAATCCGTATCCGTACGAGCCGCCGCCGGTCTCGTCGTAGATCGTGGAGAGCACGCCGTCGCCGAAGCCGTCGCCGTTGCGGTCCTCGGCCAGGTTCCCGCCCGGAGCCGCGACGTCGACGCTCGGACCGAAGCTCGAGTACGGCGCCAGGTCCTCGTCCGCCGCGACGGCGCTGACGCCGATCACGCCGTCGAAGCCGGCGGGGTAGCGCGGCGCGTCGGAGGCCGAGTTCCCGGCGGCCGCCACGACGACGAGGCCCGCCTGCCGCAGCTCCCCCACCAGGGCCTCGAAAGACGCCGAGAAGCCCGGCCCCGACAGGCTCAGGTTGACCACGTCGGCGGGGCTGCCGGGCAGCACGCCGCAGGCGTTGTCGAGCCCCGCCGCGTAGCGGAGCGCCTGCATCACGTCGAAGTCGGTGCCCCCGCCCACGCCGAGCACGCGCAGCGGCATGACCTTCGCGTTCCAGGCCACGCCGGCCACGCCCACGGCGTCGCCTCCGGGCTGGAGGGAGGTGCGCGCCGCCACCGTGCCCGCGACGTGGGTGCCGTGGAACGAGCTCGTGCCGGCCGTCGTCCCGTCGCCCGGGTCGTCGGGGTCCGGATCGCAGCCGTCGCCGTCGCGCGCGCGCTGCGGGTCGGCGATGAAGTCGTAGCCGTCCACGAGCTGCCCGGCGAGGTCCGGGTGCTCGGCCACGACGCCGGTGTCGACCACCGCCACGACGATGCCGCTGTCCGGCTGGACGTGATCCCAGGCGCCGGGGAGCCCGATCAGGGGGTAGTGCCACTGGAGCGGGTAGTGCTCGTCGGCCGGCTCCGCCGCGGCGCGCCGCACGTAGTTGAGGTCGGCGGAGGCGACGTCGACGCGGCGGCGGAGCGCCTTGGCGAGGCGCCGGGTCGCGCCCC
>CAZCZH010000272.1:0-2865 GCA_964502985.1 uncultured Gemmatimonadales bacterium
GCAGCAGGACCGGAAGCTCGTCGTGTTCGTCACCCACGACATCGAGGAGGCGATCCTGCTCGGCGACCGGGTGCTCGTGATGAGCGGTCGCCCGGGCCGGATCGTCGAGCAGATCCCGATCCCGCTGGGACGGCCGCGGAGCCTCGCCGCGTCGGACCGGCCCGACGTCACGGAGGTCAAATGGCACATCTGGAAGAGGCTCGAGGACCAGGCGCGCCGGCACCTCTCGATCCCGGACTAGACGCCGGCCTGGCCGCCGCCTCCGACGGGCGGCCGTGGACCGTGGCCGGCGTCGTGGCCGCCGCGCTGATCGTGTGGGAGGCGCTGTCCCGGCTGGGGCTCCTGTCGCGACTGTACTTCCCGCCGCCCAGCGCGGTCGGCCGGAGCGTCGCGGAGATGACGGCCAGCGGGGAGCTCGCCATGCACCTGGGAGCGACCCTGGCGCGGGTCGCCATCGCGCTCCTCGTGGCCGGGACGGCGGGGCTCCTGCTGGGGATCGCCATGGGCCGCTCGGAGCGGCTGCGGGGCGTCGTCGACCCCGTCGTGGCCGCGTTCCACCCGATCCCCAAGATCGCCATCCTGCCCGTGGTCATGCTGTTCCTCGGGATCGGCGAGAGCTCCAAGCTGTTCGTCGTCGGGCTGTCGGCCTTCTTCCCCATGCTGATCAGCACGCTGGCCGGCGTGCGTCAGATCCCGGAGCTGTACTTCGAGGTGGCGGCGAACTACGGCAGCCGGCGGCGCGACCTGCTGAGGCGCGTCGTCCTGCCGGCCAGCCTGCCGTCCGTCCTGGGCGGGCTCAGGATCGCCCTCAACTCGACGATCCACGTGGCGATCGCCGTCGAGGTCGTTTCCGCGACGCGCGGTCTGGGGTCGTTGATCTGGCTGTCGTGGGAGCTGTTGCGGGTCGACCGGCTGTACGCCACCCTGGTCGTGATCGCAGTTCTGGGGGTGGGGTCCACCCAGGCCATGAACGCCATGTCCCGCCGCCTCGTGCCGTGGAAGCCGTGACCGTGCCGCCGGGGCCGGGACGGCTTAACGTTCTTGCGTCCAGTCGCCGTCCAAACGGCGGAACGACCGGAGCCGGCCACGACCTCAGGGGAAGGAACACCCGCATGATGCGCAGGATGCTCGTCGGATCGCTGTGGGCCGCGGCGACCGTGCTCGGTTTGACGCTCGTGGCGTGCAGCGACTCGGGAGGCGGCCCGACCGCCGCGCAGGATCCCGGTTTCGAGGACGTCTCCGCCGGGGAGATCGCCACCGCGGCCGGCCTGGCCGACCTGACGGACGCCGACAGGGCCGCCGTGCGGCAGATCCTGATGCAGGCCCACCTGGAGATCCTCCAGGTCCTGCGGCGCTTCCGCGCCGGCGAGATCGACCGCCAGGCGGCCCACGACGAGGTCCAGGCGATCCACGACCGGGCCATCGACCAGCTCGCCCAGTACCTGACCGACGCCCAGATCGACCGGCTCCAGGGGTCGATCCGGGACCATCGTCCGCACGACCGGCCGGACCTCGGCCTGACGGACGACCAGATCGCCGACCTGCGCGCGATCCAGCAC
This sequence comes from uncultured Gemmatimonadales bacterium, assembly GCA_964502985.1. Classification (GTDB taxonomy): domain Bacteria; phylum Gemmatimonadota; class Gemmatimonadetes; order JACCXV01; family JAHWKZ01; genus CAZCZH01. Next base: position 1,560 of record CAZCZH010000272.1, read on the forward strand.
GCGTTCCACGACTTCGTGCAGGAGCTCCACCGGAAGGTCCAGGCCGGCCAGGTGCGGCCGGAGGACGCCCGCATGCAGCTCCGCGAGGCCGCCCGGCGGGCGCGCGCCGCGGCGTGCGACGTGCTGACCGGCGAACAGCGGGCGATGGTCCCGTTCTGCTCGGGGGACGCCCCGCCGGGGTGAGCCGTCCCGCAGCTCCCGGCCGTCCCCGCCGCGAGGGCCTAACTTCTCCGGCGTGACGGGCAGCCAGGAGCACGACTACTACGACAAGACGCCGGCCGCGGCCCGGCGCTACGACGCGCTCCTCGCCGGGCAGACCGACGACGTCGCGTTCTACGTCGACGAGGCGCGGGCGGCCGACGGACCGATTCTCGAGGTCGGCTGCGGCACGGGGCGGATCGCGCAGCCGATCGCCGCGGCGGGGATCGACGTCGTGGGCCTCGACCGGAGCCCGCACATGCTGGCCATCGCGGCCGCCAAGCGGGCCCGCGCCCCGGCCGACGTCCGGCGCCGGCTGGGACTCGTCCGGGCCGACATGCGGGCGTATGCCTTCCGGCGGCCGTTCGCCCGCGTGTTCCTGCCGTTCCGCGTGTTCCAGGCGATGATCTCCGTCGACGACCAGATGGCGGCCCTGGCGCGGACCCGCGCGGCGCTGGCGCCGGACGGCCGGCTGGTGTTCAACGTGTTCGATCCGCGGATCGACATCCTGGCCGAGGCCGCCGACGGCGGGCCGAGCGAGGTGCAGGACTCGGGCCGTTCGTACGAGGACGGCGGCGACGTCGTCCGCGAGCGCTTCGCCGCGCGCTACGACCTGCCGCGGCAGGTCCTCGACCTGACGTTCCTGTACGAGCGGCTGGGGCCCGGCGGGCGGGTCGTCGAGCGGGTCTTCGAGCCGCTCCGGCTGCGGTACTTCTTCCGCTTCGAGATTGAACACTTGCTGGCCCGGGCGGGTTATGAGGTGGAGGCCGTGTTCGGCGGATTCGAGCGCGAGCCGTTCGCCGAGCACGGCCAGGAGATGGTATGGATCGCGCGCCCCGTGGAGGCCTGACGATGGAAGCCCACCCGCGACTCGAGCCCCGGGCTCCCGAGGAGGACGTCGAGCTCGCCCGGCGCCTGCTCGAGGCGCGCCGCACGATCGACCGGGCGATGGGCCGCGTCATCGTCGGCCAGGAGGGGGTTCGGGAGCTTCTTCTGGTGGCTCTCGTGGCGCGCGGTCACGCGCTCCTCGTCGGCGTGCCGGGCCTCGCCAAGACGCTCCTCGTCCAGACCCTCGCCCGGGCGCTCGACTGCCGCTTCAGCCGGATCC
>CAZCZH010000273.1:0-2855 GCA_964502985.1 uncultured Gemmatimonadales bacterium
CCCGCCAGCACCACGCCGCGCACGTCGTGCAGGCTCGGGTCCTTGTGCCACAGCCAGACGGCCCGCGCCCCGTCCGTGCGCGCCACGGCGTCGAACACGTCCTGGTCGCAGTTGGTCCCGGGGAAGCGCACGACCCCGATCGGGACGGGCCTCACGCACCGTCTCCGTTTCCGTGAACCTCGCCCGCGTGGACCTCGAAGCGGTACTCCTCGATCACCGGGTTGGCCAGCAGCCGGTCGCACATCTCGCCGACCTTGGCGCGCGCGTCGTCCGCATCCTCGCCTTCCAGATCGAACGTGATCCACTTGCCGACCCGCATCCCGGAAACGCCGGGATAGCCCATGTCGGTCAGTGCGTGAGCGATCGTGGCTCCCTGCGGGTCGAGGAGTCCCGGCTTGAGCCGGACATAGACCGCCGCGCGGGCCTTCACGCCGTGCCGGCCAGGGACAACGCGTGCCCCGTGATCCGGCGGAACGCCTCGCGATAGCGTTCGGCGGTGGCCGCCACGGCCTGCGACGAGAGGGGCGGCACGGGGGGGTCGCCGTCCCACCGGCCGGCGTGCCGCTCGGCCTCCAGGAAGTCGCGCACGGGCTGCTTGTCGAACGACGTCTGGGGTCCGCCCGGCTTCCACGCCTCGGCGTCCCAGAAGCGCGACGAGTCGGGAGTCAGGACCTCGTCGATCAGAAGCAGCTCGCGATCCCCGTCGGAGGCGTCGGACCAACCGAACTCGAACTTCGTGTCCGCCAGGATCAGGCCGCGCTCGGCGGCGTGGTCGCGTCCCTCGCCGTACACGGCCAGCGAGCGCCCGCGAAGCGTATCGGCCAGCTCCTCCCCGACCCGCGCTACCAAATCCTCGTAGGTGATGTTCTCGTCGTGGCCCTCGACGGCTTTGGTGGCGGGGGTGAAGATCGGTTCGGGAAGCCGGTCGCCGCGCTCGAGCCCCGCTGGCAGCTCGATCCCCGTCACCGCGCCCGACGCCTCGTATTCGCGCCACGCGGACCCGTCCAGGTAGCCGCGCACGACGCACTCCACGGGAACCGTTTCCGCACGCGCGCACAGCATGGTCCGGCCGTCGAGCTCCTCGCGATGCGCGGCGAGCGCAGGCGCCCGCGCCAGGATCTCGTCGATGTCCGTGGTCAGCCGATGATTCGGGCGCGCCGCGTCGAGCCGCTGGAACCAGAAGTCGGAGAGCTGCGTCAGGACGCGTCCCTTGTCCGGGATCCCCTGCTCGAAGACGATGTCGAACGCGCTCAGACGGTCGGTCGCGACGAGCAGCACGTCGTCTCCAACGGCGAACATCTCGCGCACCTTCCCGCTGTGGATCCGGGGCAGGGGCAGGTCGATGCGGGTTCGGACGGCGGGGCTCGCGGGGTCACTCCGGGGCATGGGGTCTCCTTCAGGAGAAGTTCGCATGATACTCAGCCGGTCACGATCTGGACGGTCCGACCACCACTCTCGGCGTCGAGCACGGCGCGCCGGCCGGATTGCAGCGTCCGCACCAGGCCTGGCACATCGTCGGCTCCCTCGAGGCGCTGGCCGTTGACGGTCAACAGCACGTCGCCGTCGGCCAGCCCGAGGCGCCTGAAGCCGGAGTCCGGCTGGACGTCGGTCAGCAGGAGGCCGTAGGTCGTCCCGAGCCCCAGATAGCTGGCGAGGGTCGGGTCGACGACGACGAGATCGGCGTCGAATGGCGTGTCGATCCGCCGCGCACGGTGGAGCGGATCGTCCTCGGGACGCAGGGCGACGTCGCGGCGCTCACCATCCCGCTCCACGGTGACGGACAACGTGGCGTCACTCGGAAGGTCGAGCAGCCGGCCCTCCCACTCGATCGGCGAACGCAAGGCCCGGCCACCCGTCGCCACGAGGAGGTCGCCGACCCGAACGCCGGCTGCCGCGGCGGGACTCCGCGGATCGACGCGAACGACCTCGGCGCCCTCGGGCTGAGAGGCGCCGGAAGACGGCGCGGGCCCCAGGTGCAGGCCGACCCACGGCCGCCGTATTTCGCCCGTCTCGACGATATCCTGCAGGACGCGCTTGGCGCGGTCGATGGGAATCGCGAAACCGAGCCCGATCGAGCCCCCGGTTCCGCCGGAGAAAATGAACGCGTTGACGCCAACCACCTCGCCGCGGGCGTTGACCAGCGGCCCGCCGCTGTTGCCCGGATTGATCGCGGCGTCGGTCTGGATGAAGTCTTGAAAGCGGACTTCATCGTCGCCCAGTTCCAGGTCGCGCCGCCCCTTGGCGCTAATGATGCCGAACGTAACGGAATTCTGCAGCCCGAAGGGGCTTCCCACGGCGAGCACGAAATCGCCGATCTGGATGTCGCGGCTGTCACCCAAGCGCGCGGGCACCAGGTCTTCCGCATCGATTGCCATCACGGCGATGTCGGTTTCGGCGTCGGACCATTTCTCTTGCGGATGAATCTCGCGCCCGTCGGCCAAGCGGATGCTGATGTTGCTTTCGCTGGCGCCGCGGATCACGTGGCGATTGGTGAGGATGTAGTACTTGCCCTTGAACTCGATCACGACGCCCGAGCCGGCCTCTTCTACCATGCCGCTGCCGCCGAAGCGGGCACTGGTGCGGTCCGACTTGGTGGTGTCGATATGAACGACCGTGGGGGCGACCAACTCGACGACCTTCCTGACCGAGCGGGCCTGCCGCTCCAGGGCCGAAACCTCGTTGGCCAGATCGCGGTAGGCCGCTTCCCGGGCCTCGACCGACATGGGGGCCTGGGCCCAGGTGCTGGCGTCACGATCGATGAACGGCACGTGTAAGAGGAAAGCGGCACTCAGCAACGTAACAACCAATAGCCGGCGCCGATGTTCCCTCATGATCGTGGACCTCAACGGGTCAAA
>CAZCZH010000274.1:0-2850 GCA_964502985.1 uncultured Gemmatimonadales bacterium
CCTCGAGCTGAACGTGATGATGCCGGTGATGGCGCGCAACCTGCTGGAGTCGATCACGCTGCTCGCGGGTGCGTCCGACACCTTCACGCGCACCTGTGTCACCGGGATCGAGGCCAACGCCGAGACGTGCCGTCGCAACGCCGAGCTGTCGCTTCCGATCGTCACCGCGCTCGTTCCCGTGATCGGCTACGACGCATGTGCGGACGTGTCCAAGGAGGCGATGCGCACGGGTCGAACGTTGCGCGAGGTCGTTCTCGATCGCGCGCTCGTCGACGAGGAGACGCTCGACCGGGTCCTCGACGTGGATGCCATGGCCCGGGGCGGGATCGTCGGCTCGTAGGGCACGGGCCGGCCGCGACCGCCGGCCGCGAGTCGCGCGGCTCGTCAGTCGATGGACCAGCTGGCTCCGGCGTACGGGACCGCGCCCGCGTCCACCTCCGGGGTCGACCACGCCATCGCGTCGGCCAGCTCGTCGGCGACCTTCTGCCAGGCGGCCGGATCCCAGCCTTCGGCGGCCGAGGCCAGGGTGGTGTCCTGACGGAGGTGGACGAACGCGGGGAGGCGTTCGAGTCCGAGGCTGCGGACCAGGGTCTTCTCCGGGTCGATGAACACGAGGGCCTTCTCGGTCAGCGAGCCGAGCACCCGCCGCGCAACGGGGCCGGTGCTCGGGAACAGCACTGCCGTGCGACAGTCGGCGTCTCCCAGCACCCTGAAGATGTTCTCGACGACCGGGATGAAGCGCGAGGCAGCCGGGTCGTCGGGCATGACGACCAGGCAGAGGTGGAACATCGTCTGCCAGTCGTCGAGTGTTCGTGTCGTTCCCGCGAGGCTTCTGACCTCGGTCGTCGGGTCGGGGTTGGTCGCCACGGTCGGGGAAGGTAGCGCGACCCGGGGTCGAGCGGCCGCTCGGCCGGTAGGCTCCGCTCGCCATGAGCCGACGCGACCAGATCGTGATGAGCGAAGAGGAGATGGCGTCGTTCCTCGACGAACGCCGCACGCTGCACGTCGCATCGATCAACGCGGACGGATCTCCGCATCTGGTCCCGATGTGGTTCGCGCGCCACGACGCCGCACTCGCCTTCTGGACCTACGGCAAGTCCCAGAAGGTCGTGAACCTGCGGCGCGATCCCCGTTTAACGGTGATGGCCGAGGCGGGCGAGCAGTACGAGGAGCTCCGCGGCGTCTCGATCGCGGGCCGGGCGCGGATCGTCGACGATCGCGACGAGGTCCTCCGCTTCGGCGAGAAGGTCTTCGAGCGCTACTGGGGGCCGATCACCGACGACGCCGTTCTCGACGGGGTCCGAGCGATGGGGGCCAAGCGGGTGCTCGTGGTCGTGGAGCCCGAGAAGGTCACGTCGTGGGATCACCGCAAGCTGACCGGCGCGTACTGACGCACTGACGCGGGAAGGGGCAGACGAATGGGCGAGATGGTGACGTTCTCGAGCAACGGGAAGACGTGCGACGGCTACCTCGCGGTGCCGGAGAGCGGCTCCGGACCGGGCGTCGTCGTCATCCAGGAATGGTGGGGCCTGGTCCCGCACATCAAGGAAGTCTGCGATCGGTACGCCGCGGAGGGGTTCGTGGCGCTCGCGCCCGACCTCTACGGCGGCGAGACGGTCGACAACGCCCACCCCGACAAGGCCGGCGAGATGATGATGGCGATGAACATCGAGCAGGCCGCGAAGGACATGGCCGGCGCGGTCGACTTCCTCGCCGACGACGATCGCGTCTCCTCGCCGGCGATCGGCGCGACCGGCTTCTGCATGGGCGGCGGCCTCGCGTTGTGGTTGGCGACCCTGCGGCCGAACCTCGTGAAGGCGGTCGTTCCCTATTACGGCGTGCTGCCGTGGGAGGCCGCGCAACCGGACTACTCGACGATGACAGCAGCCGTGCTCGGCCACTACGGGGGCAACGATACGATGGCCACGCCCGAGCTGGCGCGCGAGCTCGAAGCCGAGCTGCGCTCCTACGGCCTCTCGGCCGAGCTCCTCATCTACGAGGACCGCGAGCACGGGTTCTGCAACGACACCCGCCTCGACGTCCACCATCCCGGCGACACCGCCGAGGCCTGGCGCCGCACCATCGACTTCTTCCGCCAGCACCTGCAGTGAACCCGCTGATGCGTTCATGACGCGCGCTCAGCGCGCGCCATGAACGCATCAAAGAAGGCCGATGGCGCGCAGCATCGATGGCGGGATCGTGTCCTCGCCGCCCAGCATCGAGACGCCCGTCGTTTCAAGCAACAGCCACAGGAACAGCGTGCGGCGGGAGATCCCCGTGAGCCGCAGGGCCGCCACCGGTAGCCGCCGCTGCTGCACGCGGAGGATCATCAGGCAGGCGAGAAACACGCCGCTGGCCGTGAGCGTGATCCAGGCGATCGCGACGTGGAAGCGCCGGATCACGTTGAAGGTGGCGGAAGAGCGGTCGGCGAGTTCGTCGGCGCTCATCACCCGCGCGCCCGGCATCACCGGGCCGAGGAGCGCGGCCACCGAATCGGGGTTCGCACCCGGCTTCAGCTTCAGCGTGAAGCGATCCACCGCGTCGGGCCGGTCGGCCAGTCGCGCGAGATCGGGCAGGTGGAACAGGAGGCGGGGTCGCTCCCGGGTCAGCGTCGCCGGATCGGGCGGGGGGACGAAGGTGCCAGCCACTCGCGCGACACAGGACGCCTCCGGGGTCCCGCCCACCCGGATCGAATCGCCGGCCACCAGCCCGGTGCGGGCGGCGAAACTCGTCTCGACGAGCACCTCGAGGTTCGCCGGGCACCCCGGGCCCGCGGTCTACAATCCGGGGATCGGGGCACCGACCACGACGAGCCAGACCGCCGCGAAACACGGGATAGCGGCGGCGCGC
>CAZCZH010000275.1:0-2822 GCA_964502985.1 uncultured Gemmatimonadales bacterium
ATCCCCTCGTACTGGTTGCCGGTGGGGGTCGCCGCCGCGATCTGATCCGGGGTGAATACCTTCATGTCGGTCCTCCTCGTGTGGTCGGGATCGCGTCGCGCTCCGGACAGTGGACTTCGAGCCACTCCTCGAGGTTGTGCCGCCGGACGCGTCGCGTCTCCTCGGAATGAATGATCCGCGAGAAGACCTCGACGGTCTTGTCCAGCTCGCGGTTCACGATCACGTACTCGTACTGGTCGACGCAGCCGATCTCGTGCAGGGCCTGGCGGAGGCGCCGGGCGATGGCCTCGTCGGACTCGGTCCCACGGTCCCGCAACCGCGCCTCCATCGCGCCGTGCGACGGCGGCAGGAGGAAGATCGACACGGCATCGGGGTACAGCCGCATCAGGCTCGACCCGCCCTGTACGTCGACGTCCAGCAGCACGTGGTAGCCTTCCGCCAGCGCGCGCTCGATCTCGTCGCGCGGCGTACCGTACAACTGCCCGTGCACCTCGGCCCACTCGGCCAACTCACCGGCGACGCGGGCGCGCTCGAACTCCTCCGGCGTCACGAACCGGTAATCGGCGGAGTCGACCTCCCCGTCGCGCCGGCCCCGCGTGGTCAACGACACGGCGAACCTGATGTAGGGGAAGCGCCGGAAGATCTCGTTCGCCACACTCGTCTTCCCGGCCCCGCTGGGTGCCGAGAGGACGATCGGAAACGGCCGCGTCCTGAGGCCCACGTCGGCGTCGCGCTCGGTCACCACCGGGGCTTCGCCGCGGGCCTCATTCCACGTTCTCGGCCTGCTCGCGCATCTTCTCCAGCTCGGCCTTGATCTCGATCGCCGCCTGCTGCATCTCGGGGTCGTTGGCCTTGGCGCCGATCGTGTTCGCCTCCCGCCCCAGCTCCTGCAGCAGAAACGTCAGCTTGCGTCCCACCGAGCCCTCCGTCGACGACAGCTCGGCCGCGAAATGCTCGAGGTGCGACCCCATCCGGGTCAGCTCCTCGCTGACGTCGACCCGGTCGGCGAGGAGCACGATCTCCTGCTCGATACGGCGCTCGATCTCGTCGCCGTCCGCGTCGAGCAGCAGGCGCACCTTGTCGTGCAGCCGGGCCCGCTCGCGCTCTTCGCGCGCCGGCGCGAGCTCGGCCAGGCGCGCGCGCCGGGACTCGATCGCCGTCAGCCGCTGGCGCAGGTCCTCCTCCAGCGCGCGACCTTCACGCTCGCGACTGGCGACGACGCCCACCAGAGCCAGCTCGAGGGCGGCCCGGGCCCCCGTCATGAACTGCTCTTCGGCGAGGGCGATCGGCTCGGCCTCCCAGGACACGACCCCCGGAAGCCCCAGCAGGGCCTCCGCCGAGACGCCCGCCCTGACGCTCCGCAGTCCCTCTAGGCTCTCGATCAACGCGAGATAGTGGTCGAGGACCGGTCGCTCGATGCGCGGTCCGCGCTGCTCGCCGCCACTCGAGCGTTCGATCTCGATGCGCACGTTCAGATGACCGCGCTCGCAGCGCTCGCCGCAGATCGCCGCGACCCGGCTCTCGAGATGATCGAACTCCCGGGGCAGGCGAACGTTCGTGTTGAGGAAGCGGTGATTGACCGACTTGACCTCGGCGAGGAAGCGGTGGCCGTCGGACTCCACCTCGCCGCGGCCGAACCCGGTCATGCTGCGGATCACGCGCGGCCTCCGCCCGAACGCGACGAATGTATCCCGTCGATGCCGGCCCGGCAACGCGCAACGTCGGGGGAATGTCGCGCCGCGAGGCGCCGTTCCCCCGACGTCACAGGCGCTTCTCCCAGTTCCCCGGCAGGAGCCTGGCCACGGCGTGGATCCCGACTCGCACGAGCTGGATCACGGTGGGGTTGCCGTCCCAGTGCTCGAGGACGACCGATTCGTCGACCCGGTTCAGGATGCTGTGGAGCGCCAGAAGCGCCACCACGACGTCGTCCATCTGCCCGATCCCGGGGATGAAGTCGGGCACGAAGTCGATCGGCGACACCAGGTACACGACGGTCGCCCCGAGGACCAGCTTGCTGCGCCGCGGCACGCGAGGGTCGGTCATGAGGCGCTTCAGCAGGACGACGAAGTTGGGCAGGAAGAGCGCCAGCTCGCGCAGCGTGCGCCGCGCGGCCGAGCGCTCGACGAACGAGGCCCGCGCCATGTCACGCACAGGCGTCACGCGCCTCTCGCGCCGCGCCCGCCCGGGCCGGCTCCGCCGCGCGCAGGGCGTTGATCCGCGCCGCCGCCAGGCCCGCACCGAAGCCATTGTCGATGTTCACCACGACGACCCCCGCGGCGCAGCTGTTGAGCATCGTCAGGAGCGCCGCCAGCCCGTCGAACGCGGCGCCGTAGCCGACGCTCGTCGGGACGGCCACGACGGGCACCGACACCAGGCCCCCCACGACCGACGCCAGGGCGCCCTCCATCCCGGCCACGACGACGATCGTCCCGGCTCGCTCGAGGACGTCCCGCCGGGCCAGCAGTCGGTGCACGCCGGCCACGCCGACGTCGACCAGCGTCTGGACCGGCTGGCCGCAGAAACGGACCGTCTCGACGGCCTCCTCGGCCACCGGCAGGTCGCTGGTCCCGGCCGTGACGATCGTCACTTGGCCCGGTTCCACCGCTCGGCCATCCACGCCGGTCTTGCCCTCCGAGAGCGGGATACGAAACGTCCGGCCGACGGGGTTGTAGTGCCCGGCGGGGAACGTCAGCTTTAGCTCCACGGCCTGCTCAGCCGACATCCGCGTGGCCAGCACGTCGTGGCCGTGGTCGATCAGGGCGTGGAAGATCTTCTCAATCGCGGCCGTGGTCTTGCCCTGGGCATAGACCACTTCCGGAAAG
>CAZCZH010000276.1:0-1080 GCA_964502985.1 uncultured Gemmatimonadales bacterium
CATACCAGCAAAATTACAGGTCGCGCGTGGATAGATGCGCACATCATCCGGCGGGCGCTGGCCGACCTGGCCTATGCCATGCAGAAGAGTGAAACGGGCACGGAAATCACCCGTAACGAAGCCGAAACCCTGCTGGAGATCAAACCCTTAAAGGACTGATCTTGAGGGTGCTGCGCGCCGTCGCCACGTGCGAGTGGTGGCCACGACAAAAAGTTGCCGCGACGAGATGCCGGATCTCGTCGCCGTCGACCGGGCGTACGCCGATCGCGGGCTGGCCGTCCTCGGGGCGACCGTCAACGACCTGCCGCGCGACTCGCGGCGGTTCGCCAACGAGATGGGCCTGCCGTACCCGTCCGTCGTCGCCACGCCGGCCATGCTCGAGGCGTGGGAGATCGCCCCCTGGCTCCCGACGACCGTCCTCGTCAAGGATGGCAAGGTCGTGCGCGAGTGGGTCGGACCGCAGACCCGGCGCCAGTTCGAGTACCCGATCAAGGTCGCGCTCGGGCTCGCTCCCCCGGTCAGCGCGGTGACGACGCCCGGCGCTTCCGGCGAGTAGTGGGCGGCGGGGTCTCCGTCGCCGTCGCCTTCCTGGCTGGCGTCGTCTCGTTCCTCAGCCCGTGTGTCCTGCCGCTGTTTCCGTCCTACCTGTCGTTCATCACCGGGCTGACGTTCGACGAGCTGTCCGATCCGGCCCCCGAGGCGCGTGGCCGTGTGCGGCGCCTGACCGTCCTCCACTCGCTCCTGTTCATCGCCGGGTTCATGCTGATCTTCCTCGCGCTCGGCGCCTCAGCCACGGCGATCGGCCAGTTCGTGCGCTCGAACCAGGAGTGGATCCGGCGCCTGGCGGGCGTCGTCATCGTCGTGTTCGGGCTCCACATCAGCGGGCTCGTCCCGCTGCCGTTCCTGTTGCGTGAGCGGCGCGTCCACCTGCAGGAGCGTCCGGCGGGGATGTTCGGCTCGGTCGTCGTGGGGCTCGCGTTCGGCGCCGGCTGGACGCCGTGCATCGGACCCGTCCTGGGCTCCATCCTGACTCTCGCCGGGACGAGCGGGAACCTGAAGTCGGGGATCGGGCTCCTGGCC
>CAZCZH010000276.1:1090-2794 GCA_964502985.1 uncultured Gemmatimonadales bacterium
GCCGTTCTTCCTCGCCGCGCTCGGGTTCAGCGCGTTCCTGACCGCCTTCCGTCGGATCCGGCGCTGGCTCAGACCGATCGAGATCGCCAGCGGGGTCGTCCTGATCGCCGTCGGCGTCCTGATCTTCACCAACTACTTCGCCGTCCTGGCCTCGGTCCTGAACCGGGCGCTGCTGCCCCTGTTCCCGTTCATCGCGGACCACATCTGATCCGCAGGTGAGCGAGGACCCTGGCCTCGAGATCGCGCTGTCGCGCGAGGAGTTCCAGGCCGGGGAGGTGGTGCGGGGGACCGTGCGGGGGCCGCCTCCGGGCGAGGCGGAGACCGTGCGCGTGGCCCTCGTGCACGACGCACGCCACCTGTCGGACGACGCGCCCGTCGAACGCGAGCTGACGACGACCGGCGCGGGGACCCCGTTCCCGTTCGACCTGCCGCTCCCGCCCGACGCCATGCCGACGTTCGACGGCGCGCACTACGGCTCGACATGGTCCGTCCAGGCGCGGATCCAGCGCGCGCTGGCGCGCGACGTGCGAACCGTCGCGCCGATCGTCGTCCGGCCCGGTCCCGAGCGCGTCGTCGACGCTGGCGCCCGGCCGGCCAGCGGGGCGTGGGAGGGGTATCGCCGGATCCGCCGCTTTTTGGCCGCGTTCGTCGCGGTCGACCTCGTGGTGCTCCTGGTGATCGCGATCGCCCTCGCCGAGCCGCCGTGGTTCGTATGGTTCGCCTTCGGCGCGCCGCCCATCGTCAGCCTGGCGATGCTCGGCCTGTTGACCCTCGTCGGCCGGTCCGTCGAGCGGCTCGAGGTCTCGGCACCGCGCGCCCGTTGGCGGTTCGGCGAGACGATCCCGGTGACCGTCACGTGCCGGGCGGCGCCGGAGCGGCTGGTGGCGCTCGACGCAACGCTGCGGGGCGAGGAGGTGTGGACCACCTCCAGCGGCAAGTCGTCCCAGACCCATCACGTCGCGTTCCACGAGGCGGCGCGACGCCTGGCGGGCGGCGACCTGAACGGGGCTCGGAGCGGCGCCCGGACGTGGTCCTGGTCGCTGGATCTCGAGCTGCCGGCGAGCGGCCCTCCGAGCCACGGGCGTCGGATCCGCTGGTTCGTCGAGGCGCGGGCCGAGGTGCCGCGCAACCTGGATCCCCGCGCGAGGCTGTCGCTCGAGGTCTCGGGGGTGGTGCCGGAGGGCCGGACGGGCGCCTGAGCGCGGCGCCGCTCCGTGGCCGGGATCCCGCGCCACTCCTACATTCCCGCACCGCAGCCGTGTCCCTCCCGCCGACAAGGAGCGCCCATGGACTGGTTCTACCTGTACTTCATCGGGTTCCTCGTCCTGATCGCCGCCATCGCGATGGGGATGAGCCGGATCGGCATCGCCCCGCAGTGGATCTTCATCGTCTGTCTGGCCCTGTTCGGGATCGCCGTGATGAGCACGGTCAAGCACACGCGCGGCGGCGGCGACGGCGACGGCGAGTAGCCGGCGTTGGCCGATCCCGCCGCCTGGCTCCGCGACTTCTTCACCCGCAACCTCGGGTACAAGGTCGTCGCGCTCCTGCTCGCGCTGATGCTGTGGCTCGACGTGACCACCGACCAGACGACCGTCATCCAGTACCCGGTGCCGCTGCGGATCGCCGTCCGGGGGCGCGACATGATCGTTACCAACGAGGTTCCGCAGGAAGTCGAGGTGAGCTTCTCCGGCACGGGGAAGGAGA
>CAZCZH010000277.1:0-2778 GCA_964502985.1 uncultured Gemmatimonadales bacterium
GTCTCGTGGCCGGCCACCAGCAGCAGCACGCAGGTCGCGAGGAGCTCGTCCTCGGAGAGCGCGCCGTCCCCGTCGTCGGCCACGGCGACCAGGCGGCTGATCAGGTCGTCCCGGGGCTCGCGCCGGCGCTCCTCGAAGAGCGGCCCGAAGAAGTCTGCGAAGGCCGTGCACGCCGCCGCGGCGTCGAGCAGGCCCGTCTCCAGCCGGTTCAGGTCGCGGTCGAGCATGGGGGAGAAGCTCGCCGACCAGCGCTTGAGCCGGTCGCGGTCCTCGGCGGGCACGCCCAGCAGCTCGGCGATCACCACCACCGGCAGCGGCACGGCGAAGTCGGCGATCAGGTCGACGCGGGCGGCGTCCCTCCACGGCGCCATCCGCTCCCCCACCAGCGACTCGACGCGAGCGGTGAGGCGCTCGACCGTCCGGGGCGTGAAGGCCCGGCTCACCAGCCCGCGCAGGCGGGTGTGGTCCGGCGCATCCTGGATGATCAGGATGTGGCCGAGGACGCGCCCCAGGCTGGTGAGGTCGCGGTGGCCGCTCCCCGCGAGCTTCTCGAGCCAATCGGCGCGAATGCGGACCGCCCCGAGACGCTCGTCCCGGAACGCGTCGACGCAGTCGTCGTAGCGGAGCAGGCTGTAGCGCGGCTCGCCGTGGTACGCGTGGGCGTGGACCGGCTCCGTCTCGCGCAGCCTGCGCAGGTTGGCGTGGAGATCGGCCTGGAAGGCGGGGGTGTTGATCTCGGGGACGTCGCGCATCGGGGGACTCCTCTCAAGGGTGTGGATCGGGGAGCGGCGCCAGCGCCCCGCGCACGAACGACTCGAGCTCGGCGCGGCGGTGGCCGTGCCGGCGGCTCGCTTCCTCCGCGGAGAAACCGTCGGCCGCTTCGTGGAAGCCGTAGACCGGCTCGAAGAGCATGAGACCGAAGAGGCTGCGCGCGGCCTGATGGACGCGAACCGGGCGGGTCGCGCCCGCGCCGCGCGCGCGGTCGAGCCAGCCCCAGACGGCGGAGAAGAGCTGCACGAGGGGTTGATCCGCGTCGCTGGCGTCGAGCTCCGCGACGTATCCCGAGAGGAACACGTCGGGATCGAGCATGACGCGCATCAGGAAGCGCGCGTCCTCGGGCCGCTCGTGGAAGTGGTCCGCGACGTCGAGCACGACCTCGACGAGGCGGTCGAGCGCGGGCGGGTCGTCGGACGCCAGCGGCTCGACCCGGGGCATCAGCCGCCCGAGCACGCCCTCGAAGACGTGGCGCGCGATCTCCGCCTTGCTCCGGAAGTGGTGGAACAGGCTCGAGTTGTGGAGCCCCACCCCGGTCCCGATCGCGCGCATCGTGACCCGCGAGAAGCCGTGCTCGGCGAAGAGCCGCAGGGCCTCCTCCAGCACCCGCTCCCGCGGTCCGGTGCCGGCGGGGGTCTCGGGGCTGCGTCGCGCGGCGGGGACGGGCGGCATGGCGACCTCCATGGAAGTTCCAAAGCAAGCGCTTGGTCGGATGCTAATCGAGGCCGAGGGTCGTGTCAAGCAAGTGCTTGGTCGCGAGCGCGAGCGCAGTACTGCGAGGCGCAGCTTCCGGCGCATCCAGCCGCCGTGTCGGAGCTTTCGGGGAGTACAGGGCGGCCCGCGGCGTCCGGTGTCCCGGGCGAGCCGGCCGAGAACCGTCAGCGCGCCTCGATCACCATCGCCATGCCCATGCCGCCACCCGCGCACATGGAGACGCAGCCGAGGCTCGCGCCTCGCCGTCTCAGCTCGTGGACCATGGTGACGACCATGCGCGCTCCGGTGGCGGCGATCGGGTGCCCCAGGCTGCAGCCGCTCCCGTTGACGTTGCAGATCTCCGGGTCGATTCCGAGCGCCCGCGTGGTGGCGACGGGGACCGCGCAGAAGGCCTCGTTGATCTCGAAGAGATCGATGTCGCTCTGGGCGACTCCGGCCCGGGCCAGAGCCTTGGGAATCGCGTCGATCGGGGCCAACCCGGTGCGCGGGGGCGCGACGCCCACCGCGGCCCAGGACCGGATCGCGGCGAGCGCCTCGATGCCGTTCGATGCCGCGGTGTCGGCGTCCGCGAGCAGGACCGCCGCTGCGGCGTCGTTGATGCCCGCTGCGTTGCCGGCGGTCACCGTGAAGCCGTCGATCTCGGGATGCAGGACTTTGAGATCGGCCATTCCCTCCAATGTCAGGCCGCGCCGGGGATGCTCGTCGACCTCGAAGAGCCGGACCTCTCCGTCGGGGCCGTGGACCTCGACGGGCACGATCTGCGCGTCGAAGGCTCCCGAGTCGATGCTCTCGATCGCGCGTCCGTGGCTGTAGATCGCCCACTGGTCCACGTCCGTGCGCGAGAGGCCCGCGAGGGTGGCCGTGTTGTGTCCGACGGTGATGGACATGTCGAAGGCCGGCGCGTCCGGCGTCTCCGGATGGGAGGGCGGCATCCAGAGCTGCGGATCGGCGCCGGGGGCCATCCGCTTCTGGCACAGGGGCATCGTGCTCATGCTCTCGGTGCCACCCGCGAGGACGACCCGATCCATGCCGGCCGCGATCGACCCGGCTCCGATCGCGATGGCTCCGAGGCCGGCGGCGCAGTGTCGGTTCGTCGCCAGCCCCGGGACCTGGTCGAGACCCAGCACGACGGCCGTGTGGCGTGCGATGACTCCGCCGCCCTGGAGGCTCTCGGCGAGGATCAGGTCGTCGATCTCGCCCGGCTCGAGCTTGGCGCGTTCGAGCACGGCTCGGACCACCACCTGCGCCAGCTCGAACGCGTCCCGGCCCACCAGCGAGCCCTTGCGCGCG
>CAZCZH010000278.1:0-2776 GCA_964502985.1 uncultured Gemmatimonadales bacterium
ACCCGCCGATTGGCGGGGGACACATCGAGCCCGTACAATTCCAAGTTCCGACACGTCCTCACGCCTTCGACCGGACCGCGCGATGCAGCTGCTGGCCAGCCTGATCCCGTTCCATCTGACCCTCGACTGGGACACGATCGCCGAGCGCGGCGCGGCCATCGGCCTGATCGTCATCGGGGGAGGCGTGGCGTACGTCATCCTGCGACTGGCTGGCCGGCGGGCGATCCGGATCATCGGCGAGGGGGCCGGACCGGTGCCGGACGAGCGGCTCCAGCGGCGACGCACGCTGGCCGCCGTGTTCACCCGCACGGGCGTTGTCCTGATCCTGGCCGTGACGTTGATGATGGCGCTCGATCAGGTGGGGATCTCGCTCGGGCCGCTGCTGGCCACGGCCGGGGTTGCGGGATTGGCGATCGGCTTCGGCGCCCAGACCCTGGTCAAGGACATCATCAGCGGGGTGTTCGTCCTGCTGGAAGACCAGTACGCGATCGGCGACGTGATCCAGACCGGCGGCGTCGGCGGGGTGGTCGAGAAGGTCAATCTGCGGACGACGATCCTGCGCGACCTGGAGGGCGTGGTCCACGTCGTGCCCAATGGCGAGATCCGAGTCGTGTCGAACCGCACGAAGGGCTGGTCGCGGGCCGTACTCGAGATCGGCGTGGGCTACGGCGAGGATCCCGACCACGTCATCGCCGTCTCCGAGGAGCTGGCCGCCGAGATTCACGACGATCCGGTGTTCGGCACGTTGCTCCTGGAGCGGCCGGTCGTCCCCGGGGTCGAGGCGTTCGGCGACTCGGCGGTGACCATCCGCATGATGGCCAAGACCGTGCCGCTGAAGCAATGGGACCTGGCCCGCGAGCTGCGACGCCGAATCAAGCACCGCTTCGACGCCGAGGGAATCGAGATCCCGTTCCCCCAGCGGACGGTGTGGCAGCACCGGGCGCCGGCCGCCGAGAAAGTCGGGGAGCGCAAGGAACGCGTCGCAGCGGGCGCGGGCGAGGAGTGAGGCGTGGCCCTCGTGCTGCACGATACGCTACGCCGCGCCGATGTCCCGTTCGAGCCCCTGGCTCCGGGCCAGGTCCGGATGTACACCTGCGGTCCAACGGTCCACGACTACGCCCACATCGGGAACTTCCGCACGTTCCTGTTCGAGGACCTGCTGCGACGGGTGCTGGAGGCCCGCGGCTTCGCCGTCACCCAGGTGATGAACCTGACCGACGTCGACGACAAGATCCTGACCCGCGCGCGCGCCGCGGGGAAGTCGATCCGGGACTACACGGCGCGCTACGAGAAGGCGTTCTTCGAGGATCTCGACGCGCTGCGCATCGAGCGCGCGGAGCACTACCCGCGGGCCACCGAGCACGTCGACGCGATGGTCGAGCTGATCGAGCGCCTGCAGGCGGCCGGCCACGCGTATCGGACGCAGGACGGATCGATCTATTTCCGCATCTCGACGTTCCCGGAGTACGGCAGACTGTCGCGAGTCGACCTGTCGGGAGTCCGGGACGGGGCGCGTGTCGAGCACGACGAGTACGACAAGGAGAGCCCGAAGGACTTCGCGCTCTGGAAAGCCGCCCGCGAGGACGAAGAGCACTGGGACACGCGCCTCGGTCCCGGGCGACCCGGCTGGCACATCGAGTGCTCGGCCATGTCGATGGCCTATCTGGGCGAGACGTTCGACATCCACACGGGGGGGGTGGACAACGTCTTTCCGCATCACGAGAACGAGATCGCCCAGTCCCGAGGCGCCACGGGCGAGCCCCCGGCACGCTACTGGCTGCACGCCGAGCACCTCGTCGTGGAGGGCCAGAAGATGGCCAAGTCGCTGGGCAACTTCTACACGCTCCGTGACCTGCTGGAGCGCGGCTATCGACCACGGGTCATCCGCTATCTGCTGGCTTCGGTGCACTATCGCGCCCCACTGAACTTCACCTTCGAGGGGCTGGAGCAGGCCGCCGCGGCCGTCGAGCGGCTAGGCGATTTCAGCGTTCGCCTGGCGGCGCTCCCCGACGGGAGCCGGCCCGACGCCGGTCTCGCCGAGCGGACCGCCGAAGCGCGACGATCGTTCGACGCCGCGCTCGACGACGACCTGAACTCGAGCCGCGCGCTGGGAGTGGTGTTCGAGTGGCTGCGGGATGTCAACCGGGCGATCGACGACGGCCGGGCCACCGGAGCTGACCGGCCGAGTCTGGAGGCCATGCTGGCGGCGTTCGACCGAATCTACGATGTTCTGCGGCCGGACCCGGCCGAGCGCGAGATCTCGGCCGAGATCGAGGACCTGATCGCGGCGCGGGAAGACGCCCGGCGGGAGTGCGACTGGGAGAGGGCCGACGCGATCCGCGACGAGCTTGCCGATCGGGGCATCGTCCTCGAGGACACCCCGCACGGCGTGCGCTGGAAGCGGGTCGGCGCCTGAGCCAGTGACCCGGTTGACAGATTGAAACGGTTCGGTATATTCCCCCTTCTTTTCCCTGGGGCGAATTGCGCCCGGAGGAATCGCCGGAGCGGGACGGCGGCTCCTCGGAATATGTGAGCCCCTCGCGGGCGGGTTCCGGCAATCCAGTCCTCGTGCGTCGCCGATGTAGCTCAACCGGTAGAGCGGCTGCCTTGTAAGCAGCAGGTTACCAGTTCGAGTCTGGTCATCGGCTCCAGGTCCCGGTCCCTGTCCGCCCCGCCGCGGTTTCGGTCCCGGGAGATGTGCTGGAGGGATACCGAAGCGGTCAAACGGGGCAGACTGTAAATCTGCTGGCTTATGCCTTCGGAGGTTCGAATCCTC
>CAZCZH010000279.1:0-2776 GCA_964502985.1 uncultured Gemmatimonadales bacterium
TCCTGCGCGGCTGCGACGTCGACAAGCCGCGCAACCTGGCGAAATCGGTGACGGTCGAATAGTCCTGCCCTTCGGCCCGCCCGCCCCCGACCGGTGAGGGTCCTCGTCCAGCGAGTCCGCGAGGCGTCGGTGAGCGCCGTCGAGGAGACCGGCCTGCGCGAGCTGGCGCGGATCGGCGCTGGCCTCGTCGCGCTGGTAGGGTTTGGCGTGGAAGACGCGCCGGCCGCCGACGCCGCGGACGGGGTGGACGAGCGGTTGCGCTGGATGGCCGGCAAGCTGGCCGACCTGCGGTTGTTCCCGAGCCCGGATTTCGGATCGAGCTTCGACCGCTCCCTGCGCGACACGGGCGGCGGGCTGCTCGTCGTCAGCCAGTTCACGTTGTACGGCGACGCGAGCAAGGGCCGGAGGCCGGACTTCGGCGCCGCGGCGCCGTACGAGCGGGCCCACGAGTTGTACAAAAGATTTTGTAAGAGATGCGACGTGGAGCTCCCCGATCGGGTCGGACGCGGCGCGTTCGGCGCCCCGATGGAAGTCGCCCTGGTGAACGACGGTCCGGTGACCTTGTGGCTCGAGCGATGACAGGCGCGCCGCGCCTCATCCTGGCTTCGTCCAGTCCGCGCCGACGCGAGGTGCTGTCACAGCTCGGGCTGGAGTTCGACGTCGTCGCCCCGCCCGAGCGGGTCGAGAAGCCGTGGAGTGGCGGGCTCGCCGCGGCGGCCTACGCGCGGACGACCGCCGAGGCCAAGGCGCGCGCCGTGGCCGGGGCAGAGAAGGAGGCCCTCGTCGTGGCCGCCGACACGGTCGTCGTCCTCGATGGCGAGGTCCTCGGGAAACCCGCCTCCAGGGGCGAGGCGCGGGCCATGCTGGCCCGCCTGTCCGGTCGCGATCACGTCGTCCATACCGGGCTCGCCGTCCACGGCCCCGACGGTCGCCACGCCGCCGGCGTCGAGGCCACGCGGGTCGAGTTCCGGGTGCTGGACGAGACGGCGATCGCCGACTACGTGGCGACGGGCGAGCCGCTGGACAAGGCCGGCGCGTACGGCATCCAGGGCTACGGCGCGGCCCTCGTGGCGTCCGTCCACGGCTGCTACTTCAACGTCATGGGGCTGCCCGTGACGCGGCTCCTCGAGCTGCTCGGCGACGTCGGCTGGCGCTACGAGTTCCCCGGTCGGCTGAAATCCGTCTGATCCGCGCGGGGTGGCAAGCCCCGCGTTTCCCCGCACCTTGGAGCCCCCATGCCCGTCGACACGATCTCCTGGCAGGGCGACCACGTCCGTATGATCGACCAGACCCGGCTCCCGGCGGAGCGGGTCGACATCGAGATCCGGACCGTGCCCGAGATGGTCGAGGCGATCCGTGCGCTGCGGGTGCGCGGCGCGCCCGCGATCGGGATCGCCGGCGCGATGGGGCTCGTGGCGGCCCTCGCCCCGCACAAGGACGACGCGCCGCGGGAATTCCGCGACCGGCTCGACGAGTACGCCGACGCCCTCGCCGTGGCGCGGCCGACGGCCGTCAACCTGTCGTGGGCCGTCGAGCGCATGCGGCGGGTGGCCACGGAGCACGCGGACATGGCCCCGGCCGCCCTGTGGGAGCGGCTCGAGGCGGAGGCGCTGGCGATCTTCGAGGAGGACCGCGCCATGTGCCGACGGATCGGCGAGGCGGCCCCCTCGGCGATCCCCGAGCGGGCCGGCATCCAGACCCACTGCAACGCCCGCGGGCAGGCGACCACGGGCTAAGTCACGGCGCTTGCCAGCGCCAACGTGGCCCACGAGGAGGGGAAGAACGTCCGGGTCTACGCGGACGAGACGCGGCCGCTGCTGCAGGGGAGCCGGCTGACCGCCTGGGAGCTCCAGCAGAGCGGCGTCGACGTGACCCTGATCTGCGACGACATGACGGCCGCCACCATGGCCCGCGGCGACATCGACCTGGTCATCGTCGGTGCCGACCGGATCGCCGCCAACGGCGACACGGCGAACAAGATCGGGACCTACGGCGTGGCCATCCTGGCGAAGGAGCACGGGATCCCGTTCTACGTCGCGGCCCCGCGCACGACCTTCGACTTCTCGCTCGCGTCGGGTGCCGAGATCCCGATCGAGGAGCGCGACCCGGCCGAGGTGACCCACGGCTTCGGGATGGCCACGGCGCCCGCGGGGGTCAAGGTGTTCAGCCCGGCGTTCGACGTCACGCCCGCGCGCTACGTGACGGGGTTCTTCACCGACGCCGGCCTGCTCGAGCCGCCGTACGAGAAATCGTTGGCCGTTCTCCGTGGCGCTGAAAGAATCGAGGGGAAGGTGGTGGAATGATCCCACCATGGCTTTGATTGCATGACCTGCGCCACGGCCCGCGTGGGCGGCGAGCGTCTCCCCCGCGTTGACGCTCAGGGCGGAAGATTCTATTTTCCAAAGCTGTATTCGATGTCGATTCCCGGTCGCTCGACGGGCGCGGGACGGATTCCCAGGAGAACCGATGACGACACACAGCGTGACACCGGACCAGGTCACGCGCCGCTGGTACCTGGTCGACGCCGAGGGCCAGACCCTCGGGCGGCTCGCCAGCCGGGTGGCGCAGGTCCTGCGCGGCAAGCACAAGCCGATCTACACGCCGTACCTCGACACCGGCGACCACGTGCTCGTGGTCAACGCCGAGAAGATCCGGCTGACGGGCAAGAAGATCGACCAGAAGAGCTACTACCAGCACTCCGGCTACCCCGGCGGGCTCAAGGAGACGCCGGTCCGGCGGATGCTCGACAAGCACCCCGAGCGGGTCGTCGAGTACG
>CAZCZH010000280.1:0-2724 GCA_964502985.1 uncultured Gemmatimonadales bacterium
TCGGCGCGCTGCACGCCCTGATCGACGACCCCGACATCGACCTGGACGGGCTGATGGAGCACGTCAAGGGGCCCGACTTCCCGACCGGCGGCTACATCTACGGGACCGACGGCATCCGCGAGGCCTACGAAACGGGTCGCGGCAAGGTGATCATGCGCGCCCGGGCGATCACCGAGACCAAGGCCAGCGGCCGGGAGCAGATCATCGTCACCGAGATCCCGTACCAGGTCAACAAGACCAAGGTCATCGAACAGATCGCGGATTTGGTGCGCGCCAAGAAGATCACCGACATCTCGGACCTGCGCGACGAGTCGGACCGCGACGGGATGCGCGTCGTCATCGAGCTCAAATCGACGGCCCAGAACGCCGAGGTCGTGCTCAACCAGCTCTACAACTCGACCCAGCTGCAGTGGACGTTCGGCATCATCGACCTGGCGCTCGTCGACAACGTGCCGCGCGAGATGGGCCTCAAGGAGATGCTCCAGCACTTCGTCGACCACCGCCACGACGTGGTCGTGCGGCGCTCGGAGCACGAGTTGCGCCAGGCCGAGGAGCGGCTGCACATCGTGGAGGGGCTGCGTGTCGCGGTCGACAACATCGACGAGGTCGTGCAGCTCATCCGCCAGGCCGAGAGCACCGACGAGGCGCGCAACGGCCTGATGGAGACCTTCGACCTGTCCGAACGCCAGGCCCAGGCCATCCTCGACATGCGGTTGGCCCGGCTGACGGGGCTAGAGCGCGAGAAACTCGAGGAGGAGTACCGCGACCTGCTCAAGACGATCGCCAGCCTCAAGGAGCTGCTCGGCTCCAAGCGCCGGCGGATGGAGGTCATCAAGCAGGAGCTGACCGAGATCGAGGAGAAGTACGGCGACAAGCGGCGCACGGAGATCCTGCCCGGCGGCGCCAACATCTCGATCGAGGACCTGATCGCCGAAGAGGACATGGTCGTGACGGTCAGCCATACCGGCTACATCAAGCGCATCGCCGCCTCGACCTACCGCCGTCAGCGGCGCGGCGGGCGAGGAATCACGGGGATGGGCACCAAGGACGACGACTGGATCGAGCGGCTGTACGTGGCCACGACCCACGACTACCTGCTGATCATGACCGAGCAGGGCCAGTGCCACTGGCTCAAGGTGTACGACATCCCGCAGGGCGGGCGCGCCAGCCGCGGGCGCCCGATCGTCAACCTGCTCGATCTGCACGCGAACGACGCCGTAGCCGACGTGATCAGCGTGCGCGAGTTCGACGAGCAGCACTACGTCATCATGGCGACGCTCAAGGGGCAGGTGAAGAAGACCGTCCTGTCGGCCTATGGCAATCCCCGGCGCGGCGGGATCATCGCCATCAAGGTGGCCGACGACGACCGGCTGATCAGCGCCCAGCTGACGGACGGCACGAACGACGTCGTTCTGGCTACCCGCAAGGGACAGGCGATCCGGTTCCACGAGGACGAGGTGCGCGACATGGGGCGCGACACGATGGGCGTCAAGGGCATCACCCTGCAGGGCAAGGACGACGGAGTGCTCGACATGGTCGTCGTCAAGAACGAGAACAACGCCATCCTGTCGGTCACCGAGAACGGCTACGGCAAGCGCACCAGCATCGGCGACTACCGCGTCACGCACCGCGGCGGCAAGGGGATCAAGACCCTCAAGCCGACGAAGAAGACGGGGCCGCTGGTGGCCGTCAAGGAGGTCGTCGAGCAGGACGAGCTGATGATCGTCACGACGGGCGGCATCATCATCCGCCTGCCGATCCAGGGGATCCGCGTGATGGGCCGGGCCACGCAGGGCGTCAAGCTGATCGCCCTCGAGGACGGCCACAAGGTGGGCGACGTGGCACGGGTCGTGCGCGAAGACGAGGACGAAGCCGCGCCCGCGCTCGGCGAGGACGCCGCGGCGCAGGCGTTGGACGAGCAGCTCGAGATGCAGGAAGACGAGCTGGAGTACGACGAAGAGGAGCCCGCGGAAGAGGAGGAGTAGAAGCCGCTGAACCTCCCGTTGCCCGCCCAGACCCGCGAGCTCGTCGCGGAGGGCCGGATCCTCGTCGTCGACGACGACCCTTCGATCCGTGACACCCTCACGACGATGCTGCGCTACAAGGGCTACCCGACCCGCGTCGCGGGGGACGGCGAGGCCGCCCTGCGCCTGGCCCGCGAGGAACCGCCCGATCTGATCCTCCTCGACATCATGATGCCCGAGATGGACGGCCTGGAAGTGTGCCGGGCGATCAAGCGCGACCCGGCCCTGGCCGAGACGCGGATCCTCGTCCTGACCGCGCGCAGCGGACGCAAGCACGTGGTGCAGGCGCTCGAAGCGGGCGCCAGCGACTGCGTCACCAAGCCGTTCTTCATCGACGAGCTGGTGGCCCGGATCCGCACCAATCTCGAGGTCAAGCGCTACCACGACGATCTGGCGGCGATGCTGCGCATCAGCCAGACCGTGTCGTCGTCGCTGGAGACGGGCACGGTGCTGTACACGATCGTCAGCGAGCTGGCCAAGGTCGTGCAGTCCGACCGCGCGTCGCTGATCCGCGTGGTCGACGACACCAGCGGGCTGGTCGTGGCCACGCGCGATGACCCGGATCTGCGCAACCTGCCGCTCGACCTGCGCTCCTATCCGGAGATCCGCCATGCGGCGCGGACGCGACAGGTCGTCGTCGTCGAGGACAGTCACGCCGATCCGCGGCTCGAGCACGTCGCCGACGAGATCCCGTACCGCA
>CAZCZH010000281.1:0-2689 GCA_964502985.1 uncultured Gemmatimonadales bacterium
GCGATCGAGGCGGCGCGGCGCGGTTGAGATTGCATCCTCGGGCTCGTCGCGGACCACCACGCGGCGACCCTGCCATGCTCATGCTTAGCCGGTCGGCCTAGGGCGCCGGCGCGGCGCAGCAGGGCGTCGGGACGTCGCTGGAGGCGAGCCAGTCCGCGCGCAGGCGCTCCTGCCGCTCGGTCGGCTCGGCGACGGGCTCGACCTTCCAGCTCAGGTTCCCGCCGCCGCCGAGTGTCACCTGGCGCTCGATCGTCCGACCCTCGCGCTCGAGAGTCAGCGTCACCGCGGCGCCCGGGGCGTGCTCCTTCAGAATCGGGTCGAGGTCGGTCGACGCGAGCGAGTCGCCGTCGATCGCCACGAGCCGGTCGCCGGCCATCATGCCGCCCGCCAGGGCCGCCCCGCCGGAGACGACGGCCCGGACGACGACCGCGCCGTCCTTCTCGTCCAGCCCGACGCCCAGCCGCGCCGCTGGCTCGTCGGGATCCTCGACCTGCCGCGCGGTCGATCCCACCACGCCGAGCAGGGAGTCGAACGGGATCTCGGCCGTGCCGTCGACGTACTTCGCGAAGAAGTCGCCCAGCGGCCGGCCGGCGACCTCCTCGGCGGCCTTCTGCACCCCGTCCTCGGGATAGCCACGGCCCTGCAGGTAGTACTCGCGCCACAGCACCCGCATGACGTCGTCCAGGCTCCGTGCCCCGTCGGTCGCGTCGCGGATCGTCAGGTCGAGCGCCAGGCCGACGAGCGCGCCCTTGAGGTAGAACGACACCGACTGGTTCGGGTTCTCGGCCCCGTAGCCCGAGTGCCACGAGGTCCACGAGGCGATCGACAGCGGCGTCACCAGCCGGCCGGGGGTCGACTGGAGCTGGGTGATCGCGCGGCCGATGTTCCGGTACAGCTCGGCGGGCTCGATCACGCCCGCGCGCTCCAGCACCATGTTCTCGTAGTACGACGTGACGCCCTCCGTCACCCAGTGGAGGTGGGTCAGCTGGGGAGTCGAGTAGTCGTACGGCCACAGCGCCGCTGGCCGGATGCGCTTGACGTTCCACGCGTGGAACAGCTCGTGCGCCGTGACGGAGAGGAACTGGTGGTAGTACTCCTCGGACTGGAACAGGACGTCCGTCAGGACGTAGGACGAGCTCGCCGTGTGCTCGACGGCATGGCCGAACGGGTAGCCGACGAGCTGGTACAGGAACCAGTAGCGGTCGTACGGCGGGCCGCCAAACATCGCCGTCTCCTCACGGGCGATGGCCTCGAGATCGTGCACGACCCGCTCCTTCGAATAGTCGCCCAGGTCGAGCTCGCCGCGGAACACGACGTGGTACGGCACGCCGTCCAGCGTGAACTCCCACTCCGTCAGGTCCGGCGCGGCGATCGTCGGGGCGTCGACGAACGCGTCGTAGTCCGGCGCGGTGAAGGCGTGGCCCGGGCCGGGGGCCGGTTCGAGCTGGGTGGCCACCGTCCAGTCGGCCGGCGCGTCGAGCGTCAGCCGGACGGGCTCGCCCTTCCGCCCCTCGACCCAGGGGAACAGGTTGACCGGGTTGAAGTACGCCACGTCGGGCCGGAGCGTCGACGAGCCGGCGTCGAACGTCCGGGCGTAGAACTCGTAGGCCAGGGTCACCCGCTTCGCCCGGCCCGGC
The DNA here is from genome assembly GCA_964502985.1 of uncultured Gemmatimonadales bacterium. GTDB lineage: Bacteria > Gemmatimonadota > Gemmatimonadetes > JACCXV01 > JAHWKZ01 > CAZCZH01. The sequence continues at coordinate 1,638 of CAZCZH010000281.1, forward strand.
TCGACCTTCCACGAGTCGAGGTCGACCCACGTCACCGGCAGGGAGTCGCCGCGCTCGTCTCTCGCCCGGACGGCCTGCACGTTGGAGGCGTAGTTCTGCAGGATGTAGCGCCCCGGTCGCCAGGCGGGGAGCGAGAACTGGAGTGGCTGGCCGCTGGCGGCGGCCGTCGTGCGCACGGTGTACAGCTGGCTGGCCGGGTTCTCCCAGCTCAGCTCGTAGCGGATCGTGTCCGGCGCGGCGGCTCGCGTGGCGGCTCGTACGGGCTCCCTGGCTCCCCAGGACAGAATCAGGACGGCGAGCGTGACGGTGAGGCGGATCATGGCGCTCCTCGGGGTCGGGTACGGGTCGGTTCGACGCGGGTTCCCTGTTCAAGGACGAGATCCCGCATGTGAAGGTTGCAATGGAAACGTGGACTCGTCGCGCTAGCCGACCAGCTCGCGGGCGTACGCCTCGAGGGTTCGCGGCTCGCGCCCCAGCGCCTCGCGGGTGACGTCCAGGTCGTCGCCCGCGGCCACGAGGCCCGCGGCCTGGTAGTGCTCGTACATGATCGCCAGGTCCTCGATCAGCCAGTCCGGCATGAGCCCCGCCACGCCGGCTTTCCAATCATCGAGATCGTCCCCGCCGTAGCGCACGGGGCGTCCGAGAACCCCGGAGTAACAACCGGCGACTGCCTCGCCGGTCCACGGCCGCGGCCCGACGACGGGGATCGTGCGCCCGACCCACGCCGGATCGAGGAGCGCGGCCGCGGCGCAGGCCGCGATGTCGCGGGCGTCGACGCTCTGGACGCCTACGCCGCCGATCGGCAGCGGGTACACGCCGTGCTCGACGATCGCCTGGCGCGCCCGGGCGTCGTTCTGATAGAAGCTGTTCGGAGCCACGACGGCGTGCGGGATGCCCGCCGCCTCGATCGCCTGGCGGATCTCGATCTTGGTCGCGAAGTGCGGCACGTGCGCTCCCTCGTCGACCCGGTGCACGGACTGGAACACGAGGCGCGGAAGACCGGCGTCCCTGGCCGTCGCGACGGCGTTCCGCCCCAGGTCGGCTTCGTCGGG
>CAZCZH010000282.1:0-2621 GCA_964502985.1 uncultured Gemmatimonadales bacterium
GTGCTGGAAAAAATCCCCCGGCGGCTGGCGGCGCGCGTCACGAGCGAGATCCCCGTCCCCACGATCGGCATCGGCGCCGGTCCCGACACGGACGGGCAGGTCCTCGTGACGCCCGATCTTCTCGGCCTGACGCCGGCGTTTCGTCCGCGCTTCGTGCGGCGCTACGCCGAGCTCGGGGAGACCCTGGCCGGCGCGCTGGAGCGGTTCGTGGCCGACGTGCGGGCGGCGGAGTTCCCGACGGACGCCGAATCGTACGACGGGTGACACGTCTCGCGCTCACCGTCGCCGAGTGCCGCGCCGCGACGCGCGGGCTCCGCGAGGGCGGCCGCAGAGTCGCGCTGGTACCGACCATGGGCTGGCTCCACGCCGGGCACCTGTCTCTCGTGGACCGCGCGCGCGCGGCGGCCGACGCGGTCGTCGTTTCGATCTTCGTCAACCCGATCCAGTTCGGCTCCGCCGACGACCTGGCGAGCTATCCCCGTGACCTGGACCGTGACCGCACGCTCCTCGAGGAGCGCGGGGTCGAGCTCGTGTTCGCGCCACCGGTCGCCGAGATGGTCCGGGCGGAGCTCTTGACCCGCGTCACGATGCGCGAGGTGACGGAGGGGCTCGAGGGGGCGTTTCGGCCGGGGCATTTCGAGGGCGTGCTGACGATCGTCGCGAAGCTGTTCCACATCGTGCAGCCGGACCTCGCCGTATTCGGCGAGAAGGACGCCCAGCAGGCGGCAGCCATCCGCCGAATGGTGCGGGACCTCGACTTCCCGATCGAGATCGACGTCGGGCCGACGATCCGCGATGCCGACGGGCTCGCGTGCTCGTCGCGCAACGTGCGCCTCGCGCCGGAGGCGCGCCATCGGGCGCTGGCGCTGAGCCGTGCCCTGCGTCGCGTGAAGGCACTGGCCGCTGCGGGCGAGGTGGACGTCGGGCGCCTCGAGCAGGCGATGCGCGACGAGCTGGATCGCGAACCGGATGTCGAGGTCGACTACGCGGCCGTCGTCGACGCCGCGCGTTTCGCGCCGGTCGCCCGACTGGCGGGGCCCTGTGTGGCGGCCATCGCCGCGCGCGTCGACGGGGTCCGCCTGATCGACAACGTGCCGCTCCAAGGATCGCCCGATGGCTGAGCCGCGGCGCGAGCTGGCCGCCGTGATCCTGGCCGCAGGCCAGGGGACGCGGATGAAGTCGGCTCTGATCAAGGTCCTGCATCCCCTCGCCGGCCGGCAGATGATCGGGCACGTCATCGCCGCCGTGCGAGGCGTGGGGGCCGATCGCATCGTGTGCGTAGTCGGCTTCCAAGGCACGCGCGTGCGCGACGCCCTGGCGGCCGTTCCGGGCATCGCCTTCGCCGTGCAGGAGGACCAGCTCGGGACGGGCCACGCGCTGCAATGCGCCAGCGAGGCGCTGGAGGGATTCGAAGGCGACGTGCTCGTGTGCTGCGGCGACACGCCCCTGCTGACCGACACGACGCTGCGCGAAGTCGTTCGCGAGCACCGGCGCCACGACGTCCCGGCGACGCTCCTCGTCGCCGAGCTGGACGATCCGTCGGGCTACGGCAGGGTGCGCCTGGACTCGCGCGGCTTCGTCGAGGCCATCGTCGAGGAGCGGGACGCTGACGACGACACCCGCGACGTGCGCTTGATCAATACCGGGGTGTACTGCTTCACCTGGCCTGCGGTTCGGCCGCTGCTCGACCGTTTGTCCCCCGACAACGCCCAGGGCGAACGCTACCTCACGGACGTCATGGCCCTGCTGGCCGACAGCGATCGCCCGGGCCGCGCGGCCCGGCTCGCGGACCCCATGGAGATCCTGGGGATCAACGACCGCGCCCAGCTGGCCGAGGCCGAGGCCATCCTGCGCGACCGCATCCGGCGCCGGCTGATGGCCCACGGGGTGACCTTCCTGGTTCCCGAGACGACGCTCGTCGACGCCGAGGTCGATATCGGTCCCGACACCGTCATCTATCCGTGCGTCCTGATCGAGGGCGCCTCGAGTGTCGGGCGCGAGTCGGTCATCGGGCCGTTCACGCGCATCGTCGACGCGCACGTCGGTCGCGGCGTCGAGCTCCAGGGATGGAACCTGGTGTCGCGCACGACGGTGCCCAACGGATCGATCGTGAAGCCTTACGTCCGCCAGGGCGCGGAATGACGACAGCCGAAGTCGAGGAACTGGCCCGGGAGCGGCTGGCTGGCGACCGGCTGGCGCACGTCGAATCGGTCGTCGAGACGGCGCTTCGAATCGCCAGGGACGGGGGGTGGCAGGAGGAGGTGGTCGAGACGGCCCGGCGCGCGGCCTGGCTGCACGACGCGTTCAAGCCCGACCCGCCGGAGGCGCTGATCGCGCGCATCGCGGCTGGCGGCGAGGAGCCCGATCCGTGGGCCCTGGCCCACGGCCGGGGCCTGCTCCACGCCCAGGCCGCCGCCGTGTGGGCTCTCGATCGGGCGGCCCCGCCGGCTCTGGTGGCGGCCGTGCGGCACCATCCGACCGGGCACTCCGAATGGGGGCCCGTGGGGCGCATCCTGTACGTTTCCGACTTCTGCGAGCCGCGGCGGGGCCACGCGGATGCCGTCGGGGCGGCCGAGCTCCGCGAGCGGGCGGCCGGGGGGCCGTCGGGACTGGAGACGGCG
>CAZCZH010000283.1:0-2614 GCA_964502985.1 uncultured Gemmatimonadales bacterium
CGCTCGGGCTTCGACATCCACGAGCTGTACCTGTCGCCGTCCCACCAGGCGACCTGGGGGCCCGACCAGCTCGGCGACTACGTGCTCGAGAACGGGCAGCAGTTCAACCTGACCGCGCCCTGCGGGAGCTACGACGTGCGCCTCGTCGACGAGGACGGCGACGTCTGCGAGCTCCACGAGACCTACCTGTGCGGAAGCGAGACCGCCCAGCTCAGTCAACAGGATCTGCTGGACTGCCAGGGCTACTAGCGGCCCGGTGGTACCTTGCGCGCAGGGAGGTCCCTCCATGCGCTCTTCCATCGTCGTCGCGGCCGCTGCCGCGCTGCTGCTGCTCGCCGGATGCGGCGGGGAGCGCGAGTCCGAGGCCGGCAGCCAGGGCAACGTCGCGCCGACCGATCACACGCGCCGCGCCCAGAAGGACGCCGTCGCGGGCCTCGACCTCGGCGAGCAGGACGACTTCGAGGACGCCGAGCGCGGGCTCGTCGCCCGCGAGGAGGACCTCCGGATCCTCGACGCCGAGGGCCGCGTGGTGTGGGGCCCCGCGGAGTACGCCTTCGAGACGGGCGAGGCGCCCGACAGCGCCAACGCGAGCCTGTGGCGCCAGGCCCGGCTCAACAACCTCCACGGCCTCTACCAGGTGGCCGACCGCATCTACCAGGTGCGCGGCTACGACCTCGCGAACCTGTCGATCCTGGTGGGCGACACGGGCTGGATCCTCGTCGACCCGCTGACGTCGCGCGAGACGGCGGCCGCCGCGCTCGCCATGGCGCGAAAGCACCTGGGAGACGCCCCGATCCGCGCGGTGATCGTGACGCACAGCCACATCGACCACTTCGGCGGGATGCAGGCGGTGGTCACGACCGAGGACGTGTCGCGCGGCGTGCGCATCGTCGCGCCCCTGAACTGGGTCGAGGCCGCCACGAGCGAGAACGTGATGGCGGGCATCGCCATGGGGCGCCGGGCCAGCTTCATGTACGGCTTCCCGCTCGAGCGGGGACCGCGCGGGCACATCGGCTCGGGCCTGGGCAAGGCGCCGGCCGAGGGCACCTTCGGGCTGGTCCCCCCGACCGACATCGTCGACCACACCGGCCAGGAGATGGTGATCGACGGGGTGCGCTTCGTGTTCACGTACGCGCCGGACTCGGAGGCCCCCACCGAGCTCACCTTCTACCTGCCGGAGTGGAAGGCCTGGTGCGGGGCCGAGATCGTCTCCCACAACCTGCACAACGTCTACACGCTGCGCGGGGCGAAGGTGCGCGACGCCCTCAAGTGGAGCGGCTACATCGACGACGTCATCCACCGCTTCCCCGACGTGGAGACGCTCTTCGCCAGCCACCACTGGCCCCGCTGGGGGAACGAGCGGATCATCGACTACCTGAAGAAGCAGCGGGACCTCTACAAGTTCATCCACGACCAGACGCTGCGGCTCGCGAACTCGGGCCAGACGCCCCGCGAGATCGCCGAGACGCTGCGCCTGCCGAAGTCGCTGGCCGGCTTCTTCCCGGACCGCAGCTACTACGGCACCGTCCGCCACGACGCGAAGGGCGTGTACCAGCTCTATTTCGGCTGGTACGACGGCAACCCGGCGAACCTCGACCCGCTGCCGCCCGCGGACGAGGCCACGCGCTACGTCGAGTCCATGGGCGGCGCCGACGCGGTGCTCGAGAAGGCGCGGGCCTCCTACGACGCCGGCGACTACCGCTGGACCGCGACGGTGCTGAACCACCTGGTCTTCGCCGAGCCCGGGAACGGCGACGCGGTGGAGCTGCTGGCGCGCACCTACGACCAGCTCGGCTACGCGGCCGAGTCGGGGCCCTGGCGCGACGTCTACCTCACCGGCGCCTACGAGCTGCGCCACGGCATCGCCCCCTCCAACGTCAGCCCCGCGGCCGCCATCGACCTGCTGCGCAACGTGCCGATCCCGCGCTTCCTCGACGCGCTGGCCACGCGCGTCGACGCGGCGAAGGCCGAGGGCGTGGTGCTCTCGCTGAACTTCGTCTTCACCGACCTGAAGCAGTCGTACCGGCTCGCCGTGGAGAACTCCGTCCTGAACTACCGGGCGCAGCCGCCGGACCCCGAGGCGAACGTCACCGTCGAGCTGACCAAGGAGCTGTGGCTCCGCCTCGCGACCCGCCAGGCCGGCCTGCGCGAGCTCGTCTTCTCCGACGATCTGAAGGTGTCGGGCAGCCGCCTCGACCTGCTCCGCTTCTTCCGCCTGCTCGACGAGCCCGACGCCTCGTTCCCCATCGTGACGCCCTGAGCTCGAGGACGCGCCGGACGGCGCGCCGGGTCAGGCGCGGCGGCGGCGGAGGGCCAGGGCTCCGGTTCCCAGCACGAGGGCGCCGAGCGCGGCGAGGGGCCAGGCGCCGGGGAGCGGCACCGGCGGCACGACGACGACGGTCGCCGTGGCACTGGTCCCCGAGCCGCCGACGCCGGGGATCGCGGCGGACAGCAGCAGGTCGTTCAACGAGACCCTGCTCTTCGACAAGGCAAACAACCAGACGGTCTACTCGGCGCTGCTGACCAACAATCAAGACGGCTTCAAGATAGGCGCCGACCAATACGACTTCCAGATGCTCGTTGGAGAGAACGGCCACTCAGGGAACTCGGCAAG
>CAZCZH010000284.1:0-2533 GCA_964502985.1 uncultured Gemmatimonadales bacterium
CGCGAGGTGCTGGCGACGTTTCCCGGCATGAGGCTGATCGTCGAGGTCAAACAGGTCGCGCCACCCCTCGAGGAAGATCTCGCGAACCTTCTCGACGCCATGGGCGCCGCGCGCCGCGCGCTGGTCTTCTCGCTCCATCAGGAGCCCCTGAGCCGGTTCCGCGAGCTGCGGCCGGAGCAGGCCACGGGGTTTGGCCCGGACGACGTGGCGGACTTCCTGCGCCGGATCGGGTCCGACGACTGGGACGGCTACCACCCGCCGGGAGTGGCCTTCGCAGTCCCCGTGCAGTGGCGCGGCACGCAGATCGTCAGCGTCCCGTTCATCGAGGCCGCGCACCGCTTCGGGTGCGAGGCGTTCGTCTGGACGGTCAACGAGCGGGACGAGATGGAGCACCTCCTCGACCTCGGGCTGGACGGGCTGATCTCGGACTTCCCCGAGCGTCTCGTGCGTCTCGTCGCGAGCCGTCGTGCGGGCGGCTGAAGCGCGCCGCGACGCGCTTTTCAGGACATCCATTGTTGACATGGGCGCAACCGTTCGATAATGTCCGACCATCACGTCTGTCGCGCTGGCTGATCGAGTCGTCTCAACGAGCGGAGGTACGGGTCAACGATGAATAAGACCGAGTTGCGCGATGCCCTGGCCAACAAGACAGGGCTCACCAAGAAGGACTCCGAGGCCGCGATCAACGCCTTGTTCGGAACCGATCGGGGCGGCATCATCGCGAGTGCCCTGAGGCAGGGAAAGCGCGTCCAGGTCACCGGCTTCGGCAGCTTCGAGACCCGCAGGCGCAAGGCCCGGAAGGGGCGCAATCCCCAGACCGGGAAGGAGATCCAGATCAAGGCCGGCACATATCCCGCGTTCAAGGCCGGCAAGGGGCTCAAGGAGCGCGTCGCGAAGTAGCGCGCTCGGGCGCGCTCGACGCACGGACGAAGGGCATCCCGCGGAGCCGTCCGGCTCGCGGTCGATGCCTTTCGTCTTTCCGGGCTCGTGGAGGGCGGAGCGGAAGGAGAGCCCGGCGTGGCCATTCGATACCTGGACGGGACGCGGCTGCGGCGCTCGACAACGGCCGCCGCGCGGTGGGTCAGCCAGCGCCAGGAGAACCTGAACGGGATCAACGTGTTCCCCGTCGCCGACGGGGACACCGGAACGAACCTCGCCTCAACCCTGGTCAGCGCGGTCGAGCGCGCGCGCCGGGTCCGCGGGCGCGGGCTCGACGAGGTCAGCCGGGCGCTGGCCGATGGCGCGCTCTTCGGCGCGTGCGGGAACTCGGGCGCCATCCTGGCGCAGTTCCTCGAGGGATTCGCTGGCCGGGTCGCCGGCCACGAGCGAGCCACGGGGCCGCTGCTGGCGGAGGCCGTGACGCGGGCCAGCGAGTCGGCTCGCGCGGCCCTCGCCCGGCCGCGGGAGGGCACGATCCTGAGCGTCATGCGGGCCTGGGCCGAAGGCTTCGGGGCGCGCTCGCGAGCCGACGGCGCGGACCTCCTTGACGCGTACCGCGAGGCGCTGGCGACCGCCCGCGAGGCGCTGGCCCGCACTCCGCGGCAGCTCCGCGAGCTGGCCCGGGCCGGCGTCGTCGACGCGGGCGCGCAGGGGTTCGTCTACTTCCTCGAGGGGATCCTGCATTTCGCCGAGGGGCGGCTGGCGGGCGCCGCGCGCGACGAGGCCGAGTTCACCGCCCCGCTCGAGCACGCCGCGGTCGTCGAGAATGCCGGGGGGATCGAGCGCGGGTTCTGCACCGAGTGCCTGATCGAAGGGCAGAGACTCGACCTGGCGGGGGTCCGCTCCGTGATGGGGGAGCTCGGCGATTCGCTGGTCGTGGCCGGGTCGCCGAGCCGGCTCCGGGTGCACGTCCACACCGAGCGCCCGCAGGCAGTGTTCGAAGCGGCGCGCCGCTTCGGCCGCGTGGCGTCGACGAAGGCCGACGACATGCGGGCCCAGCACAGGGGGCGCTTCGAGCGAGGCCGGGTAGCGATCGTCACTGACACGGCAGCCGACATACCCGAGCGCGATCAGCAGCGCCTGCGGATCCACGTCGTGCCACTGCGCGTTCTCCTGGGGACGGCCGCGTATCTCGACAAGCAGACCCTCGACCCGGACGAGGTCTACGACCGCCTGACTCGCGGCGAGCGCTCAGTGCGCACGTCGCAGCCCCCACCCGGTGATTACGCGACCCTGTACCGCTACCTGTTCGAGCACTACTCCGCGATCGTCGTGCCGTCCCTTTCGGGCGCCCTCAGCGGGACCATCGAGGCGGCGCGGACGGCCGCGCGCGCGGTCGACGCGACGCGCGTCGCCGTCGTCGATACCGGCACCGCGTCCATCGCACAGGGCCTCGTCGTGCGCGAAGCCGCCGCGTGCGCCCTGGCCGGGGGGAGCGTCGAGGACGTGGTCGCCGCGGCCGAGGGCGCCCGCCGCCGATCGCGTTTCGTGGTCGCCGTTCCGACGCTCGAATACCTCGAGCGCGGTGGTCGGTTCGGCGGCTGGAAGTCCCGGCTGGCGAAGTGGTCGGGGCTGGTCCCGATCCTGGCCGTCG
>CAZCZH010000285.1:0-2522 GCA_964502985.1 uncultured Gemmatimonadales bacterium
CTTCCGCGTGACCCTGCGCGCGATCACGACCTTCGAGACGGTCCAGCTCGACAACCCGGACGAGTGCGAGGTCCTGAACGACACCGAGTGCCTCCTGCCGTATCCGTCCTCGCGCTTCCTCGAGCCCGCTGCCACCGAGACGGGCTACCGGCTCGCCATTCCGCAGGCCGGCATGCCGCAGCCCAACGGCGCCCCGGTCCTGCCGGATCCGCTGAACGAGCTCGACGGCTTCAGCCCGACGGTGCAGATCCTGATGCACGTCCCCGGCGGCGTCGACGTGGCGCTCTCCGACGCGCCGCGCCTGATTCCGCCCGACGGCGGGACGGTGGGTCCGCCGTGGATCGGGGTGCGCACCTCCGACACGCGCTCCCTCGAGCCCGACAGCCCGACCCTGCTGATCGACGCGGACACCGGCGAGCACATCCTGCACTTCGTCGAGACCGACGCGCGCGCCGTCGGGAACGCCACGCGTCAGGCGCTCATCCTGCGGCCCGGCCGGAGCCTCGAGCCGGGGCACCGCTACGTCGTCGCGGTGCGCAACCTGGTCGACGGCGCGGGCGCGCCCCTCGCGCCGGAGGCGGTGTTCGCGGCGATGCGCGCGCAGCGCCCCGTCGACGCCGGCGAGCTGCTCGACCCGCTGGTCCCCGCCCAGCAGGAGCTCCTCGACGGCCTCGCGAACCTGGCCGCGACGCGGGACAACTACCTCCAGAACGTCCTGCCCGTGCTCCAGGCCCACGCGGTGATGGAGCCCACCGACAACTGGCAGGTCGCCTTCGACTTCACCACCCAGAGCGAGCACCAGCTCACCCACCAGATGCTCGAGATGCGGGACGACGCCTTCGACTGGCTCTCCCAGCAGGTGGGACAGACGTTCACCGTGACCAGCACGGAGGACTACGCGTGCGACCCGGGCGTCGCGCTCGGGCGCATCGTGCTCGGGACCTTCCAGAGCCCGCTCTACCTCGACGGGCCGATGGTCCAGAACAGCGCCCAGTTCCTGAACGTCGACGCTGACGACGTCCCGGTCCGCAACGGCACCATGGACGCCAACTTCACCATCGGCATCCCGTGCTCGCGCTTCGCCGAGACGCCGCCCGCCGAGCCGGCGCGACCCATCGTTCTGGGGCACGGCCTCTTCGGCGACGGGGAGGGGATGGTCCGGGGCGTGCCCCAGGCCGCGGCCTCGACGGGGATCGCGTTCGACTACATCCCCGGCGCCACCGACTGGCGTGGCCTCGCCAATCCCGACCTCGTGTGGCTCGGCACCCAGATCATCGGCATCGGCTCGAACCAGCTCAACAACTTCCCGGCGCTGCCCGACCGGCTCCGCCAGGGGATGCTCAACACGCTGGTGCTCGGCCGCATGATGAAGACCGGCGCCTTCAACGGCGACCCGGCCTTCCAGGTCGACTCCGTCGGCGTCTTCCCCGGCCCGTCGGAGGAGATGTACTACTACGGCATCAGCCTCGGGGGCATCATGGGCACGTTCTTCGCGGCGCTCACCCCCGACGTCGAGCGCTTCGGCCTCGACGTGCCGGCCGTCAACTTCTCCTTCCTGCTCCAGCGCTCGACGCAGTTCAGTGCCTTCGAGTTCTTCCTCACGTCCCTGGGCCTGTCGGACCCGATCCAGACCCTGCTGGGCCTCTCGATGTTCCACGACCTGTGGGTCGGGGCCGAGCCTGCCGGCTACGTGCGGCACATCACGAGCGACCCCCTCGACGACGAGAACGGCGTCCCCATGCAGCCCTCGCGCGTGCTCTACTCGGCGGCGTGGCTCGACAAGCAGGTCTCGAACCAGGCCACCGAGGTCGCGGCGCGGACGCTCGGACTCTCGAACCTGACGGGCTCGATCGTCCAGGGCATGGCGGGAATCCCCGACGTCGACACCGACGTGGCGGGCCCGCAGGACTCGGCGCTGGTGGTGTGGGACACGGGCTCCTTCGACATCCTCGATCCCGCCCAGACCACGGGGAGCCCGCCCGCGATCCCGCCGCTCGCCAACATCATCCCGAGCAGCGTCTGCGATCCGCACGGCTACCGGCCGCGGATCCCGGCCGGCGTGCAGCAGCTCGTCGACTTCCTCCAGCCCGGCGGCCAGATCGAGAACACCTGCGTGGGAACCGGCAAGCTGTGCGACGCGGTGGAGGCGTCGGAGCGCGCCCCCGGCCTCGTCGCCGACGGCTGCGGACCCTACCAGCCTTGAGCGGAGCGCCGCCGGGCCGTCACTGCCCGTAGCCCAGCGCGCGCAGCTTCTGGGCCAGGCCCGGGTCGATGCGGACGTCGGAGGCCGCGGTGCCGGCGCGGGGCTTCGGGGCGACGTGGGCCTCGAGCTCGGCTCGCATGCGCGCGGCCTGCTCGGGCTCGATGTCCGAGAGATTGACGTTCTCCTCGGGATCGACCCGCCGGTCGAACAGGAACTCCGCGCCGTCCTCGCGGTTGCGCGCGAAGCTCCAGTCGCCCTCGTTCACCGAGTCCTGGAGCCGGGCGTCGCGGTAGAGGAGCGCGGTGAGCGCGGCCATCGC
>CAZCZH010000286.1:0-2514 GCA_964502985.1 uncultured Gemmatimonadales bacterium
TGGTCGCCGGCAGCGCCTTGACCTCGCCGGTCCGGATGTCGAACGCGGCGCCGTGCCAGTCGCAGGTCTGGCGGTTTCCCATGAGAAAGCTCTCGCTGAGACGGTACTGCTGGTGCGTGCAGCAATCGTGGAACGCGTGGAACTCGCCGTCGACATGGGCGATCCCGACCCGCACCTGGTTCACCTCGTAGCCGCGCATCTCCCCGTCCGGGATCTCGGCGGCCGAGGCGACCCGGACGAACCCCGCGCCGTCGTCCGTCACTCCGCTCCCCCGCCGAGCTTCCTGGCCACGAGATCCGACAGACGCTCGTGGAGCGATTCGAGCGGGATCCGCGACAGGACCTCCTCGAAGAACCCCTCGACGATCAGGCGCTCGGCCTGGGCCCGCGTCAGCCCGCGGCTCATCAGGTAGAAGATCTGCGCCTCGTCCTGCTGGCCGATCGTCGCGCCGTGGGAGCAGCGCACGTCGTCGGCCTCGATCTCGAGGTTCGGCAGGGAATCCGCGTGGGCGTCCTCGGAGAGCAGCAGGTTCCTGTTGGTCTGGTAGGCGTCCGTCCCCTGAGCGCCCTTCATGACCCGGATCATGCCGCGGAACACGGCCCGCGAGCGGTCCTTGAGCGCACCCTTGTACAAGAGGTCCGAGTGCGCGTTCGGCGCCTGGTGGAGCTGGAACGTGTAGTGGTCGAAGTGCTGGTCGCTGTCGCCGAGGTAGATCCCGAGCATCTCGCTCTCGGCGCCCTCGGCCTGCAGGTCGCACTCGACGTCGGCGCGCGAGACCTTCGATCCCAGCGTGACGAGAGTCGTCTGGACCCGGGTGTCCTTCATGGCGAACACGCGGTTCGCCTGGTAGTGGAACACGTGACGCCCCCAGCGCTGGACCAGCGCGTAGCGCACGCGGGCCCCCTCCTCGGCGACGATCTCGGCCACGCCGCAGTTCATCGCCAGGTTCTCCTGGGCGCGGGCCGGCGAGGCGCACTCCTCGACGTACGTCACCTTGCTCTGGGGGCCGGCCACGATGAGCGTGTGCGGGAACAGCGCCGCGCCCTCGACGTCCAGCCAGCGGAACACGGACAGCGGCAGCTCGACCTCGACGCCGGCCGGCACGTAGAGCACGGTGCCCCCCGACACGAACGCGCCGTGGAGCGCGGCCAGCTTGCCGAACTCGGGCGTCACGGCGCTCGTCATGAAGTACTTCTGCATGATCTCGGGCTGCTCGCGGACGGCGGTGGCGAAGTCCAGGAACAGGACGCCCTGCTCGGCCAGCGCGTCGGGCACGTCGGCCAGGAGCTGGACCCCGTTCATCTGGATGGCGCGGGCCGCGGTGGCCTCGTCCTCGGCGAGCGCGGTCCTCAATTCCTCCGGCAGGTCCTCCCGCGACTCGACCGGCGCGGGTGGCGACGGATCGCGCATGGCGAGGTCCTGCCAGTCGATCTTCGACAGGTCCGTGTAGCGCCACTCCTCGGACTTCGTCGTCGGCATGGGCGTCTCGCGGTACACCTGCCAGGCGTGGCGCCGGCGCGCCGCCATCCACTCCGGCTCACCATTCTCCTCGACCAGGGCCTCGACGGTCTCGGGGCCGATCTCGCCACGAACGGACGGCGCCGTCTCGATGTCCGCCACCTCGATCGCTTTCTCGGTCATCCGACCGAGCCTTCCATCTCCAGCTCGACGAGCCGGTTCAGCTCGACCGCGTATTCGAGCGGCAGGTGCTTGGAGATCGGCTCGATGAACCCGCGCACGATCATCGTACGCGCCTCGTCCTCCGCCAGTCCCCGGCTCATCAGGTAGAACAGCTGCTCGTCGCCGATCCTGGACACGGTCGCCTCGTGGCCGATCGACGCGTCGTTCTCGTCGATCTCGATGTACGGGTAGGTGTCCGTGCGCGCCTTCTCGTCCAGCAGGAGCGCGTCGCACTCGACGTTCGACGACGCGTGGTGGGCGCCCTTCTGGACCTGGACCAGCCCGCGATACGAGCTCCGCCCCTGGCCGCTGGAGATCGACTTGGAGACGATCTCGCTGGTCGTGTAGGGCGCGGCGTGGATCATCTTGCCACCGGCGTCCTGGTGCTGGCCGCTTCCGGCGTAGGCGATCGACATGATCTCGCCCGACGCGCCGCGGCCCATCAGGAAGCACGACGGGTACTTCATCGTGACCTTCGAGCCGAGATTCCCGTCGAGCCACGCCATGCGGCCCTCTTCCTCCACGCGCGCGCGCTGCGTCACCAGGTTGTACATGTTGTGCGACCAGTTCTGGATCGTCGTGTAGCGCACGTTGGCGCCCTTGTTGACGACGATCTCGATGACGCCCGAGTGGAACGAGTTCGACGAGTACGTCGGTGCCGTGCAGCCCTCGATGTAGTGCAGCTTGGCGCCCTCGTCGGCGATGATCAGCGTGCGCTCGAACTGGCCCAGGTTCTCCGAGTTGACGCGGAAGTACGCCTGCAGCGGGATGTCGACGTCGACGCCCGGCGGCACGTAGATGAACGATCCGCCCGACCACACGGCAGAGTTGAGC
>CAZCZH010000287.1:0-2504 GCA_964502985.1 uncultured Gemmatimonadales bacterium
GCAAAAATTGTGTTCCCCGCCCTGACTGTCATCTTTTTGGCTTCATTCCTATATTTAGTGGTACTTTCTATAAAGTTCAAGCCTGCGAAACTTTCCCACATTGAGGAGGAGGCGCTGCAAGCTAGAAAGAAACATAAGGATGCGCTCGTAGATGTTGATCGCCCGCTCCGTGTCACGCTGGTCCAGCTCGGGTCTCAGGGACATCTCCTGGTACGAACGGCCGGCCTTGAACAGGGCTTCCGCAGCGCGTGGTTCGCGCATGAAGTCGCGCTGGAAGTTGAGATATTCCTGCGCCGCGGTGGCCCAGTCTTCGATGGCGAAATAGGACTCGGCCGTCAGCCAGCGGGCATCGACGACCCGCGGATCCTGCGGGTAGTTGAACGAGAACGTCTGGAACGCGCTCACCGCGTCCCGATACTCTCCCCTGCCGTACGCCTCCTGGGCCCGCTGGTACTGCTCGTCGGGCGGCAGCACCCGGTTCGACGGCGTCGAGGCGCACGCCGCCAGGGCCAGGGCCTGCGCCAGGATCAGAAACCCGAGCCACAGCCTATCCTTCGCCACGCGTCCGCTCATGGGCTCTCCCCGCCCCTTCTCGCGCGACGCTCGGTCACCCCCTCGGCGGTGTCCAGCGGGAGACCGAACTCGAGCTGCTTCAACCGCCGGAAGGCCTCCACGGCGGCTCGCGTCTGCTGATTCTCGTTGCGCTCGACGACGCCGCGGTACAGTTCCATCGCCCGTCCCCGATCCCCGCGCCGCTCGGCGACGCGGGCCAGGATCAGCGTCGCGTCGTCGGTCCGACTGACGGGCTCTCCGGTCTCGATCGTCAGCCGGGCGTACTCCTCGGCCTGATCCCAGTTCTCCGCCGCGAAGGACCGCTCGGCCATCCGGTACGCGCAGCCGCCGAGCCGGAAACGCACGTCGCGCAACGACTCCTCGTCGGACGGCTGGGACGCCAGGTAGCGCCGGAAGTACGGGATCGCCTGCGGACAGTTTCGCTCCCGCTCGTAGGAGCTACCGAGCCGCGCGTAAACGTCCGGCGGGACGTCGTCCCCGGAGCGCGCGATCCCCAGCAGATACTGACGAATCGCCTCGTCGTAGTCCGGCCGGGCGAACGCCGCGTCGCCGAGGGTGAAGTACAGTGTCCCGAGATTGGCGGTGGAGTCGCGCGCCAGGAGCCAGTCGATCGCCTGCAGCGCCGCGAACGTGTCTCCCAAAGCCTCCCAGCGTCGGGCATAGAGATGATACAGCGCAGCCACCTCGTCACGCCGTGCCGGATGCTGCTTGAGGAGCTGGTCGAACACGGTTCCTGCATGCGTGAAGTCCTTCGCGCGCAAAGCCAGCGCCCCGGCCTTCATCGTCAGCCGCGAAGGGGCCTCGCCACTGATCGACTGCAAGGCCAGCTCGTACTCCGCCTGGGCGTCGGCGTATCGGCCCTGCGCGCTGTATTGATCTCCACGCTCCTCGTACTCCTCGACGCGCGGATTGCACGCCGCGCCGGCCAGCGCGGCTCCCGCCACGAGAACCAGGGGGCCCCATCTCTTGAGCCTAGTCTTCACGCGTCGCCTTCCTCCAGGCCGGATTGGTCCGGGGGTCGTTGTACATCTTGTACTGGCGATACAAGCGGAACCGCCGGCGGCCCGCGACGATCTCCTGCAGCAGCTGGGCCAGGCATCCCGCCAGATCGTCCCGCTGGCGCTCGAGGACCGCCAGGCGGCGACGGGCCTCGGCACGATGCCCTGGATCGGCATCCCCGCGCTCGATTTCCTCGCGCATGTGGTGGACCTTGAGGGCCAGGATCGACAGTCGATCGATGATCGCGCCGGGCGTCTCCGAATGGAGCGCCGCGGAGTCGTCCATCTCGATCCCGGCCATTCGCAGCGCCCCCAGCAACGCCTCGTCGATGCGCTCGACGAGGTCGTTGCGGCGCTGATTGAGGACGTCGATCCGGCGCTTGGTAGCGGCGATCGCCGCATCGTCCACGTCGGGCCGCCGTGCCTCGTCCTCCTCGTGCCACAGCTCGAAGTTCACCCGGTGCTGGCGGTCGATCGTCGTCTCGAGATCGACCGCCTCGCCGTCCTCGGCGCGCAGCGTCTCCTCCAGCAGCGTCTCGTCTTCCCGCGGACCGGCATGCCAGGCATGAACCTTCGCGGCCTGCCGCCGCACGAGGCGATCCACATCGAGCAGGCCCCGGGGATCACCCGGGCCGAACGGCGCCGGGTCGTCCGAACCGGTCATACCCCGACGTCGCCTTCGCGTTGCGTCTGCGGTGCCGATGCGTCCGCGCCGCGCAATCGGTCCAGGTCGGCATCCACCATCATCCGCACGAGGGCGTCGAACATCACGCCGGGCTCCCAGCCGAGCACCTCCCGGGCGCGCCGCGCATCGGCTCGCAGGTGGTCCACCTCGGCGGGCCGCAGCCGGGCCGGGTCGACGCGAACGTATCTCTCCCAGTCGAGTCCGACGTGCTCGAACGCGAAGTCCACACACTGACGGACCGAGTGCTG
>CAZCZH010000288.1:0-2503 GCA_964502985.1 uncultured Gemmatimonadales bacterium
CGGCACGACGTATCCGCTGGAGGACCCGTTCTTCGTCCTGGCCACGCAGAACCCGATCGAGCAGGAGGGCACCTATCCCCTGCCCGAGGCGCAGCTCGACCGGTTCATGTTCGAGCTGACGATCGACTATCCGGAGCGCGGCGAGGAGATCGCCATCGTGCGCTCGACGACCGGCGAGGAGCCGGCGGCCGTCGAGCCCGTCGTGTCGCGGGCCGACGTGCTGGCGTATCAGGACCTCGTGCGCCGCGCCCCGGTCGACGACGAGGTGGTGGCGTACGCCGTGGACCTGGCGCGCCGGAGCCGGCCCGACCACCCGCAGGCGCCGGACGCGGTCAAGCGCTTCGTCGGCTGGGGCGCGGGGCCGAGAGCCGGGCAGTTCCTCGTGCTGGGCGCCAAGACGCGGGCGCTGCTGCAGGGCCGCCCGGCACCGGACCGGACCGACGTGCGGACCATCGCCGCGGCCGTCCTCCGTCACCGCCTGGTGCCGAACTACGAGGCCGAGGCGGCGCGGGTGACCGTCGAGGAGATCGTCGGCGAGCTGGTCCAGGCCGTCGACCGCGACCGGGCGGGGGCGTGATCCGGCGGGCGCGCCGCCCGTGAGGCCGTCCGTTCGCGCTCCCTCGCCGGGGCTCCTCCCCCCCGAGGACCTGATCCGCCTGGGGCCGCTCGAGCTGATCGCCCGGCTCGTCGTCGAGGGAACCCTGGCGGGCCGTCACCGGAGCCCGGGCCGCGGCGGCTCGCTGGAGTTCGCCGAGCACCGCCCGTACGCCCGGGGCGACGACCTGCGACGCGTCGACTGGAAGGTCTACGGGCGCACGGACCGCTGGTTCGTCCGCGAGAGCGAGGAGGAGACGAACCTCCGGGCGACCCTGGTCCTCGACGCCAGCGCGTCGATGGCGTGGGGCTCGGACGGCGTCTCGAAGTGGGACTACGCGCGGCTGGTGGTGGCGGCCCTCGCGCACCTGCTCCTCGAGCAGCGCGACGCGGTCGGCCTGGCCACGTTCGCTGGCTCCCTGACGGGGTTCGTCGCCCCGGGCGGCGGCCGCGGCCAGCGGGCCCGGCTGATGGCCGCCCTGGAAGGAGCCCGGCCGGGCGGCGAGACGGCGCCCGAGGGACCGTTCAAGGACCTCGCCGAGCGGCTCCCCCGGCGCGGACTGCTGGTCCTCGTGTCCGATCTCCTGGGTCCCCCGGGCCGGTTCCTGCCGGGCCTCCGGTTCTTCCGCCAGCGCAAGCACGAGGTCGTCGTGTTCCACGTGCTGGACCGGCTCGAGCGCGACCCGGAGGGGCTTGGCCAGGCGCCCGGACTGGTCGACGTCGAGACGCGGCGCCGGCTGGAAGTCGGCCCCCGGGATCTCGCCGAGGGGTACCGTGCGGAGCTGGCCCGCCTGGAGGGCGAGTATCGGGCGCAGGCCCACGACCGGGGATTCGATTTCGTCCCCCTGACGACCGACCGTCCGGTCGCCGAGGCGCTCGGACAGTGGCTCGATCGGCGCCGCTGAGCGAGTCCTGCGGAAAACCGCGTAACTCGTTGCTGGATCCCCTATCGCGCCGTCGCTGACGATGGGCTTCGTGACGCCGCTGGCGCTGCTCGCCCTGCCGCTCGCGCTGGTGCCGCTGCTGCTGGAATGGCACGGCCGGCGGACGGGGGAGCCGCTGCGCGTGCCGTCGCTGTACCTGTTCGAGCGGGCCCGCGAGGCGCCCGTCTCCCGGCGCCCGGCGCGCGCCCGCTGGGCGCTCCTCCTGCGCTGCGCGGTGGTCGCGCTCCTCGTTCTGGCCGCGGCGCGTCCCGTCGCTCCGGGCCGGGGCGGGCCGGCTGCCCACCGGCCGACCCGCGCCGTGGTCGCCGTCGACGTGTCGCGGAGCGCGTCCCAGGTGGACGCCTCCGGAACGCCGGCGTGGCCCCGGATCCGGGCCGCGGCGGACTCGCTCCTGGGGGCGGCCGGGCCCGACGACCGGATCGCGCTGGCGGCCCTCGCCGACGGGCTGGTCGGCTGGTGGGAGGCGCCTGCGCCGCGGCTCCGGCAGCGCCTGGCGGGCCTCGAGCCCACCGCGCGGGCCAGCGATTGGCCCGCCGCGCTGGGCGCCCTGGCGGCCCGCCTGGAAGATGGTACGGAAACGTACTTGTTTACGGACGGGGCTCGCGGGGCGCGCGCCCCGGACTCGGCCAGCGCCCCGGCATGGCCCGCCGGACGGCGGGCCATGCGCGTCCTCGGCCCGGCTCCCCCGCCGGGCGACCGAGCCCTGGCCGGAGCGGACTGGCTGGATCCCGGCGTCGTCCTGCCGCGCGGGGCGGCATGGGGCGCCGCCCCGTCCGTGGCCGCGGTGGCGCGGATCGCCGCCGGGCGGGCCGTCGACCCCGCCCCGCTGGTCGTCCGTCGCGCGACGGCGGGGGCCTGGTGGTCGGCCGGCGACACGGCGACCTTCGCCTTCGTCGAGGCCGACCGCTTCGCCGCGGACGACACCCTGTACGTGGCGCGCGGGGGAGTCGGCGGCCCCTACCAGG
>CAZCZH010000289.1:0-2500 GCA_964502985.1 uncultured Gemmatimonadales bacterium
CCTCGCGACCGCGCTGTTCCACCTGTACGTGGCGCGCTTCGGAAGCTACAGCGAGACGTACGGAATCGTCGGCGCGATCCTCGTTGTCCTGATCTGGCTGTACCTCACGGCGCTGACGATCCTGTTCGGCGGCGAGGTGGCCGTGTCGCTGGAACAGGGCGTCCACCGGGAGGCGTTACGCCCGATGGGTGTGGGGCGGGCCCGGTCACCGGGCCCGCCGAGCTCGTTCAGACCGTCGGTCGTCGGAGTCCCAGGACGAGGAACACGACGAACAGGACGAGGAACAGCACGAGCAGGATCTTGGCGATTCCCGCCGCCGCCGCGGCCACTCCGGTGAACCCGAGGATCGCGGCGATGATGGCGACGATCAGGAACGTCAGTGCCCAGCCTAGCATGGAGCCTCCTTCATCTCTGAGGTTCCTTCGATCCTAGCGCGCCGCGCGATTCCCGCAGTCAGACCCCGTACATCGTCAGACTCCGAACAACCGTCGCGTCACGTCCACGACGGTCCCCGCCGGTCGAGGAGCTCGCGGTACAGGGCCTCGGTGGCGTCGATCGTGCGCCGGACGTCGAACGCGGCGACCCGTTCCCGGGCCGCGCTCGCCAGCCGGCGCCCGAGCCGGGGGTCGTCCAGCAACCGGTCGACGGCGCGGGCCAGGGCGACCGCGTCGCCGACCGGGGCCAACAGCCCCGTCACGCCGTGTTCGATCATCTCCGGAATGCCGCCCGCCGCCGTGGCCGCCACCGGGACGCCGGCGGCCATCGCGTCGAGGACGCTCGTCCCCAGGCCCTCGGTCCTGGACGACAGCGCGAACACGTCCGCCTGCGCCAGGAGTCCTCGCGCGCCGGGCACGAAGCCCAGGTAATGGACGCGCTTCGCGAGGCCACGGCGCTGCACCTCGCCGCGCATGGCGTCGAGAAGCCCGCCCGCTCCGCACACTGCCCAGCGGGTCGCCGGCTCGCGCGGCCGCAGCCGCGCGGCGGCCTCGATCAGGGTCGGGTGGTCCTTGTACGCGGCCAGCGAGGCGATCGTCAGGACGAGCGGCGCGTCGTCCGGCGCCGCGATCCGCTCGCGCAACCCCGGCCCCGGAAGCGGGGCGGGAGCGGCGAGATCGATTCCCGACGGGATCAGCGCGACGTGCTCCGGCGGGACGCCCTCCGCCAGGAGGACGTCGCGCACGTTCCGGCTGATGGCGATCAGCCGATCCGGTCCCGAAGCGTACTTCCAGCGTGAGAGCGCGTGGCGGCGGATCGGGAAGTCGACCCTCCGGTGGGCGACGAGGGCCGGGCGCGGACGGACCAGCCGGGCCGCGACGGCGGCCGGCGTCAGGCTGTGCGAGTCGTGGGTGTGGACGACGTCCGGCTGGTGGCCCGCGAGGAGCCGGATCATGCGGACGTGGGCCCGCGGGTCGACCTCGCCGCGGTACGGCTGCTCGAGGACCTCGAAGCCGCCTTCGCGGGCGCGCGCCGCGAGCGCGCTCCCCGGCCGCGTCACGATCCACTGCCGGTGGCCACGCTCGCGCAGCCCCCGGGCCAGCAGCCAGAGCTGGTTCTGCCCGCCGGCCCACGTCAGGCGAAAGTCGCAATGGAAGACCTTCACCCTCGCGCGCCCGGCCGCGCTCCGTGCAGCCACTCCAGCGCCGTCCGGTAGACCACCTCGTCGTCCAGGCCGTCGATGCAGGCCCAGGGGAAGTACGGCGACCGGCACTCGCGTCCCCCGCACGGCGAGCAGCACAGCCCCTCCGCGCGGAGGACGACGTGCTCCACGTTCCACGGGTGGTAGCGTGCGGGGTCCGTGGCGCCGAACAGGACGACGCTCGGCACGCCGTGCGCGCCGGCCAGATGAACGCCGAGCGAGTCCTGGGCCAGCACCAGGTCGGCCCCCGCCACCAGCGCATTGAGCTCGGCCAGCGGGAGACCCCCCAGGACATGCGTCCCCGGCGCCTCGCGCCGGGCGCGCTCGGCGAGCGCACCCTCGCTCGCGGCGAACTGCAGGATCAGCGCGCCGTCCCACGCCTCCGCCAAGCGCCGCGCCAGGGCGAACCAGCGCCCCAGCGGCCACTGCTTGCCGCGCAGGGTCGTCGTCGGGAAGACGACGGCCCGCGGCACGTCCGGCGGCACGCCGACGGCTTCCAGCCGGGCGTCGAGCGCCTGCCGCGCGACCGCGTCTACCCCCAGCTCGAGGGGCAGGGCGGGCGTCGGGACGCCGACCGCCGCCAGCAGGGCCAGGTGGTTCTCGACCGTGTGCGCCCGCCGGGTCAGCCCGAACAGGTACTCGGCGCGCGGCGCGCGCACGTCGTACACGGGCCAGCGGAAGCGCGCTTCGCCCACCGACAGCCGCGCCCCGCTGGCGGCCGTGATGCCGGCCGCGCGCGAGCCACCGTGGAAGTCGACGGTCAGGTCGGGGCGAAAGGCGCGCGCCGCGCGCAGCGCCTCCACGGCGCCGGTCGCGCCAGGTCGGGCGACCAGCACCTCGTCGACCTCGGGCATCAGCCGGACG
>CAZCZH010000290.1:0-2486 GCA_964502985.1 uncultured Gemmatimonadales bacterium
TGCGCAACTGGGACTACCGCTTCTGCTGGCTCAGGGACTCGTCGATGACGCTGGAGGCGCTGATGGACCTGGGCTACGACGAGGAGGCGCACGCGTTCCTGTCGTGGATGCTCCACTCGACGCGCCGCTCGTGGCCCGACCTCAACGTGATGTACGACATCTACGGTCGCACGGGGCCGCTCGCGGAGCGCGAGCTCGAGCACCTGGAGGGGTATCGCGGATCGCGTCCGGTGCGCGTCGGGAACGGGGCGGCGGACCAGCTCCAGCTCGACGTGTACGGGGAGGTGGCCAGCGCCGTCGTCGAGTACGTGCGTCGGGGCGGGGAGCTCGACCGCTGGACGTCGCGGCTCCTGTCGGGGCTCGGCGAGACCGTGTGCCGGTGCTGGCGCGAGCCCGACGACGGGATCTGGGAGTCGCGCGGCGAGCGCCAGCACCACACCTATTCCAAGGTCATGTGCTGGGTCGCGCTGGATCGGCTGCTCGAGCTCGCCGACAAGGGCCACATCGACGTCTCGCGCGACAAGTTCGAGGCCGAGCGCGACGAGATCCGGGACGCCGTGGAGCGGCGCTCCTGGAACGAGGATCTGGGGAGCTACGTGCGCGTGTTCGACGGCGACGACCTCGACGCCAGCCTGCTGCTGCTCGACCGGGTGGGATTCCTCGAGCCCGGCAGCGCGCGCATGCGCGGCACGCTGGAGCGCATCCAGGAGCGGCTCGCGGCGGACGGTGGTCCGCTCCTGTATCGTTATCTCGCCGCGGACGGGCTGCCGGGGGACGAGGGCGCGTTCGGCATCGCCGGGTTCTGGTGGGCGGCGTGCCGCTGCCGGCAGGGCGATCTGGCGGGCGCGATCGAGGCGTTCGAGGAGCAGCTCGAGCTGGCCAACGACGTCGGCCTGTACGCCGAGGAGTTCGAGCCGAGGTCGAAGGCGTTCCTGGGGAACTTCCCGCAGGCCTTCACCCACGTCGGGCTCATCGACGCCGCGCTGACGATCGCCGAGGCGACGCGCGGCGAGGCCCTGCGCGGCGAGGAGGCCAGCCGGGAGTCGCACGTCCGGGCCCCGGACGACCAGGCGGAGGTGGGCGAGGCATGAATCTCGGAAGCGCGTTCTTGTGGGGCTTCGTCGCGACGGTCGTGCTGGCCACGCTCGAGGCGGGAGCCCTGTCGCTCGGGCTGACGCGCATGAGCCTGCCGTTCATCCTGGGCACGATGATCACGCCGGATCGCAACCGCGCGCCGCTGTACGGATTCCTGATCCACGTCGTCAACGGCTGGCTGTTCGCGTTCCTGTACGCCGCCGCGTTCGAGAGCCTGGGGCGGGCCACGTGGTGGCTGGGCGCGTCGATCGGCCTGGTGCAGGGGACCGCGGTCCTGGTGATCCTCATGACGCTGATCCCCGGTCTCCATCCACGGATGGCCAGCGAGCACCAGGGCCCCGAGCCGACGCGGGCCCTCGAGCCGCCGGGCTTCATGGGGATGCACTACGGCCGGCGCACGCCGTTCGTCAGCCTGTTCGCGCACATGGTGTACGGGCTCATTCTGGGGTCGTTCTACCACCTCGCCGGTTGACGCCGGCCAGTCCACGGAGGGTCATGGACAGCGAAGCATTCCTGCAGGAGGTCGTCCGGCGCAACCCGGGCGAGCCGGAGTTCCACCAGGCCGTACGCGAGTTCGTCGAGAAGGTGATCCCATTCGTCGAGTCGAATCCACGCTATCGCTCGGCGGCCCTGCTCGAGCGTCTCGTCGAGCCCGACCGCGCGATCCTGTTCCGCGTGACCTGGGAGGACGACCAGGGGGCGATCCGGGTGAACCGCGGGTTCCGCGTGCAGTTCAACAACTCGATCGGGCCGTACAAGGGCGGCCTGCGGTTCGATCCGTCGGTCAACCTCGGGATCCTCAAGTTCCTGGGCTTCGAGCAGACGCTGAAGAACAGCCTGACGACGCTCCCCATGGGGGGCGCGAAGGGTGGCTCCGACTTCGATCCCAAGGGATGCTCGGACCGCGAGGTGATGCGCTTCTGCCAGTCGTTCATGACCGGCCTGTTCCGCTACATCGGCAAGGACCTCGACGTGCCGGCGGGGGACATCGGGGTCGGGGCGCGCGAGATCGGCTACCTGTTCGGGCAGTACAAGCGGCTGGTGCAGAAGTTCACCGGCGCGCTGACCGGCAAGGGCGTGTCGTGGGGTGGCAGCCCGCTGCGGACCGAGGCCACGGGCTACGGCTGCGTGTACTTCGCTCGGGAGATGCTGGCCGCGCGCGGCGAGACGCTGGCCGGCAAGCGCTGCCTCGTGTCGGGCGCCGGCAACGTGGCCCAGTACACGGCCGAGAAGCTGATCCAGCTCGGCGCCATCGTGCTCAGCCTGTCGGATCGCGGCGGGACGGTCCACCTGCCAACGGGCCTCTCGCCGGAGGCTCTGCGCCAGGCGATGACCGTCAAGGACCGCGGCGGCACGCTGGAGGAGTTCGCCCACGAGACGGACGGGGACGC
>CAZCZH010000291.1:0-2455 GCA_964502985.1 uncultured Gemmatimonadales bacterium
TCTCCCACGACTCGCTGCTCGTGCCCACCAGCTCGATGATCTTGTAGACGCTCTCGGCCATGATCCCTCCGTGTCTCACCCTCCAGGCTACCAGCATAAGCCGCCTCGGCGCGGCAGCCAGCGGGGTTCCCTCGCAGCGGTGGCGGCTGCTCGCCCGGGCGGGAGAGGCGCCCCCCGAGAGACCGAGGCGACCCGACCTTCGCGGTCGGATGTGCGCAGAAGGGCGGAGGCGCATAGACTCGATCCGCGTTCGAGGATCCGAGCCTTCGGATGATCCGAGCATTCAGATGATCCGAGCATTCAGATGATCTGAGCATTCAGACGATCTGAGCATTCAGATGGTCTGAGCATTCAAATGACAGGGGGGATCGATGCATCGTCACCGTGGCTGGCCTCTCCTCGGTGCGTTCCTCGTCTTCCTGCTGGCGCCGAGTCCGGCACGGCCGTGCGACGACGTGAACGTGCTCGTCAACCCGAGCGGCGAGGCGGGCCCGGACCCGTGGGACTACGTCAACGCCGGAAGCCGTCTCCAGGTCGGACCCGTGACGCTCTCCACCGGGACCGTCGGGGCGACCGATGGAGCCAACTGGTTCGCGGGCGAGGACACGGAGACGGCGGTCAGCATCGGGGTGGCGCCGCTGCGGGTGGAGCAGTCGGTGGACGTGCGCGGCCTCCCGCCCATCGAGTGCATCCGCCTGCGCGCGGACTACTTCGGCGTGGGCGAGATTCTCGCGGGCTCGGGGACGCTGCAGGAGATCGTCACGGTCCGGATCGACTTCTACGACGATACGTCTCCGAACCCGATCGGCGCGGCCTACGAGGTCTACGGCCCCTACAGCCTCGCCGCCCCGTTCCAGGAGCTGGGGCTCCAGGTGGAGACCACGGACATTCCGGCGGGCACGGCGTTCGTGGTCGCGCGGATGCAGGGGCAGATGAATCTCAATTCCAGTGTGGCCGGGGTGGAGGCGACCGGTCACGCCGTCCTCGGCGCCGACAACGCCGTGATGTCGATGACGCTCCCGGAGCCCGGCGGGGCACCCGACTTCGCAGCTCTCTGTGTGTTCGCGATCGGGATCCGACGCGGTCGACGAAGCCGCCGCGCTCCAGCGGGGCCGGCGACCCCGAGTAGCAGGCGGGAGCCGAGCCCCTGCCTCCTGGCCTCGAGCCGCGCCCGTTCGCACTTCCCGCCGGAGGTCCGCCTCCGGTGAGACGAAGTACAGCTCGTGCTTCAACGAGTCCGAGAACCGTTGCGTATCGCGGGCGCCGCGCGCCCCCTGTGGAGGAGTCGAGCGTGCGAGTCCATCCCGTCCTTCGCGGCCTCGCCGCGGGTCTGGTCG
The DNA here is from genome assembly GCA_964502985.1 of uncultured Gemmatimonadales bacterium. Taxonomy (GTDB): domain Bacteria; phylum Gemmatimonadota; class Gemmatimonadetes; order JACCXV01; family JAHWKZ01; genus CAZCZH01. The sequence continues at coordinate 1,338 of CAZCZH010000291.1, forward strand.
CCCTCGGCCTGGCCTCCAGCCAGGCCGGCGCCGATCTGGTCAAGTACTCGTGGTCCGGTCGCGTCGAGCCCGCGTCGGGTGCGGCAAACCCCTGGGGCCTCCTGGGCGACGGCTCGGCGGTGACGCCCGACGACGGCACCTCGTTCACGATCGAGGGCCTGGTCGACACGACGGCCGTCGACGAGGACGGCATGCTGAACCCGGGCGTCGCCATCTTCGCGCCCGAGAGCGCCACCCTGGACGTCGGCGGGCACGTCGCGAGCCTGATGTCCCCCGAGTTCGAGTTCTTCGACGACCAGTTCGGCGGGGCCTTCGACTCGATGGAGTTCCAGGCCGAGGCGGAGATCTTCGGCACGTCCATGACCTTCGTCGCCGAGGTGCGGCTTCCGGCGACGACCTTCGCGCTCGCCGACCCGGCGGCGCCCGACTCGCCGCCGAGCTTCGCCGACACGATGCCCATCCAGTTCGGCGGAGCGGCGGTGGGCGATCTCATCACGCTCCCCCAGGACGCCACCGTGACGGCCCTCCTCGAGCTCTGCGACGGCGGTCCCACTCCGGTCACGTGGACGACACCGACGGAGGGAACGGCCGACGGCGTCGACGTCTCGGTCGCGAACCTCGGCATGCCCTCCCTGAGCACCCTCGAGATGCGGGGCTCGGACTTCGCCGCGGCCGAGCTCTGCTCGAACGCGGGGTCGCTCGAGTACGAGACGGGCTCCGACTGGACGGTCACGCTCTCGCAGCCGGTCGCGGCGCTGCTGGTCTACGCCCGCTTCTGGCGCGGCCCGGCTGCGGACATCGACCCCGTCACCTACCAGTTCGACGCCCCCTTCACGATCCTCTCCGGCCTGGCGGCCGCCTCCGTCGCGAACGGCGACACGCTGCTCTCGGCGCCCGGGCCCGGCTTCCACGACGGGATCCTGCGCTTCGAGGGACCGATCTCGAGCCTGAGCGTCGGCACCAACTCGATGACGACGTCCGAGCAGGCGATGACCTTCGCGGTGGTCCCCGAGCCGGCGGCTGCTGCCGGCGCGCCGTGCGCCCTGGCCGCGATCCTCTGGCTGCGGCGACGCCGCACGCCTGGCGCGTAGCGACCGCCGCGCCGCTCCGTAGCCGCA
>CAZCZH010000292.1:0-2389 GCA_964502985.1 uncultured Gemmatimonadales bacterium
CAGAATGCGGTTCCGACGCCCCGCCCCGTCCCCCCGATCGGCGTCGCCGCGGACGTTCCTTCCGAGTGGAGTCGCCACCACGTGTCCATGAAACGCCGAATCGCCGCTGCCACGCTCGCCCTGGGGGCGTGGTTCGGCTGCAGCGGAGGGCCGACGTCGGTCGGGACCTTCGGCCGGATCGGACCCGAGGGGGGCACAGTCCGCCTGGGGGACCGGGCAGGGGTGGTCGTGCCGGCCGGCGCGCTCGCGGAGACCGTGACGATCACCATCCAGGCCGTGGACCGCCCGGCGGCGTTGGCCGAGGCGGGCGCCGTCGGGCCGGCCTACCGCTTCCGTCCCGACGGTCAGACGTTCGCCCAGCCCGTCGAGGTATTCGTCTTCGTGCCCGCGTCCGCCGCGGGGAACGCTCCTGACGCGCTGAGCTTGATCTCGATGGGCGCCGCGCCCGCGGATTTCGTCGAGGCGCTGACCGGAATCACCCGCGAGACCGTCCCCGGCGGCGTCGTGGTGCGCGGCCGGATCACCCACTTCTCGATCATCGTCGCGGCCTCGACGGCGGGCTCGGGCGGCAACCGGGATCCGACGGTCGACGCCGGGGACGACCGCTCCGTGTTCGTCGGCGATTCGGTCGTCCTCGAGGGCCAGGCCAGCGATCCGGACGGCGACGCGCTGAGCTTCGGCTGGACCCTGGCCGACCGCCCCGCCGGCAGCGCGGCGGTGGTCGGCGTGATCGACGGAGCCCGCGCGGCGTTCGTCCCCGACGCGCCCGGCGCGTACGTCGCCCGCCTGACGGTCGAGGACGGGCACGGTGGCTCGTCCAGCGACGAGGTGCGGATCGTCGCCAGCCAGGTCGGGATGAATCGGCCGCCCCTCGCCGCGGCCGGCCCGGACCAGAGCGTCGCCGCGGGGGCCGTCGTCACGCTCGACGGAACGGGCTCCAGCGATCCCGAGGATGACGTCCTGAGCTATCGCTGGCGCATCGCGGGCGCCCCTGGCGCACTCCCCGTCCTGGCGGACAGCACGGCCGAGCAGACGACCTTCGTGGCCGCTGATCCCGGACTGTACGTCGTCGAGCTCGAGGTCGACGACGGCCAGGACGCGGGCCGCGACACGGTCCGCGTGACGGCCCTCGGGCCAGGCGCGAATCAGCCGCCCGTGGCCGACGCCGGGCCGGACCTGATGGGCGCGGCCGGGTCGACGATCCGGCTCAACGGCGGCCGATCGTTCGACGTCAACGGCGACGTCCTGACCTACGCATGGATGTTCGTCTCGGCGCCCGGGCCGACGCCCGCACTGGTCGGCGCCGCCACGCCGCAGGCGAGCTTCGTCCCCATCGATCAGGGGACATATGTCGCGCGCCTCACGGTGGGGGACGGGGAGTTCACGTCGAGCGACGAGGCCACGATCCGGGTCGGCTTCCCCACGGCCGGGTTCACCGTCAGCGGCGGTTTCGTAGGGGAGGCGGTGACGGCCGCCAGCACGTCGTCCGACCCGGAGAACGACCCCCTGACCCTGGCCTGGGAGCTCTTCCGGCCGCCGGGCAGCTCCGCCGGCCTGTCCTCCACGAGCGCCGGCACGACGAGCTTCGTGCCCGACGTGGCGGGGGCGTACGCCCTCCGCCTGACGGTCAGCGACGGGGTCCGGACGGCGATGGCCACGCGATCGGTGCCCGTGGTGCTCTCCGTGGCCGGCATGTACGACGCGACCTTCAGCACGACGTCGGTCCAGGGGTGCGGCGACTTCGTCCAGCCCGGCAGCGAGACCGGAGTCATGTCGGTGCTGCAGGACCCGGCCGACCCGACGCGAGTCACGCTCGACCTGCAGTCGCTCTCGCCGAACATCAAGACGAATCCCGTGGGCAGCCTGTCGCCCGACGGTCACTACCTGTTCAACGGGATCCTGCGTGTCGGGAACGATTCCCAGACGGTCAACGCCTCGGGCCGATTCGAGGGGGACTTCGTCGGCGGAGACGTCGACCTCACCTTCCGCTTCAGTGCCTTCTCGTGCCTCGTCGAGGGAACGGTGACGGGCACTCGGCGCTGAGGGCGCTTGACGGCGACCGGCGGGCGGGCAAATTCGCCTTCCGATCCTCATTTTCCTCGACCGGAGGTCCTTTCACATGGAGCGAGCGACCGCCGCGGGCCCGCGCCCCGTCCGCGCGCCGCGCGGCACCGAGCTGCGTTGCAAGGGCTGGCATCAGGAGGCGGCCCTGCGGATGCTGATGAACAACCTCGATCCGGAGGTCGCCGAGGATCCCGAGCGGCTCGTCGTGTACGGCGGCTCGGGCAAGGCGGCTCGCGACTGGGACGCGTTAGACGCGCTGGTGACGTCCCTCGAAGCCCTCGAGGATGACGAGACCCTGTGCGTCCAATCGGGCAAGCCGGTGGGC
>CAZCZH010000293.1:0-2371 GCA_964502985.1 uncultured Gemmatimonadales bacterium
GGAAGTATCCCTCCTCCGACACCACGTCCTCGGCGCCGGCGTCGATCGCCGCCAGGAACACGGTCTCCTCGTCGTGGCCCCGGGACGGGACGAGGATCTGGCCCTTCTGGTCGAACATCCAGGCCACCGACCCATCCTTGCCGAGGTTGCCGCCGTGCCTTGTCAGGAGGTGCCGGATCGAGGCCACGGTGCGGTTTTCGTTGTCGGTCAGGCACTCGATGAACAGGGCCACGCCGCCCGGGGCATACCCCTCGTACGTCACGTGGACGTAGTTCACTCCCTCCATCTCGCCCGTCCCCCGCTGGATCGCCTTGTCGATGTTGTCGGCGGGCATGTTCTGCGCCTTGGCGTTGTCGACCGCCGTCCTGAGGCGCGGGTTCATCTCGGGGTCGCCGCCGCCCTCGCGGGCCGCCACGGTGATCTCCTTGATCAACCGGGTGAACACCTTGCCGCGCCTGGCGTCGACTGCCGCCTTCTTGCGCTTGATCGTGGACCACTTGCTGTGACCGGACACGGAGCCTCTCGCGGAATGGCTGCGGGGAACGCTGGAACCTGTTCAAATATAGCGGGTTCCGGTCGCGGTTCCAGCGCTTTCAACGGTTCGGGGTGGAGCCCTCCGCGGAGCCCGCCGCGAGCCACGCCCGGCGGGCGACGTCCCACGCGGCGAGGGTCGCGTCGACGGCCGAGGGATCGTCCCCATCCTCGCGCCATGACAGGGCGACGAGGTCCTCGATCCGGCCCTGCAGAGCGGCCGCGGCGGCGCGGTCGCCGGAGGCCGTCGCGCGCAGCCAGCCGCTCGCGCCGTAGACCCACGCCGCGCGCGGGTCGCCGAGAGCCCACGCCAGCCGCAGCGCCTGGTCGGCGAGCCCCGGCGGGTACGGCCAGCCGCACTTCGCCAGCAGCTTGTCCACCGGCCGCGCCAGGGCGCGGAGCTCCGTCGCGCGGGCCTTGTCGGAGCCCGGGTCCCAGCGATCGAGCCGCTCGAGCCCGGCCTGGACGCGCGATTCGGCGCTGGCCGCCTCGCCCGGGTCGACGGCCTCGCCGGGAGCCTCGAGCGCGGCGGCGTAGTACGCCTCGGCGAGCTCGGGCAGATCGGCGAAGTTGAGCCAGTCGCCGACCCCGGACGCCATCTCCCGATCGGCCCACTTCTCGCCGAACGGCCAACCGCGACTCGCCGCGCGCAGGTGGGCGGCGATCGCCGCCAGGGCCAGCGTGTCGACCGGCGGGGCCGGCGCGAGCTGCCGCGTGGCGGCGCGCGCGGCGACGAGGTGCGCCTGGGGATCGCCGCGCGCCGCCGCGCGCTCGGCCGCCGCTCGGGCGGCGGCGAAGTCGCCCTTGTCGTAGGCCAGCTTGGCGTCGTGGAGCGCGCTCGTGGCGCACGCCGCGAGGAGCGCGGCCAGCGCGAGCGGCGGTGCGCGGCGGCAGACCCGTGGCGCGCGCCCGGCGGGCGTCATCCCGTGTCCTCGATGCGCGCCCGGAAGGCCTCCAGCAGGGCGCGCTTCTCGTCGCGCGGCAGATCGACCGTGCCCGCCAGGGCGAGCGACTTCAGGAGCCCGTTCACGCGCCGAGCCGCGCCGCGCCGCCCGGCCAGGGGCTGCGCCAGATCGGCCTGCGCCTCGCCCACCCGGCGGCGCAGTGCGTCCCACGCGGCCCGCGCCCGGGCACCCCTCGCGCGCTCCGCCGCCTCGAGCTCCGGCCGCAGCGCCTCGAGCTCCGGTCGCCGCCGCACGTACGCTCCCAGCTCGCCGCGCGTCGGACGGTGGCCGAGGGCCCACGGCACGAGGGGCTCGGCCCGTACCCGCTCCCGCCAGTCGTGGACCGTGGTCACGCCGATCTCGACGGCCGCCGTCAGGACGCCCGCCAGAAACGGCCGCGCCAGGAGGGCCGGCACGCTGTTCTTGAGGAATGCCAGCAGGTCGGGCAGGTCGTGGTCGACGAGCTCGTCGAGTCGATCGGCGGGGGGCGAGTCGGGCTTCACGGTGAACCTGCCTAAAACCCACGCCTCGAGTTGTCAAGAGCCCCTTCCGGCGCCGGCCCTCAGTGCCGGATAGCAGCCCCCTCGCGCTCGGTCTCGGCCTCCTCGACGATCTTCTCCGCGATGTGCGGCGGGACCTCCTCGTAACCCTGGAAATCGCGCGTGTGGTCACCGCGACCCTGGGTCAGCGAGCGGAGGGTCGTCGAGTAGCGGTACAGCTCGGCCTGGGGGACCATGGCGTTCACACGCTGTTTGCCGCCGCCCCCAGGCTCCATCCCGAGGATTCGGCCGCGGCGCTGGTTGAGGTCGCCGATCACGTCGCCCAGGTACTCGTCGGGCGTGATGACCGACACCTCCATGATGGGCTCCAGCAGCACCGGGTCGGCGCGTTCGGCG
>CAZCZH010000294.1:0-2322 GCA_964502985.1 uncultured Gemmatimonadales bacterium
GCGGGCCCGCTCCAGGTCGTCGTCCGTTGCCAGCGGCACGTGGCCCACGACGTCACCCGAGAACGGATCGAGGATCTCGTCCAGATCGTCGCCGTCGACCCACTCTCCGGCGATCCAGTTGCCGTAGGTCGGGGCGCGGGTCTCCGTCTCGGCCATTCGCTCACCTCCGAAGGGGAACTTAGCCGGGCGCGCGGGCATGGACCAAAGACAGGTCTTCAAGGAGAAACGACTTGGGGCGCCATGCGGCGCCCCAAGCATCCACCGCCCGGCGGTAGAGGGGCGCCGGGGCGGCTTCGGAATCGGAAAGCTCCGGGTCGTACCCGGAGCGGTCGGTCAGTTCCCGGCGGACGTCGGGACGATCAGCGCGACCACCGAGCGGTCACCCTCGGCCAGCGGATAGGCCAGGAGGATCGTCTCGTCGAACTTCGAGATCATCTCCTTGACGAAGGCCTCCTGTCCGCCATCGATCTCGACTCGCAGGAACATGCTGTCGTGCTTCGGATCCTTGTAGGCGCCGCGGACCCGCACCGTGACGCCGCCGATCTTCATGGCCGGCGTGTCCCGGTTCGGCAGGACCGTGACGTCCTCCAGCCGCTTGACGCTCTGCGCGGACAGAAGCCGCTTGAGCTGTTCGGGGCCCTGCGACTCGTTCCACACCTCGTGCAGGCGCTGGATCGTGGCCTCCTTGGTCGCGCCGTCCTCGGCCAGGTACAGGATGACCTTGTAGGTCGAGGCCTCCTGAGCCCGTACCACGGATGGAGTCAAAGCCCACCCGGCCAGCAGGGCGACGGCGACGAGGATCGGATGTGGCGAACGATTCAGACGCATGTCTCGACCTCCTGCTTCGTCATACTCGGCGAACGCCCCGGGGTTCCAGCCACCGACAGCGCGAGGGGGGTCCGGTGACCGGACCCCCCTCGTAGCCTCGCGCCGAGTCGGTGCGATTCAGTCCGTCGGGGCCTCGTCGGACGGCCCGTATGTCTCGGCCGACGACAGCCGTGGGGCCTCGGTGGCCGGGGCCGGGCTCGCCGCGGGCGCCGGAGGCGGAGCGGTCTCCCCTGCCGGCCGGTCGGGCCCCTCGTCGCTCCACGAGGTGCGCGTGCCGAAGCGGGTCAGGAGCAACGCCCCGAAGCCCGTCGTCCACGCCGCGTACTGCAGGATGAACCCGACGATCGCCAGGATGACGCTGAACACGTGCACCGGCCCGCCCGGGATGCCCAGCGCCGAGGCGAAGAACGTCACCGCCATGATCAGCCCGACGCCCACCATCACGGTCACGAACGGGCTCGCGTGCAACCAGCCGAAGCGGTTCTCGGCCGTCGTCCCGAAGTGCTTCGCCACCGCGGTGAACCCGAACAGGATCCCGATGACGAGCGCGATCAGGGCGAACGGCACGGCCAGCAGGAGCGGGATCCCGACGATCGAGATGGCCAGGATGACGATCGTCAGGACGAGCACCGGGAAGAACAGGAGCTGCGCCACGAGGCCCACCAGGACGGCCTTCCAGGGCGACGTCGCGACGCGATACTCCATGCGCTCGATCGGCCGCCGGGCGAGCAGATAGGCGAGGCACGCGAGCAGCATCAGGAACACGATCCACAGCACGGTGGCGATGAATCCCCCGACGCCGTGGAACATCCCCCCTTCGAGGGGCCGGACGTGCATGGCGAAGCTCGGCGCGCCGAACGCCACCTCGTTGGTCATTCCATGGATCTCGGCGCCGGGGTCCCGGTCGATCTGTCCCCCGACGGACGTCACGTCGCCGTCGACCTCGGAGCCGTCCGACAGGTGGACCGAGCCGCCCACGGCCACGACCTCGCCCTCGACGTGCCCGTCGACCCGCACCGACCCGCCCACGGCGACGACGTCGCCGGCGATCCTCTCGCCGCGCCGGACGTGGACGCTGCCCCCCACCCGCACGCGGTCACCCTGGCCGGTTTCCTCCGATCTCGCATACTCGCCCGTGTCGGCCGCGGCCACGGCCGTCGTGTCGGGGGCCGTCGTATCGGCGGCCAGCTTTTCGGCGGCGGCCAGCGTGTCGCCCGGCGCGGGCACCTCGCCCAGGCCGAACAGGACGCGCCGCGCCCCGGGATCCATGTACGACAGGCGCAGGATCGCGTCGGCGTCGGCACCGACCTTGTCGCGCAGCTCGCCGCCCGTCACGTCGCGACCATTGATCGCCACACTACCCTCGGCCAGCTCGATCGACTGGACGTCCGTCCGCCCGTATTTCGGGATCAGGACGATTCCCTGCTGGAGCGGCAGCACCTGATAGCGGCGCTCGATCCGATCGCGGAGCACGGCCATCGACGTCGGACCGGC
>CAZCZH010000295.1:0-2272 GCA_964502985.1 uncultured Gemmatimonadales bacterium
TCGATCAGCCGAAAAGTCGGAAAGGCTCTGAAGCGTTACACATGAACCATCCCCCACCCCCGCCGGGAGCCGACCGATGAAGCGCCGCGAATTCCTCGCTACCTCCGCCGCCGCCACCCTCGGGACCTCCATGATCGGCTGCGGTCCGGCCGAGACCGCCCGGGCCCCGAGCATCGATGCCACGACGGCCTCGGGGGAGTGGGCGCCCGCGGGGGACCCCGGCGTCCCCGGGATGCTGGGGACGGCGCACCAGAGCGTGTGGGGGAAGCGCGGGGTGACGGCGGCGGCCGACTACTACGCCTCGCTCGCGGGCACGCACATCATGATGCAGGGCGGGAACGCGGTCGACGCGATCGTCGCGGCGGCGGCCACGCTCAACGTGTCCGAGCCCTACATGTCGGGGATCGGCGGGTTCGGCGGCTTCATGCTGATCTATCTGGCCGACGAGGGCCGGGTCGTGGGGCTCGACGCGCTGGGCCGGAGCCCGGCGGCCTCCTCGACGGAGACGATCACGCTGGCCGACATCGAGGCGGGCTACCGCGCCCCGATCGTGCCGGGGGCGTTCAAGGGCTGGGCGGCGGCGCTCGAGCGCTACGGCACGATGAGCCTGGGCGATGTGCTCCAGCCGGCGATCGAGCTCGCCGAGGACGGGTTCGTCGTCTCGCGCTTCGACGAGATGCAGACGCGCGTGAGCGCGGACAAGCTCAGCCGCTTCCCGACGAGCGCGGCGGTCATGCTCCCGAACGGCAAGCCGCCGCGCGTGGGCCAGATCATCCAGCAGCCGGCCCTCGCCGCGAGCATGCGGCACCTCGCCCGCGTCGGCGCGGACGATCTCTACCACGGCGAGCTCGCCGACCGCATCGTCCGCTTCCTGTCGGAGAACGGCGGCATCCTGACGAAGGCGGATCTCGAAGGCTTCGAGGTGGAGTGGCGCGAGCCGATCACGACCACCTTCCAGGGGCACGACCTGTACGCGATGCCGCCGGGCTCCTGCGGCATGACGATGTTCCAGGCGCTCAACATCATGGACGGCTACGACCTCGCGGACATGGACCTGTACGGGACCGAGTTCGCGCACCGGTGGCTCGAGGCGATGAAGCTCGCGCTCATCGACGACGACCGGTACAACACGGGCAAGGACGTGCCCATCCCCGTCGAGCGCCTCATCTCGAAGGCCTACGCCGACGAGCAGCGCGCGAAGATCGACCCGATGCGGGTCGCCGCGTTCCCGGGCGCGCCGCTCCCCTTCTTCGGCACGACGAGCCTCTCCGCCGCGGACCGCTGGGGGAACGCGGTCGCGTTCACGCAGTCGCTGGTGAGCGTCTACGGCAGCGGCGTGATCGCCGGCGACACGGGGATCTTCCTGAACAACGGCCACACGTTCGGGTTCGTCCTCGACCCGCCCGATCACGTGAACTTCATCGAGGGCGGCGCGAAGGCGAAGGGCGTGATGACGCCCTGCATCGTGATGAAGGACGGGGCGCTCAAGGCGGCGGTCGGGGCCGCGGGCGGCTACACGATCCCGCAGACGGTGGGGCAGGTGATCGCCAAGCTCGTGGTCGACGACATGGACCCGCAGATCGCGATCGCCTCGCCGCGCATGCTCGTGAACCGGGGCGGCGGGCTCACCCCGGTCCCGGGCGAGTCGGTGACGTATCTCGAGGCCGGGTTCCCGCCCGAGGTCTACGGGGAGCTGGCCGCGCGCGGGCACGCGCTGGCGGACCCGGGGAACCCGGGGGGTGTCCAGATGGTCTACCGGGACGCGGAGACGGGGGCGATCGCGGGGGCGTCGGACCCGAGGCGGGACGGGCACGCGATCGCGTGGTAGGGGCGATCTGACTGCGTATCATGAGCCCGGGCCGCGGGCCCACGTGGTCGACCCCAACCGCGGCGATCGAATCGTGTACCGCGCCTGTCAGCCCTACAAGCCTAGGAGACTCTTGACCCTCCTCTCCTTGAGCCCCGACGACTTCGCGAGTTCGGAGATCTTCACGCTTTCGTCGTCTCCCTGAAGCTTTTCCTGAAGCGCCCGGAGCGTCTTTCGGAGCGGGGAGCGTTCTTGGGCGTCGCGCCAGGAGTCAGCGATCTTCTTCGGGGCAATGAAGACGGCGAGAATCGCGGCGATCGGTGTCAGCACCCCCGCGAACCCGTACACTCCGCCGACTACCTCCGCAATGTCCTTCAACTCCTGCATGGCTTCACACCTCGGCATTGAACGAACCAGCAAATGACCTCTGGCTCGCCCCTAAAGCCAACGCGGTTACGATCGGGC
>CAZCZH010000296.1:0-2268 GCA_964502985.1 uncultured Gemmatimonadales bacterium
CATCGCGTCGGGCAGAGTGGAGCCCGATTCGACGTCCGACAACAGAGTGCGGAGCTTCTCCGCGACCTTGGGCTTGGGCTGCTGCGCCGCCAGTATCCCGAGGGACTGGACGAGTGGGAGCCCGGCATTGATCATCGTCGAGAATTGTCGCGTGAACAGAACCAGATCCCGAGTCTTGATCCGTCCCCCACCCAGCGACAGCGAGATCTCCTTCGGCTTCTCCCGGACGGTCGTCACGACCAGACGGCGCCTACGGAGCAGTCCGAGAACGTCATCCTCGGTCGCCGCGGTGATCTCGCCGGACTGGGCTTCCCCACCGGCCGTGCGCGCCTTGTACAGATAGACCGGCATGACTCCCGCCCCCGCTACGTGCGCGACTGGGACGCGACCTGCTCGAGCAGTCGCTCGAGGTCGGCCTGGTCCTCGCTGTGCTCCAGCGCGACTTCACGGCCGATCTTGCCGGCCACGAAGAGCTGGTACAACGACTGGTTCATGGTCTGCATGCCGTACTTTACCCCCGCCTGCATGGTGGAATAGATCTGATGCGCCTTGCCCTCCCGCACCAGGGCTCGTACGGCCGCCGTGATGGCCAGAACCTCCGAGGCCATGACGCGACCGCCACCGATACGCGGGAGCAGCTGCTGGGTCACGATTCCCTCGAGCACAGAGGCGAGCTGGGTACGGATCTGCGGCTGCTGCTCGTGCGGAAACACATCGATGATGCGGTTGATCGTCTCGGCCGCCGAGTTGCTGTGGAGCGTGGCATAGACGAGGTGGCCCGTCTCGGCCATGGTGATCGCCGCGGCGATCGTCTCCGGGTCGCGCATCTCGCCCACGAGCACCACGTCCGGATCCTGGCGCAAGGCGTACTTGAGCGCGCTCGGGAAGCCCTTGGTGTCGGCGCCCACCTCGCGCTGGTTGACCATGCTCAGGCGGTGGCTGTGAACGAACTCGATGGGGTCCTCGATCGTCAGGATGTGACACCGCCGCTCGCGGTTGATCTTGTCGATCAGCGTGGCCAGCGTGGTCGACTTCCCCGACCCCGTGGCGCCAGTGACCAGCACCAGGCCATTGAGCCTGTCGGCAAAGGTTTCCACGATGGGTGGCAGGCCGAGCGTCTCGAACGGGCGGATCTCGAACGGGATCTGACGGATGGCGAGTGCCACAGCGCCGCGCTGGCGGAATACGTTGGCCCGAAAGCGGGACAGCTGGGCCACGCCGAACGAGAAGTCCAGCTCGTCCTCGACTTCGAACGAACGCTTCTGCTTCTCGGTCATCAGGCTGTACGCCAGCTGGATCGTGTCCTTGGGCGTCAACGGAACCGTCCACGTGGTGCTGTCCCGCAGGCTCCCGTCCACGCGCAGCTTGGGCGGTTGTCCGACGGTCAGGTGAAGGTCCGAGCCATTGGCGGTCACGAGCTCTTCGAGCAGGACCCGCACGTTGGTCCCGGAATCCGAGCCGTTCCGATCCAGGTCGGGCGCGATGGTCGCGGCGGAGTGGTCTTCCATGTCGGCTCCTATCGGGAGTCTGTCGGATCCATCAGAACAGGCTCGTCTCGCGGAGGACCTCGTCCAGTGTCGTCACGCCCTCGCGCATCTTGCGCAGGCCGTCCTGCCGCAGGGTGATCATGCCGTCCTTCAGCGCTCGCTGCCGTATGTCCTCGGCCCCCGCGTGGTTGGTGATGAGCCTGCGCTGATCGGCGCTTACCGGCATGACTTCGTACAGGCCGACGCGCCCGCTGTACCCCGTATTGTCGCACGACGGGCAACCCTCGCCCGTGAAGTACACGCGGTCCAGGTCCTCTCCCGTGATGCCGGCCTCCTCGAGAGCCTCACGCGGATAGCGATGCGACGTCTTGCAATCCTCGCAGATGCGGCGCACGAGCCGCTGCGCCACGATGCAGTTCAACGCGCTGGCGACGAGGAACGGCTGGAGCCCCATGTCGACCATCCGGTTGACCGTCGACGGGGCGTCGTTGGTGTGGATCGTGGACAGCACGAGGTGCCCCGTCAGGGCCGCCTTGATGGCGATCGAACCGGTCTCCAGATCGCGGATCTCGCCGACCATGACGATGTTGGGGTCCTGTCGCAGGAAGGCGCGCAGCGCTTCGGCGAATCCCAGGCCGACGTCGTCGTGCACGTGGACCTGGTTGATCCCCTTCAAGTTGTACTCGACCGGATCCTCGGCGGTCATGATGTTGACCCCCGGCTGGTTCAGCCGGGTCAGCGCGGAGTACAGGGTGGTCGTCTTCCCCGACCCGGTCGGGCC
>CAZCZH010000297.1:0-2243 GCA_964502985.1 uncultured Gemmatimonadales bacterium
AAGTACGTCGGCGCCTACCACGCCGTCCTGCCCCCGCTCGACGCGCTCGTCCTGATGCAGGAGCCGGTCGCCCCGCTGGCGCTCCTCAGGGCGCGGCCGATCGGGATCATGCGCATGGTCGACCAGGGGGTGCCCGACGAGAAGATCATCTGCGTTCACCTCGACGACCCCGAGTATCGCGGCTACGGCTCGATCGACGAGCTCCAGCCGCACCGGCTGGCCGAGCTGGACCGCTTCTTCACCGACTACAAGAAGCTCGAGCACAAGGAGGTCGAGGTGGAAGAGTTCTCCGGTCCCGACGAGGCGATCGAGATCGTGCGGCGGGCGCTCGAGCGCTACGTCGAGGAGTACGGGCGGAAGGAGGAGCGGTGAGGGCGGCCGTCGTCATGGCGCTGGCGGCGGCGCTAGCGCCGCGGCCCGCCCACGCGCAGCAGGCCGGCGCGGCGGGATCCCCCGCCGCGCTCGTCCTGAAGCCGGCCCGCGTGTTCGACGGGCAGGCGCTCCACGCCGGCTGGGCGGTCGTCGTCCAGGGCGACACGATCGCCGCCGCCGGGCCCGACGCCGCGTCGCGCGCGCCGGCCGGGGCGCGGGTCGTCGACCTGCCGGGGGCGACGCTCCTCCCGGGGCTCATCGAGGGCCACGGCCACATCTTCCTCCACCCGTACGACGAGACGTCGTGGAACGACCAGGTCCTCAAGGAGGGGATCGGCGAGCGGGTCGCGCGGGCCGTCGTCCACGCGCGGAAGACGCTCGAGGCCGGGTTCACCACGTTCCGCGACCTTGGAACCGAGGGCGCGGGCTACGCCGACGTCGGGCTCGAGAAGGCGATCGATGAGGGGATCGTGCCGGGGCCCAGGATGATCGTCGTGACGCGCGCCATCGTCGCCACCGGTGCGTACGCGCCCAAGGGATTCGCCCCCTCGTTCGACGTGCCGCAGGGGGCCGAGGAGGCGAGCGGCGTCGAGGACCTGACCAAGGTCGTGCGCGACCAGCTGGGCCACGGCGCCCAGTGGATCAAGGTCTACGCCGACTTCGGCTGGGGCCCGACGGGCGAGGTGCGCCCGACGTTCACCGAGGAGGAGCTCGAGCGCGTCGTGGCCGTCGCCGCGAGCGCTGGCGCGCCCGTCGCGGCCCACGCCACGAGCGCCGCCGGCATGCGCCGCGCGGCCGAGGCAGGCGTGACGACGATCGAGCACGGCTACGGCGGGACGCCCGAGGTGTTTCGCCTGATGGCGCAGAAGGGGATCGCGCTGTGCCCGACGCTCGCCGCCAACGAGGCCTACGCGCGGTACTTCGAGGGCTGGAAGCCGGGACAGCCTCCGACCCCCAACATGATTCAGGCGCGGACCGCGTTCCGCGCCGCGCTGGACGCCGGCGTGACGATCTGCAACGGCAGCGACGCCGGCGTGTTCGCCCACGGCGACAACGCGCGCGAGCTCGAGCTGATGGTCGACGACGGCATGACGCCGAGCCAGGCGCTGGCCGCGGCGACGTCGGTCGACGCGAAGGTGTTCGGGCTCGCCGACCGGGGCCGGGTGGCGCCCGGGCTCCTCGCCGACCTGGTCGTCGTCGAGGGCGACCCGACGACGGACATCCACGCGCTGCGCGACGTGCGCCTGGTGCTGAAGGGTGGCCGGGTCGTGCGCGACACGCCGCGCGACGACGAGCGCCCGCCGCGGGCCCTCGTCCCGGGCGCGTCCGGCGCCGGGGCCGCGCCGTGAGCCGGCGCACGATCGAGCTCGACGACCGGCTGTACGACTACCTGCTGTCGGTCTCGCTCCGCGAGCCCGACGTCGCCCGGCGGCTCCGCGAGGAGACCGCCTCCCACGAGATGGCGCGCATGCAGATCGCCCCCGAGCAGGGCCAGCTCATGGCGCTCCTCGTCAAGCTGATCGGCGCCCGGCGGACGCTCGAGCTGGGCGTGTTCACCGGCTATTCGGCGATGATCGTCGCCCTCGCCCTGCCGGAGGGCGGCGAGGTCGTCGCGTGCGACGTCAACGAGGAGTACACGCGGATCGCGCGCCGCTGGTGGGAGGAGGCCGGCGTGGCGGAGAAGATCGACCTGCGGCTGGGCCCGGCTCTCGACACGCTCGACGGGCTCCTCGCGGGCGGCCAGGCGGGCGCCTTCGACTTCGCCTTCATCGACGCCGACAAGATGTCGTATCCCGACTACTTCGAGCGCTGCCTGCGGCTCGTCCGCCCGGGCGGCCTGATCGCCTGCGACAACGTCCTGCGCCACGGCG
>CAZCZH010000298.1:0-2198 GCA_964502985.1 uncultured Gemmatimonadales bacterium
GACTTCGTTCCGTACGGCGTCGGCTACGTGGAGCTCGGAGACGAGGTGAGGGTCGAGGCGCGCCTCACACAGGCCCAGGGCCTCGAGACCGGCATGGACATGGAGCTCGTGCTGGTGCCGTTCCGCACCGACGACGACGGCAACGAGATCGTCACGTTCGCGTTCCGCCCGGTGTGCCCGAGCGGCGCCACCGGCGCCGCGCGCAGCGAGCCGTAGGCGAGCGAAGTCGAACCCGAAGTCGAACCCGAAGTCGAACCGGCAGTAGGAGACGAGATGGACGTCGCGATCGTGGGGGTGGGGTTGCATCCGTTCGGGCGCTTCGGAGACCGCACGGGCATCGACATGGGCGCGATCGCCGTCCGGGCCGCGCTCGCCGACGCGGGCATCGCGTGGCGCGACGTCCAGTTCGCGTTCGCCGGGAGCTACGAGATCGACAACCCGGACGCCGTGGTCGCGCTCCTGGGGCTCACGGGCATCCCGTTCACCAACGTCTACAACGGCTGCGCCACGGCGGGCAGCGTCCTGTCGCTGGCCGCCGATCAGATCCGCCTGGGCGAGTACGACCTCGGCATCGCCATCGGCATGGACAAGCACCTGCCCGGCGCCTTCAGCTCCGACCCGCGCCTGTACGCCTGCCCGTCGTGGTACGGCGAGCTCGGCCACTTCCTCACGCCGAAGTTCTTCGGGATGAAGATCAACAAGTACATGCACGACCACGGGATCTCGTCTACCACGCTGGCCCGCGTCGTCGCCAAGAACCTCCGCAACGGCGCGCTCAACCCGAACGCGTTCCGGCGCAAGCCGCTCTCCGAGGAGGAGATCCTGGGCTCGCGGATGCTGAGCCACCCGCTGACGCAGTACATGTTCTGCAGCCCCGACGAGGGAGCGGCAGCCGTGGTCCTGTGCCGGGCCGACCGGGCGCACCGCTACACGGACCGTCCGATCTACCTGCGCGCCAGCGCGGTGCGGACGCGGCGGCTGGGTGCCTTCGAGGTGCACAGCCCGTGGCTCCCGGTCGAGGAGACCGTCGGGCCCACGGTCGACGCGTCGCGGGCCGCCTACGAGAAGGCCGGGATCGGCCCCGCGGACGTGGACGTCATCCAGCTCCAGGACACCGACGCCGGAGCGGAGGTCATCCACCTGGCCGAGAACGGCTTCTGTGCCGACGGAGACCAGGAGGCGCTGGTGGCGGACGGGGAGCTCGAGATCGGCGGCCGGCTGCCCGTGAACACCGACGGGGGGCTCCTCGCGAACGGCGAGCCGATCGGCGCCTCGGGGCTGCGCCAGGTCCACGAGGTGGTGCTCCAGCTCCGCGGACAGGCGGGCGAGCGGCAGGTCCCGGGCGACCCGAAGGTGGGCTACACCCAGCTCTACGGCGCGCCCGGCGTCGCGGGCGTGTCGATCCTGTCGGTCTGAAGCGTCGCGAGCGAGGCACGGGAGGAGCGGCCGCATGGGGAAGATTCTCGAGGGCGTTCGCATCCTGGAGGTGGCCGAGCACACGTTCGTGCCCGCTGCCTCTGCGGCCCTCTCGGACCTGGGCGCCGAGGTGATCAAGATCGAACACGTGACCCGCGGAGACGCGATGCGGGGCCTGGCCTCCAGCGGCATCGCGGTCGTGCCGGGGAACGTGCACGTCCTGCTGGAGCACTCCAACCGAGGCAAGAAGAGCCTGGGCCTCGATCTCACGTCGCCCGACGGAATCGAGATCCTCTACAAGCTCGCTGCGACCGCCGACGTCTTCCTCACCAACAAGCTTCCCAGCGTCCGAGAGCGGCTCGAAATCGACGTCGACCAGATCCGCGCCGCCAACCCCAAGATCATCTACGTGCGCGGGACCGGTCAGGGCGAGCGCGGCCCCGAAGCCGACAAGGGCTCCTACGACTCGCTCGCCTTCTGGGCCCGCGCCGGCGTGGCCCTCGGCGGCAAGCGCCCGGAGTACGACCTCGTCCCCGTGCCCCCGGCGCCCGGCTTCGGCGACTCGATCGGCGGGATGACGATCGCGGGCGGGATCATGGGTGCGCTCTTCCACCGCGAGCGCACCGGGAAGGGCACCGTGGTCGACGTCTCGCTCCTCGGCACCGGCCTGTGGGCGATGGGACAGGCGGTGGCCCTCTCGCTGGTGCTGAAGATCCCGTGGTCCGCGCCGCCGGCGGACCGGATGGCATTCAACCCCCTGACGCGGAACTACGAGACGAAGG
>CAZCZH010000299.1:0-2188 GCA_964502985.1 uncultured Gemmatimonadales bacterium
TACACGGAGTTCCACACCGTGCTGCCGTTCCAGGGCCGGGTCCTCGAACGGCAGCACGGTGTGGAACTCCGTGTACGATCGGGCCCCGCCGTCGTCGGCGACCGCCTTGGCCGGGCTCTTGAGCTTCCCCGAGATCTCCTTGTCCGTGATCGTGACCGTCGAAACGTTGTCCCGCTCGAGCTGCTGGACGAACTCCGAGTACTTGACGTCGACGCGCGACTGCTGCTTGGGCAGGAACAGCTGATAGATCGTCAACGGCAGGAGGATGATCAGCAGCCACAGGGCGAGGTTCTTGCTGAGGCTGGAGAACTTCGGACGACGGGGCGGCGGACGGCGCGGGCGGCCGGTCCGCTTCGGCGAGCGCGGTCGGTTGCTTCGATCGCTCATGGCGGGCTCAACGGTCTCCTTCTCTCACAGCGCGGCGGCTCAGCCCGAGGACTCGTGCGGCTGGAACACCGCGATATGCGGAAGGTTCCGGAATCGTTCGTCGTAGTCCAGGCCGTATCCCACCACGAACACGTCCTCGATCGCGAAGCCAATATAAGCGATCGGAATGGGGTGAGCGAGGCGCTTCTCCTTGTACAGCAGCGTGCAGATGGCGAGGCTCGCGGGACGCTTGGCCTCGAGCGCGCGCCAGATCTCGATCAGGGTCAGGCCGGTATCCACGATGTCCTCGACGATGAGGACGTCCCGGCCCCCGATGTCCAGGCCGTCGATCCACGACAGCTCGACCTTTCCCGTGGATTCCATCCCGGCGTAGGACCGCGCCCGGACGAACTCCAGCGTGATCGGCAGGTCGATGGCGCGCGTCAGGTCGACGGTGAAGTAGATCCCGCCCTTGAGGAGGCACAGGACGACCAGGTCGCGCTCGGCGTAGTCGGCCGCGATCTCCGCTCCGAGCTCCATGATCCGCGCGCGGATCTCGGGCTCCGCGATCAGGATGCGCTCGATCTCGCCGGCGGGATGCACGTCGCGGAGACGCGCGGGACCGTTCGTCGTGCCGTCGCTCATCGTGCCGCCTCGTCTCGGGCGTGCGGACCGCGGAACTCGATCGTGCCTCCGCGCCGGCGGACGAAGCCACCGCCCGGCGCGGGGACCGCGCCGCCACGGCCCCGGCGCAGGAACGCCACCGTCCCGCCGACCCAGGCCGCGCCGGGCGGCGTTCGGCCGGCGGGCGCGGTGGCCGCCCAGGCCAGGATCACGGCCCGCGTCAGTAGCGGATCGGGGGCCTCGAGGAGGGGCTTCGCCGCGTAGCGCCGAAGGCCCTCGGACGTGTCTTCCTCGGCGTCGGCCAGGACGTCGCGCGCCGCCGAATCGAGGAACGCGGCGTCGGCGGCGGCCTGGGCCGCGAGCCGGACGATGGCCTCGTCGACCCGCGGGTTCAGGCGCGTGAGCTGCGGGACGACGTCCCGCCGGACGCGGGTCCGGGCATAGCGCGGGTCCACGTTCGACGGATCGTCGCGGAACGGCACGCCGGTCCGGGTGATCCAGCCGTCGAGCGCCCGCCGCGAGAACGCCAGGAGCGGCCTGAGCAGCACCACGCCGTCGCGCGCGTCGACGGGACGCGGGCCGGCGAGCCCGTCCGGGCTCGCGCCGCGGACGAGCCTCAGGAGCACGGTCTCGACCCGATCGTCGCGCTGGTGAGCGGTCAACAATGGCGCCCCTTCGCGCCGCGCCACGTCGCGCAGGAAGCGATAGCGCAGGCGGCGCGCCGCGGCCTGGGGCCCGCGGCCGGCGGCCCGCGCCGCGGCCGGAGCGTCCCCCGCCCCGAGAACCACCCGCGCGCCCCAGCGCTCGGCCACCGCGGCGACGAAGCGCCCGTCGGCGGCGCTCTCGGCGGCGCGCGTGCCGTGGTCGAAGTGGGCCGCCACGACGGGCAGCCCGTCTCCCCCGGCCGCGTCACGCGCCAGAAGCGCCAGCAACGCCATCGAGTCCCGCCCGCCGGACACGCCGATGACCACCGGCCCGTCGGCGACGGGCGCGAAGTGCCGGCGCCAGTGGTCGTGGAACGCGTGGGCCAGGTCGGCCATCGGTGGGTGCATGGCGGCGAGTCGAGGTTTGGTGGCGGCGGCAGGATTCGAACCTGCGACCCAGGGCTTATGAGTCCCGTGCACTACCCACTGAGCTACGCCGCCGCGTGGGCCACGCGTCGAGCGCGCGCGGTCCCCCGCAGGAAAGCGGAAGGGGT
>CAZCZH010000300.1:0-2168 GCA_964502985.1 uncultured Gemmatimonadales bacterium
GAGCAGGCCGCTCGAGATCGTGAAGTACTCGATCATGTTGTTGCCGCCGAGAATCGACAGCCACAGCACGTGCCGCAAGCGCGTGTAGACCTGGCGATCCTCGACGTAGCCGCCGTACCAGTTGCCGCGCAGGATGTCCGGGTCGAACCGGCTGTCGGTATGCGCGACGTACGACCACACGAGGGCGTAGACCCGCGGATGAGCGGTGAACTCGCCGCGCGACAAGCGGGGGAGCTGACGCAGGTAGCCCGGGGGCAGCTCCTCGCGGACGGCGCGGACGAGCTCGTCGACGACGTGGATGTTGTCGATGACCCACTCGGCCGCCGGCGAGATCGCCTGCCCTCGCTCGACGACCTCGGCGAGGACCTCGTAGCCCTCGCGGACCCGGCGCGCGTCGTCCTCCAGCCGCCGCAGAAGCGGGGCGCCCCCGCGCCGGCGCACCTCGACGCGGTGCGCGCGGGCCAGTCCCTCCGCCAGCCGGCCGAGCGCGTCGGCGCCCAGGATCTCCGCGCGCACAGGAGCCAGGGGAGCGTTCACGTTCGGCGACGCCGCGGAGGCGGACCCATCGTCCTCCGGAGAGGAAGGAAAGCTCGATGCACGGGCGCGTGCAGTCTAACGCACCCGCGACCCGGCGTCCCCGGGGCTAGGCTCCGCCGCGCAGCTTCTCCAGCGCCTTCTTGCCGTTCTCGTTGTCGGGGTTCAGCTCGATCGACTTCTGGTAGTCGCGGATCGCTCCGGCCGTGTCACCGGCTCCGGCCCTGGCCTCGCCAAGCGAATCCCACACGTTCCACGAGTCGGGGTGGAGCTCCGCGTTCAGCGCGAACAAGGGCAGGGCGGCGGCGGCGCCGCGGGCGGCCATGATCTCGTACCCCAGCGCGTTCAGCCCGCGCTCGGCGAGGAGCGGATGGCCCTCCCAGCGCTCGCCGGCCTGGTGGAACGCCGCCACTGCGTCGTCCTCGCGGCCGTCCCGAGCCAACGTGAGGAAGCGCGCCTGCTCGGCAACGAACTCGTTCGTGCCGGGATGCGACAGGGTCCACACGTAGGCCGCCAGGGCCTTCGTGGCCTCGTTGTCGATCATCATCCCGCCCTTGGGATTCATGGCGAACGGGCGTGGCTCGAGGGCCTTCATCTCGTCC
This sequence comes from uncultured Gemmatimonadales bacterium, assembly GCA_964502985.1. Lineage (GTDB taxonomy): Bacteria > Gemmatimonadota > Gemmatimonadetes > JACCXV01 > JAHWKZ01 > CAZCZH01. Next base: position 1,137 of record CAZCZH010000300.1, read on the forward strand.
TTCTCGACGCCCCAGAATATGGTGTGCTGGATGCCGTCGAAGTCGCCCGTCGAGTGGAGCCACTCGGCGTCCGAAAGATCCGGGGCGCGGCGACCGGTGCCGCGACCGGCGACGGCGTGGCAGAACGTGCACGTGCCGCCGTTGAACAGGTCGCTCCCGGCGAGGACGCGTTCCACCGTAACGCTGTCCGGAACGGCCGCCGTGGTGTCGGGTCGCTGGGCGCGGGCCGGACGGACGGGGAGGGCCGCGAACCCTGCCAGGGCGAGGACGGCGAACGGGACTCTGGACATGGGATCACCTCGGAAAAGACCGTAAGCTCGTAGTCTACCCGCGGACCGCGTCCCGGCGACCGCCCGCTGCAGCCAACGCCCTGCTGGTGCAGTGAACGCCCGCCCGGGGACGTGGAACGGATTCACGTACCGTCCCCACCGACCGCCGGGCTACGACGCCTCGATCGGCTCCGGACGGGGAACGGCGACGCGCAGCTTCTGGCCGAGGGCCTCGAACCGCTCGACCCACGCGCGGGCCTCGGCCTCGCCACGGTCGGCGGCCTGGCGGAACGCCGGCCACTCCTCCTGCAGAAGGCGCCAGTACACGTTCTGGACGCCCCACAGGGGGACGTGGAACGGCAGCGTCCCGGCGAACGCCGTCATCTCGTCCAGCGCGGCCAGGGCGTCGCGGTCGTCCGGCTCCTCCGCCAGGCGACGCGCCAGGCGCTCCAGGGCGCGGCGGGCGGCGAAGCCGACCTCCATCTCGTCGAGCTCGACCCGCTCGAGTCGCGCGGCCCGAACCAGCGCGCGAGCCTCGTCGAGATCGGGGCCGTCCTCGTCGGACAACACGCGCCTCAGGCGCGTGTTCAGCACCAGCTCGCCGGCCACGCGGAACGGCCGTGGCGCGGGGATGTCGAGATCCGCCACGAAGCGCATCAGCGGCGCCCGCCCCTCGTAGAGCTGGACGTACTGCTGCTCGGCGCGCTCGATCGAGGACTCCAGGATGTGCTCGATGATCCGCCGCTGCTCGTCGCGGAACAGC
>CAZCZH010000301.1:0-2135 GCA_964502985.1 uncultured Gemmatimonadales bacterium
AGCCACGCGATCCAGCCCATCAGCAGGGCGAACACGCTGGTGACGGTGGCCACGCCGATGACCGGAATCAGGTCGTTGCTCATGGAATCGCTCCTCGCGTCGCGGTCGGGCCCGCCGGCCGCTTGCCGACGGGCCGCTCTCGACCGTTCCAGACGAAGAGCGGAGCGCGGGGGTTAACACGCGAGGAACCCGGGGACGACGGCGGCTAGCGGACCTCCAGCAGGAAGTGCCCGAACACGCCGTCGTCGTCCGCGTCGCTGTAGAATCCGAGCCGGGGCGCGTTCTTCAGCGCCGCCAGGACCCGGCGCTCTGTGGACGTCGAATCGGCCGTCGCCGCGCCGCGCATCTGGCCGTAGCTCGTCAAGAGCCCCTCGACCTGCGTCAGGACGCGCTCGATGTTGACGAAGCCGAGCGTGTTCGCCTTCTGCGGGTAGAACTTCGTCATGGCCTTGAAGTCGGGATTCGACGGCAACGCCGGCCCGCGCCCCGCCCGCACGTCGAGCATGCGCTTGGCGAGGGCCCGGTTCGTGGCCAGGAGCAGGAAGTCGTTGGTCACGGTGTACGACACGGCGAGACCCTCGCCCATCGGCGTCGGGGCGTAGCGGACCGTCTGCCCCTGATACTGCTCGCTCTGCCATTGCAGCGGGATCGAAGCCCGCGCCCGGGCCGCGCTGGTCAGCGCGCCCTCGACCTCGGTCATGAACGCGCGCGTCTTCTGCGGATCCTTGGTGGCCACCGTGAAGGCCATCTCCGGAACCGGGAAGAACCCGCTCTGATCGACCCCGTTGATCGAGAACGCCAGCTCCTCGCCGACCCATGGCACCAGGTCGTGCTCGATGTCGATCCCGAGCTGGCCCTGGAACTCGCGCATCTGGCGATCCACCAGGCTGTCCGCGCGCAGCGAGTCGGGGGTGTTCTTGACCCCCATCTGGATGCGCGTCGCGTCGATCGCGTAGCGCCTGAGCTCCGAGTACACGATGCCCGCGTCGAACGTGTTGGCCGCCGTGTACAGGAGCGTACTCTCGGGCTGGAAGGCGAGCGTCCGGACGGCCGACGGGGAGCGCGTCAGCATGCTGGCGATCTTCGACCGGTTCCCCTCGGGGAACAGCGAATAGGCATCGGCACGGACGCCGTTGTCCGTCCAGTAGACGCCGACGGCCACGGCCGAGGCGAGCCCGTAATCCTCCAGCGCCGACGTCGCCGCGCGGAAGCGCTCGCGCTGGGCCCGACCCTCGACGGTCGTCGAGTCGGCCATCGCCCGCTGGGCGGCCTCGCGAATCGCCTTCTGGTTGACGTACACGGCGATCGTCGCGTCGGGCAGCTTCTTCAGCGTATCGATGTACTCGCCGGCGGCGGCCGACATGGACTGCCCCTTGTCCGGCAGGTCGAGAGCCTGCTGCATCCGCGCGCGCGTCGTGGCCATCGTCAGCGCGCCGTCGCCAAGGGAGTAGAACAGGACCTCCTGGTCCTGCCGGTTCTTTCCGACGCGGATCTTGCGCCCGGAGTACTCGGTGTCGGAGAAGGTCGCGTTCTGCGCCTCCACGAGCTTCGATTCGAGGGTCGTCAGGATCTTCTGGGCCAGGGTCTCGTCGCCGATCTGGGAGACGAGCAGCAGGTCCGCGCGGTCGCCCTCGAGCGGTCCGTAGAACCCGACATCGAACTTCTTGCCGAACACCGTCATCAAGGTCTGCTGGTCGAGCGCCAGGCCGGTCTCGGTCTCGAACTTGCGCCGGCCCTCGATCATCGGCGCGAACGCGTCGCGAACTCCCGGGATGGCGTTCAGGGACTTGTACAGCTCGGTTCCCTGGGCGCGCGTCCAGAACCCCTGCAGGTCGTAGCCCGAGATGACGACGCTCGCGCCGCTCGGCAACCCCGAGGCCACGGCGTGCGTCCGCACACCGGCTGCCTCCTGGCCCGACGGGGCGCCCTCGTTGTCGCGCTGGCAGCCCCACAGGGCGGCGACGGCCACCAGTGCCAGGGCCGCGGCCCGGCGTGACGAGGGAGTCCACCGCATGACGACGCTCCTTTCGACTGTCGGAATCCGATTGGGCGAACCGCGGGAGCGTAGCATACGGGCGCCCCGGAGGGATGTCAATCAGGGCCGCAGGGCTTCGTGCACCCCGGTCGCGCCGGCG
>CAZCZH010000302.1:0-2111 GCA_964502985.1 uncultured Gemmatimonadales bacterium
GTCGGCGCGGCTTCCCGTGTCGATCAGCGCGGTGGCGATGATCGTCAGGCTGCCGCCACGGTCGCCGACGACCTTCCGGGCTGAACCGAAGAAGCGCTTGGGAGCCTCCAGGGCGCCGGCCTCGATGCCGCCGGACATCGTGCGTCCGCTGGAGCGCTCGATCGCGTTGTAGGCTCGCGCCAGGCGCGTGATCGAGTCCAGCACGAGGACCACGTCCTTGCCGCTCTCGACGAGCCGTCGGGAGCGCTCGAGAGCCATCTCGGCCACCGCCACGTGCCGGTCGGGGGGAAAGTCGAACGAGGAGGCGATCACCTCGCCGCGGCCCAGACGCTCGGCCATGCGCTGCATCTCGGTGACCTCCTCCGGACGCTCGTCGACGAGCAGCACGATCAGCTCGGCGTCCGGGTAGTTGGCCACGATGCCGGACATGACGGCCTGCAGGAGCATCGTCTTGCCGGCCTTGGACGGGGCCACGATGAGCGCCCGCTGCCCCTTGCCCAGCGGCACGACGAGATCCAGGATGCGGTTGGTGACACCGGCCCCGTTGACCGCCGCGGCCTGCTCCTCGTCGAGGATCTCGAGGGTCAGGCGCTCGTCGGGATGGGCCGCGCGCAACTTGTCGAATTTGGTCCGATGACGGGCCGCTTCGGGAGACTCCCCGTTCACCGAAGTGACGGACTTGAGAGGCGGCAGCTTGCCCTTGCCGGGCGGAGAACCGATCTCGCCATCGATGGCGTCGCCCTGTCGCAAGCCGTACGTGTCGATCAAGCGGGCCGGGACGTAGACGTCGTCGTCCCCCGGCTGGTACGAGTTCTCCGGCCGGCGCAGAATGCCGGCCCCGCCGGACAGGCGGTCGAGGACTCCGATCATGTGGGTTTCCTCCTGAACGTTCTCTCGCAGGTCAGTTTCTTCTGTCGGGCCAAAGGGCCCGTCACTATGCCCCATGGCACTTCTTGTACTTTTTTCCGCTCCCGCAGGGGCACGGGTCGTTGCGGCCGATCTTGTCGCCTTCTCGGACGTACGTCTCGGGCACCGGCGGGGCCTCGGGCGCGGCCTCTCCGGCCACTCCCGAGCGCGTTTCCGACCCCGAGGGAGGCCCGACCGCCGCGCCGGCGCCCGCCATGGCCGGAGCCGTGGCGTGCATCGCAACCTGGCGTCGCTCGAGACGCTCGCGACGCCGGCGGTCCTCGGCCGACATCCGGCCGGGCTCGACGAGCTGCACGCGGAACAGCAGCGTCGCGGCGCTGGCGCGCAGGTCGTCCATCATCTCGACGAACATCTCGAAGGCTTCCTTCTTGTACTCGATCAGCGGGTCGCGCTGGCCCCAGGCCCGGTACTGGATGCCGGTCTTCAGCTGATCGAGCTCGTAGAGGTGGTCCCGCCACCGCTCGTCGATCACCCGCAGCAGCACTTGACGCACGATCAGTGCCGCGCGCTCGGCCTCCCACTCCTCGATGCGCCTCTCCAGCGCCTGGTCGAGGTCGGACAGGATGCGCTCCATGATCCCGTCGTAGGTCGACGGAACGTCCGCGTCGTTCTCCACCCCCGCCGAGTTCCCGTTCGGACCCTCTATGAGCGGCTCCAGCCAGGCGAAAGGCAGGAGGAACGTGCGCATCAGATCCTCGCGCAACCCCGCCAGGTCCCACGTCTCCGCGTAGGCCTCCGGATCCATGTACTGTTCGACCTTCGTCTCGACGGCGTCCCGCACGATCTCGCGGGCCTCCTCGAAGACCTCCCCCTCCTCGCCCTCCAACGCCCGCGTGCGCAGCTCGTAGATCACCTCGCGCTGCTTGTTCATCACGTCGTCGTACTCGAGGAGGTGCTTGCGGATCTCGAAGTTGTTGATCTCGACCTTCTTCTGGGCACGTTCGATGGACCGCGTGACCAGCGAGTGAGTGATGACCTCGCCCTCCTCGGCGCCCATCTTGTCCATCACGCTGGCGATCCGCTCCGAGCCGAACAGCCGCATCAGGTCGTCCTCCAGCGACAGGAAGAAGCGCGACGATCCGGGATCTCCCTGACGCCCCGCGCGGCCCCGCAGCTGACGGTCGATGCGCCGCGACTCGTGGCGCTCCGTGCCCACGATGTGCAGCCCCCACGGCATGTCTTCC
>CAZCZH010000303.1:0-2072 GCA_964502985.1 uncultured Gemmatimonadales bacterium
CTCGGCCTGCCCATGGAGAAGGTGTTCGTCAACATCGACCGCTACGGCAACACGAGCTCGGCTTCGATCCCGATCGCGCTCGACGAGGCGCGCCGCGCGGGCCTCGCCGGCCCCGGGAGCGTCGTGTTGATGACGGCGTTCGGCGGAGGACTGGCATGGGGCTCGATGCTGGTCAAGCTGTGATCGCAGACTTCCCGCACGCCGCGCCATGATCGCGTTTCAGTTTCCCGGGCAGGGTAGTCAGATCGTCGGCATGGGCGCAGGGCTGGCGGACGCCTACCCCGAGGCGCGGGCCGTGTTCGACGAGGCCGACGACGTGCTCGGCTTCGAGCTGTCGCGGCTCTGCTGGGAGGGTCCGCTGGAGACCCTGACCGAGACCCAGAACGCCCAGCCCGCGCTGCTCGCGCATTCCGTCGCCGTGACGCGCGTCCTCGCCGGACGCGGTGTCGAGCCGGACGCGGCCGCGGGCCATAGCCTGGGCGAGTTCACGGCGCACGTGGCTGCCGGAAGCCTGGCGTTCGACGAGGCCGTGCGGCTCGTGCGCGCACGCGGCGAGGCAATGGCCGCGGCGGGGCGCGAGCGGCCGGGCACGATGGCCGCCGTCCTGGGGCTCGACCCGGACGCCGTCGAGGAGCTCTGCGCCGCCATCCGGCGGGACGACGAGACGCTTCGACCGGCGAACTTCAACGCCCCCGGACAGGTCGTCGTGTCGGGCTCGGTCGAGGCCGTGCGGCGACTGGTCGAGGAGGCCAAGGGTCGCGGCGCGCGGCGCGCGCTCGAGCTGACCGTCGCCGGCGCGTTCCACTCCCCGCTCATGGAGCCGGCCGTCGAGGTCCTCGCGGAAGCCCTCGACGAGGCGGACGTGCGGCGCCCGGCGATCCCCGTCGTGGCCAACGTGGACGCGCGGCCGGTCCGCGAGCCGGCCGAGATCCGGGCCCGACTGCTCGCTCAGCTGACCGGCGCGGTGCGCTGGGTCGAATGTGTGGAGACCCTGCGCGACCTCGGATGCCGGACGTACTACGAACCCGGGCCGGGCTCCGTCCTGACGGGCCTCCTCAGGCGGATCGACGATTCGCTGGAGGGACGCTCCGTGGGAGAGCCGGTCGAGCTCGAAGAAGTCCTGGCCGGATGACGGCCCTCGACCTGAGCGGGAGGACGGCCCTCGTCACCGGGGGAAACCGGGGCATCGGGCGAGCCATCGTCGAGGCGCTGGCCGACGCCGGCGCCGACGTGGCCGTGTTCGCCCGCAGTGCGGACTCCGTCGCCGAGGCGGCTGCGGCCGTCGCCGAGCGCGGCGTGCGCTCCCTGGGCCTGGTCGGCGACGTGTCCAGCCGTGCGGACGTCGAGCGCGCGTGGAGCGAGCTCACGCAGTCGTTCGAGCGGCTCGACATCCTCGTCAACAACGCCGGCATCACGCGCGACAACCTGCTCCTCAGGATGAAGCCGGAGGAGTGGCAGGCGGTCCTGGACACGAACCTGACGGGGGCCTTCCTGTGGTCGCGGGCGGCGATCAAGTCGATGATCCGCCAGCGCGGGGGACGGATCGTCAACATCGCCTCGGTGGTCGGCATCACCGGCAACCCGGGACAGGCCAACTACGCTGCCTCCAAGGCGGGGCTGATCGGCTTCAGCAAGTCCCTGGCCGCGGAAGTCGCCTCGCGTGGCGTGACGGTCAACGTCGTGGCGCCCGGGTTCATCGCCACCGACATGACCGACGCGCTGCCCGAGTCGGCGCGGGAGGAATTCCTCGCCAGGATCCCCGCCGGGCGCCTGGGCGATCCCCGTGACGTAGCCAATCTCGTCGTGTTTCTCGCCTCGTCGTCGAGCGACTATATTACCGGCCAGGTCATTTGCGTAGACGGAGGACTCACGCGCTGAGTCGATTCAAACGCCTGAACGAGGGGTGCAAATGTCGGTCGAGACCAGGGTCAAGGAGATCATCGTCGAGAATCTCGGGGTCGACTCCGAGAAGGTGACATCGGACGCCTCGTTCGTAGAGGACCTGGGCGCCGATTCGCTCGACACGGTCGAGCTGGTGATGGCGTTCGAGGAGGAGTTCGACATCGAGATCC
>CAZCZH010000304.1:0-1984 GCA_964502985.1 uncultured Gemmatimonadales bacterium
ACACGCGAGCGGCGGGACGCTACGGCCTGACGACCCAAGACGTGTTCCATGCGGTCGATCCGGCGGTGACGGGGGCCGTAGTCGACCAGATCCGGGTCGGCGACCGGCTGTACGACCTGCGAGTGTTCTCGAGCGAGGATCGGTCATCGCTCGCGGATCTGCAGGTCCGGTCCCGGACCGCGCCGTTCGGTCTGGTCCCGCTTTCCCAGCTGGCCCGGATTTCGACGGGACCTTCGGAGGCGGAGATCGACCGCGAGGACCTGCGGACCTTCATCGGGGTGACGGCCCGGCTCTCGGGACGTGACCTGGGAAGCGCGATCGGCGAGATCCGCAACCGGCTGCGCGCCGGCCTCCAGCTCTCTCCGGACATGTCCTTGCGATACGGGGGCCTGTACGAGCAGCAACAGCGGTCCTTCCGGGGTCTCCTGTACGTCCTGCTGGCCGGGCTGGTCCTCGTCTCCATCGTGGTCCTGTTCGAGTTCGGCGACTGGCGGGCCCCGTTGCTGACGACGGTGTGCGCGCTGGCCGTCCTGGCGGGAGTCATGCTGGCGCTCCACCTGACCGGGACGACGCTCAACATCTCGAGCTACGTGGGCGCGATCATGATGGTCGGCATCGTGGGGGAAAACGCGATCTTCGTTTTGCACGAGGCGCGCAACGAGCTGGCCGCGGGGGTCGAGCCGCGAGAGGCGTGGCGCGGAGCGTCCCGGAGGCGACTGCGCCCTGTGGCCATGACGGTCTTGGCGACGACATTCGCCCTTGCGCCGTTGGCGATGGCTTTGGGAGAAGGCTCCCAGCTCATGCAGCCGCTGGCCATCGCCGTAATCGGGGGGTTCGTCTTGTCGGCGCCGATCGTGCTTTTCCTGCTCCCCGCCCTGTATCATCTTCTCGACTCGTCCGGCGCGTTGGGTCGACACTGAGGCCGCGGGAGGGGCGCATGGGCTCGGATCCGGAGGGGAAGGGCTCGCGCGGGAAGGGAGAGGAGCAGGTCGAACCCCTCGGCGGCTCGCGGATCACGACTCTAGCCGACGGCGTGTTCGCCATCGTCATGACGCTCCTCGTCCTGGGAATCGAGGTCCCCGAGCTCTCGGCGGACAAGCTCCAGGCGAGCCTGATGTGGCAGGTCCTGCACCTGTGGCCGCGGATCGCCACCTACGTCGTGTCGTTCCTGACGCTCGGGATCTACTGGATGGGCCACCACGCCCAGTTCCATTTCATCGACCGGGTCAACCGCACCCTGCTGTGGATCGACATCCTGTTCTTCATGGCGGTGTGCCTGGTGCCGTACACGACCAAGCTCGTCGGTCACTATTCCCACGAGCCGTTCGCCCTCGAGCTGTACGGGTTCAACTTCCTGCTGATCAGTTTCCTGCTGTACGTGCACTGGCGCTACGCCGCCACGCACGACCTGCTGCAATCCGACGTCGGCGACGAACACCGAGCGCCGCCGGGGATCCGCCAGATCCTCGTCGGGCCGGCGATCTACGCGCTCGCGATGGGCGTGGCCTACGTCAGCCCGGAGTGGAGCCTGCTGGTATTCTTCAGCGTTCCCCTGTTGCACCTCCTGCCGGGACCGGTCCACCTGCATTGGACGTCGTAGCGACGTCGGGGCCGGCCGCCGCCGCGACGTTCGGCAGGCCCTCCAGCTCGTCCGGCAGCGTCGAGGCTCGCCGTCTGACAGCGCGAACCGGAGGACGTATCTTCGGCCCGATGCACTGGGAGCCGTGCGCGCGGGAAGGCGCAGCGCGGACGGGGCTGCTTCGCACCGGCCATGGCGTCGTGCAGACGCCCGCCTTCATGCCGGTCGGCACGCAGGCGACGGTCAAGGGGCTGGTCCCGGCCGAGCTGCGGTCAGCCGGGGTCGAGATGGTCCTGGCCAACGCCTACCATCTCCACCTGCGGCCCGGCGCGGAGCGGATCCGTCGGCTGGGCGGCCTGCACGCGTTCACCGGCTGGGACGGCCCGATCCTCACCGACTCCGGCG
>CAZCZH010000305.1:0-1939 GCA_964502985.1 uncultured Gemmatimonadales bacterium
AGCACGCGTTCGATCGGCAGCAGCGGCGTCGGGTCCGTCGGGGCGACGGCACTCCACGCTGATAACGCCCGCCCGAAGGAGCGGTCCCGTTCGGCCCGTTCTGCATCGACGCGCTCGATCAGACGTGCGTACGCGTCTGCGAGGGTCGCCACGGAGTCCCCGTGACCGATCTCATCGCGAGCTGCGTCCACCCACGCACCATCGACCACGAAGGAGGAAGCGAGTGCTGCCAGATCCTGGACCTCCGCGGTCGGAGGATCGAGAATCCGTCGAACGAGGCGCGCGCCCATCTTTAGGCGGCGTACTCGCTCCGCCTCCGCGGGGTCGTCTGCATTCAGATGACGGTCGACGAGCAACACGGCCTGGCGGACCGCCTCAGCCTGATCTCCCGGCTCGTTCAGCACCCGTTCAAATACTTCACCGGCGGCCCGGAGCCGCTCGTCGAACGCCGCCGGCAGCACATCCGAGAGTACGACGAGCTCTTCCCCCCGGAGCTCCCTCAGCAAGCGCTGGGCTCCGGCGAGCCAGGCGCGTACGGTCGTCTCATCGTCCCGGGCGGCGGTTTCGCGGACGAGCCGTAGCGCCGCCTGGCCCCACGCCCGGGCGGTCTGCCCGTTGATCTCGCGGGACCCCAGCGGCTCCTCGAAACGCACCCTTGCCGTCAGGGCCATCGGGTCGTCGGGGTCAGCCTGGCCCCACAGCACGTCGGCAACCAGTCCAAGCGGCACAACGGTGCCGCCCTTTCCCGTGGCCACCAGATCCAGGACGAACCTCGACGCCGGCCCGACTTCCCGTTCGAAACGCGCCGAGATCTGCTCAAGGTGCCGCGCCGGCGGCCCCTCCAGCGCCGCTCGCGCATCGTCGGTCGACGCCCACTGGAGCAGGTCACCAAGCGACGGTCCATCGACGTCGAGCCTGAGCGCGTGGCGTAGCAGTGTGCGCCATGCCGTGCCAGCCTCGAGCAGTCCGCTCGGGGGCGGGGGGTACCCACGAGCCGGTGCCACATCCACCAAGAGATCGACCAGCCAGCGAGCGTCCGCGAGGGCGGGATCCAGCCGATCGACCCGGAACAGGTGCTTCACGGCTTCCCAGCCAGATGGCTTCAGCAGCCGCTGTCGCCACACCCGCGCAAGGACTTCTTGCCCGAGATCGCGCTCGTCGCGATCGGTGAGGATCACGAGCGTCTCGTCGCCTGCCGACTCCCCGTACTCGGCCAGGGTTTCCCGAACCGCCAGAGCCGACACACAGGGTGCGACACGGACCGGCCCACCCTCCGCGTCGATGATGGGATCCGCGTCCCACTTCGGGGTCGCCCGAATCGCCAGGACGTCCCCTCCTGACCCGTCCTCGTTGGCCTCGGCGACGAGCGCGCGGAGGAGCGACTCCCCGATCGCCTGAGCCATCAGTCCTTAAGCTTCCAGGTTACGCTCAGCCGCTCGAGATCGGCGACGCGCTCGAGCAACGCGGCGAGAATCCCCCGGGCTTCATCCCCCGAGAGATCTGAGCGATTCCCGGCCGGTTCCAGCTCCTCGCGAGGGCCACCGCCTTCAGGTTTCTCTCCAGCGCCAGTCGGTGGCATGCGCTTCGGAGCCGGCTTCCTGGTCGCAACCTCCGTCAGCAGCTGGACGGCCTTCCGCTCCTGCTCGTCCAGCACGTTCCCCAGGGCCTGGGAAAGCTCGTCCCGACCGAGTGCCTCTTCCACTGCTTCACCGATGGCTCTTCCCCGCGCGACGTACTCATCGGGGAGGTCCGCGACGGAATCAAACGGGTCCCAGTTCGTCCGCCGAATCGCCCCCGCAACCTGGTGCGCCGACTTGATCGAGCGGCCGAGGGCCGCAGCGCTCGTCGGGGGTTCGAGATCCGCCAGGACAGAGACGGCATCGATATCGTCCGCCGAAAGAACGCCGTCGAGGAGGTCCCGACCGGCTCGAGCCGTTCG
>CAZCZH010000306.1:0-1916 GCA_964502985.1 uncultured Gemmatimonadales bacterium
TCCTGCGCGGGTTCCTCGAAGCCTACCAGCGCGAGCGGGCGCTCACGATGGGCGAGTTGTGGGCCCTGCCCGCGACGCTCAAGCTGATCCTCGTCGACAACCTGCGGCGGATCGTCGACGGCATCCTCCACGCGCGGCGCGAGCGCGCCCGGGCCGGCGAGCTGATCGACGCCCTGTCCGGGTCGCGGCCCGCCGACCTCGAGAAGGTCCTCGCCCCGTACGAGGAGGAAGCGGTCGACCCCCACTTCGCCGCCGAGCTCGTCCAGGGGCTCCGTGAGCGGGAGCCGTGGCTGGGTCCCGTCGTGGCCTGGCTGGAGCGCCAGCTGGCCGGGAGCGAGGGCGCGACCGGCTCCGAGGAGCTCGTGCGGGGGGTGCACGCCGAGCACGTCGCGACCCACGCCACGGTGGGCAACGTGATCACCAGCATGCGGCAGATCGCGGCCTTCGACTGGGCGACGTTCTTCGAATCGGTCAGCCTGGTCGAGCGCGTCCTGCGCGAGGACCCGGCCGAAGTCTATCCGCGGATGGACTTCGCCACCCGCGACCTGTATCGGCACGCGGTGGAGGACCTGGCGCGCGGCGCCGCGCTGCCCGAGATCGACGTGGCGCAGTGGGTGGTGGAGCGGGCCGGGGCCGGCGCCGCCGAGGCCGCCCCGGCGAAGCGCGCCACCGCGGGTCACGTCGGATACCACCTGATCCGCGAAGGGCGCCGGCCGGCCGAGCGCGCGCTGGGTTATCGCGTGCCGGCCGGGGCCTGGCTGCGGCGAGCGTTCGTCGCGTTCGCCGTCCCGGGCTACCTGGGAACGATCGCCGTCGTGACCGCGCTCTTGATGCTGCTCCTGCTGGCGTACCTGGCGCGGCTCGGCGTTCCCGCAGCGACGCTGATCGCGCTCGGCGTCTTCGCGCTGATTCCAGCCACCGATCTGGCGATCGCCGTGATCCACCGCGACCTGAACGAGCTGCTCCGGCCGCGTCGCCTGCCCAAGCTCGACTTCTCGCGCGGCGTGCCGCCCGAGCATCGGACGCTGGTCGCGGTCCCGGCGCTGCTCACCTCGCCGGACGAGGTCGCCGCGCTGGTCGAGCGGCTGGAGCGCCATTTCCTGGCCAACCCCGAGGCGAACCTGACGCTGGCGCTGTTGTCGGACTGGAGGGACGCGGACACGGAGTCGCTCCCCGACGACGACCGGCTCCTGGCCGCGGCGGCGCGCGGGCTGGGCGAGATCAACGAGCGGTACGGGCCCACTCCGGAGGGGACGCCGCGGTTCCTCCTGTTCCATCGCCGGCGCGTGTGGAACCCCGGCGAGGGGCGCTGGATGGGATGGGAGCGCAAGCGCGGCAAGATCCACGAGCTGAACCGACTGCTCCGCGGGAGCCGCGAGACGACGTTCCTCGAGCGCGCGGACGAGCTGACCGACGTCCCGCCCGATGTGCGCTACGTGATCGTCCTCGACGCCGACACGCTCCTGCCCCCCGGCTCGGCGGCGCGGCTGGCGGGCACGATGGCCCACCCGCTCAACCGGCCGCGCTTCGATCCGGTGCGCGACCGTGTGGTGGAGGGCTACGGCGTCCTCCAGCCGCGGATCACCCCCGTGCTGCCGGCGCGCGGGGAGACGACGCCCTATCACCGTCTGTATTCGGGCCCGACGGGAATCGATCCGTATTCCTCCGCCGTGTCGGACGTCTATCAGGACCTGTTCGGCGAGGGGACGTACGTCGGCAAGGGGATCTACGATGTCGACGCGTTCGAGCTGGCGCTCGTCGAGCGCGTTCCGGAGAACGTGATCCTGAGCCACGACCTGTTCGAGGGGACGTTCGCTCGCTGCGGCGCGGTCACGGACGTCGAGCTGTTCGACGACTTCCCGTCGGACTACGTGTCCGCCGCCCGGCGCTCGCATCGCTGGGCGCGCGGAGACTGG
>CAZCZH010000307.1:0-1907 GCA_964502985.1 uncultured Gemmatimonadales bacterium
AAGGGCGTAGACGCTCACGGTGAGCTCTCCGACTCCGCGCGACGCCGCGCCACGAGCCGCTCGGTCAGGAGCGCCGCGCGCTCGTTGAGCCGTCGCTGGCGACCGGCGAGTCCCAGCAGGTAGCCGAACAGAGCCGCCCAGAAGACCAGATAGGCCGCCAGGTAGAATGTCATCAGAACCGTACCTCCCGTCGGTCGAGGAGCGATTCCAGCAGGCCGAGGCTCTCCGCCGTCCGCTCCTGCCAGACGCGCTGGATCAACAGATAGGCGAACACGAGCGAGAACGCCACGAGCGCGACCAGCAGCGTGACGAGCATCGACGCGGGCAGCCCGCCTCCCGGGTCGTCGACGATCATCACCACCGGCTGGGGATGGAGAGTGCGCCACCACAGGACCGACATGTGGATGATCGGCACGTCGAGGAAGCCGACGATCCCGACGATCGCCGCGATCCGCGCGATGTCGGCGTCGGGACGGGCGAACGTCCGGAGCAGCAGGTAGCCGCCATAGATGAACCACAGGACGAGAGTCGACGTCAGGCGCGCGTCCCACGTCCAGAACGCTCCCCAGATGGGCTTGCCCCATAGCATCCCGGTGACCAGCGCCAGCGAGGTGAACAGGAACCCGATCTCCGCCGCGCAGCGGGCGAACACGTCCCACAGAGCCGAGCGCTGCCATAGATACAATACCGACGACCCGAACACGACTCCGAACGCGGCGTACATGAGCCACGCCGACGGAACGTGGATGTAGAAGATCTTCTGCGGGTAGCCCTGGATCGCCTCCAGCGGGACCCACCAGAAGACGAGCCCGAAGGTGACGACCATCAGGCCGATCGCCAGCCAGCCGATCCACGGCCGGGCCTCCATCATGAGGTGGTAGGTGCGCCCGTCGAGCGTGGACCAGAACTGCCGCCACGAGCTCGGCCACCACCTCATGCTAATCCTCGATCACGTGTTCGAAGCTCATCGTGCACACGACTCCGAAGAGAATGTCGAACGCCGCGGCGAGCGTCACCCAGTCCCAGAACCCGGCGCGGGTCCCGCCGTCGAACAGCGCCCGGCCTCCCTCGGCCCCAGCCAGGATCAGCGGAACGCTGAGCGGGAACAGCAGGACGGGCAACAGCAGCTCGCCGGCCGTCGTTCGCGCCGCTACGGCGGCGAAGAACGTCCCCAGCCCGGCGTAGCCCAGCGTGACGACGACCATCAACAGGACCAGCGGACCCCACGCCCCGTTCGGATCGAGGCCGTACAGGACGAGGGCGAACGGGACCAGCACGCACTCCAGCCCGATCAGGAAGAGCGTCGCGCCGGCCCACTTGCCAACATACAGCGCCCCCCGGTCGACGGGCGTCAGGAGAAGCCCCTGCAGAGCGGCGTTCCGCTCCTCCTGGGCGAACCAGCGAGCGAACCCCAGCGCTCCGGCGAACAGCAGGCTGACCCACAGCGCCCCCGGGCCGAGATGGACGAGATCGGCCGGCGTGGGATCTCCGGCGAACACGAACATCAGGACGACGAGCGTGGCGAACGCGGCCATCGTCCCCAGGCTCTCGAGACGCCGGATCTCCAGCCGGAGGTCCTTGGCCACGATCGCCAGGATCGACCTAAGCGTCACCGGCCAGTGCCGCGGCGTCCGCCACGGCGTCCCGGTACAGCGTTTCCACCGAGGTGTCGCGGGCCGGCGGCCACCGACCCGCGGCCCGCACGCGTCCATCGACCAGCACGAGATAGGCCCTCGCCGACGACGGGATCCGTCCCAGGTCGTGCGTCGTCAGGAGGATCGTGCGGCCGGCCCTGGCGAGCGCGTCGAGGGTCTCGCCGAGTCGCGCCGCGGCGTGCGGATCGAGCCCGGCGAACGGCTCGTCGAGCAGCAGCAGGCGCGGCTCGTGGAGAACGGCCCGGGCGATCG
>CAZCZH010000308.1:0-1898 GCA_964502985.1 uncultured Gemmatimonadales bacterium
GGCCCCGAGCTTCTCCGCCTTGACCGCGTGCTTCACGGCGCCGCAGGTGGGGACGCAGACGACGCCGCCGTCCTTGAGGCGCTGGATCAGCTCCGCGGAGGGGGCGCGGTTGTAGCCCGCCGCGCGCACGCCGTGGCGCACGATCGCGTCGGCGATGACGTCGGCGCCCGGCGCGTCCATCAGGAAGTTCACGCCGAAGGGCCGGTCCGTGAGGGCCTTCACCTTGGCGATCTCGGCGTCGACGTCCTCGGGGCGGATCGTGGCCGCGGCGAGGAAGCCGAAGGCGCCGGCGTTGCACACCGCCGCCACCAGCTCCGGCGTGGCCACCCAGCCCATGCCGGTCTGGACGATCGGGTAGCGAGCGCCCAGCAGGTCGCAGAGCGGTGTGTGCAGCGCGGACGACACGGGGGCCTCCTCGCTCAGGCCACGACCTCGCGGTCGCGCAGGCCGGCCGGGTCGATCACGTCGCGGATCAGCCGGAGCTCCTCGGCGGTGGGCGCGCGGGTCTCGGGGACCTCGTCGGGAAGCGCCAGCGCGAAGCCCGTCTGCTCGACGACCTCGTCGACCGTCACGCCGGGGTGCACCGAGACGAGGCGCATGGAGCGGTCCGGCGTCCCGAAGTCGAAGACGCCGAGGTTCGACACGACGCGCCGGATCTCGTGGAAGCGGGCGCTCGCCCTCCCCAGCGCGGCGGCCCGGTCGTAGCCGACGCCGGAGACGACGTCGACCTGTTCCACGAAGACCTTGCGGCTGTGGTTCGGGACCCAGTAGCTGGTCGGATGGCTGATGGTGTTGCCCGGCGCACCGCGCATGCCGAGGAGCTGCGCCGCCGGCTTCCGGTGCTCCCCGATGCACGCGAAGTTGTGGTTTCCGTGGCGGTCGATCTGGCTCGCGATCATGACGACGTGGCGCCGGCCGGACCAGAGCAGGTCGAACACCCGGCGGAAGGGCAGCCAGCCCTCGACGACGGCGTCGCCGCCGGCGTCGCCGGAGACGGGCGGGACGTCGGCGCGCAGGAACGCCACGCCGTCGGTCATCAGGAGGTCCGGCGCGAAGGTGAGCCGCGCCAGGCGCGCCCCGATGGCGGGCACCGTGCCGAAGGAGCTGGCGAGGATCTCGCCGTCGCCGCGGAACGCCTCGGCCACGGCCACCGCGGCCACCTCCGCCCGGGAAGCAGCGCTCACGCGTCCGCCCGCTCGCGCACCGCGCGCTGGTACTCGGCCTCGCTGTCGACGGCCAGGTATCGCTCGAAGAAGCGCTGCCACGCATCCGGGTCCTTCGCCGTCGCGGCGTACTCCTTCTGGAAGGCCTCGTCGCGCCCGTAGTCCGGCGGACACTCGGTGAAGTGGGCCCCGCCCGGCGTCTCCAGCACGCCGTCCACGAGGCCGCGGTGGATCGCGAGCGTGTGCACGGAGCCGCCCTTCAGCAGGTCCGACGTCTCCACCAGCTTCTCGCACGAGACGAAGCGCCGCTTCGCGGCCATCAGGAAGAGATCGTCGAAGTACGGGTCCGGCCCCAGGAACTGCGCGTTGCCCGCTGCGTCCGCGCGGTTCATGTGCACGATCGCCGCGTCGAGGGGGATGGCCGGCATGGCCACGAGCTCCTCGCCGTCCTCGTACGGCGACCGCACGAGCCGCAGGTGGGGATTCACCGCCATCACGTCGGTGCCGAGGCCGGCGCGCGTGGGCAGGAACGGGAGGCGCAGGCCCGCCGCGTAGAGCCCCCACTGGAGCATGCCCTCGTCCCACTCGGCGGCCTCGATCGCGCCCGCCTGTCGCGCCGCGCGGAAGTGGGGCTCGAGGGGGATCGAGTCGAGGGAGACGAAGCCGTAGACCAGGCGGCGGACCTTGCCGGCCGCGCAGAGGAGCCCGACGTCCGGCCCCCCGTAGGTGACCACG
>CAZCZH010000309.1:0-1873 GCA_964502985.1 uncultured Gemmatimonadales bacterium
AGTCGGGCTGAGGAACGTGTTGGCCCGCTCCTCGACCGCAGCCAGCTCGCTCTCGATCTCCCCCTCGTCGAGCAGCCCCAGCGCCAGCATCGGCTCGCGCAGGGCGCCGATCGTGAGTCGAAAGAAAGCGGTCTCGGGGCTGCCCCCGCGAATCACGCGCACCCGCCCCTCCGCTCCGACGTCCTCCAAGCCGGCCGCCTCCAGCTCGCCGGGCAGGCGGCGCCCGAAGTTGGGGTCGAAACCGGCCTCCGACATCGCCGCGAGCACCGCCTCCCAAACTTTCTCGGACTGCTCGCGCGGCGGGTAGACGGCGTTCGTCTGGCAGTCGTAGTCCTCGAGCAGCAGCATCCCGCCGGGTCGCACGGCCCCCGCCATCCGCCGCACCGCCTCGGGACCGAGGTGCTCGGCAACGAGTCGCGCGTAGACCAGGTCGAACTCGGGCGCGAGCGGCTCGCCAGCGAGGATGTCGTGCTCGCGCGCTTCTACGTTCGGCAGCTCGATCGCCTCGAGGAACCTGGTGAAGACATCGGTGGCGAGGACCCCACCCGCGGGGCCGACCCGGCCCGCCATCCACTCCACCATCGAGCCGCCCCCGGCGCCCACCTCGAGGCAGCGCCAGCCGGGTGCGATGCCGAGCCGCTCCATGATCGCCTGCGCTCCGGGATCCCAGAGCCGCTCGATCCCCGCGAGCCGCTCCCGCTCCGCGTCGAAGGTCTGGTCGAAGACGTACTCGGGCACCCGGATCAGCCTCGGACCCCCGCTCCGCGCCGATCGCCGTTGGGCGGCTTCGCGCGTGCCGCGGGAAGGAACGCCCCAAGTAGACCGCGCGCGGTCGCGGCGAGGATCGCCAGGTAGTCGAAGTAGTCGCGCCAGAGCACGATCTCCCCGTCGCTGACGTCGAAGCGCCCGCAGACCCAGAACTGGACGCGCATCCGTCCCCACTCGAGCACGTCGGTGCGCTCGGTCAACACGGAGGCCCCGTCGGCGGAGATCGCGTGCACGTGGAGCTCGACTCTCGCGCCAGTCCGGATCACCGCCTGAAAGAACCTCCGCACGCGCTCGCGGCCGCGCAGGGTCGGCAACCCCTTGTTCTCGTACACCACGTCGGTCGCGAGGTGCGCCGCCGCGCCGTCGCTGTCGAGGGCGCGCATACGCGCCAGGAACCGCTCGACGACCGCGGTCGGCGTCGACTCGGTGGCCTCGACAGCCCGGTCACCCCCGTCGGCCGTGGCGGGCTCCACGTTGTGGTCCCTACTCCCCACGACCAGCCCACGCGTCGGCTGCGTCGAGCCCGGCGGCGGTGAGCGCTGACGCAAGATCGGGATGCGCGGTGATTCGCGACACGAGCCCGTCGCCTATCGCGAAGACGACCCCGGCATCCCCCGACCCCGCGAGCTCACCTCCGTCGACGTAGCGGTACTCGACGTGCAAGTCGACGACCACAGTGTCGTCGTTGGCGAAGTAGCGGCGCTGCTCGAACCGTGGAGCGACACCGTAGGTCTGTTTCTCAAGCCAGCCCCGCAGCGCATCGTGGCCCCGCCGAGTGCCGCCCGGGGCGACGATCTCGATCTCCTCGTCCGCGAGCGCGAGCAGCGCCGGCTCGTCGAAGCCGGCCATCGCCTCTCCCCACGCCCGCACGACGTCGAGTGCGGGAGTCATCCCGCGCATTCCTCCATCCATGCGCCCGGGCAACCTCGCACCTGTGCGCGCTACCCCGCGGCCGCGGCCTGCGGGGGCGGCTCCTTGTAGATCGACTGCAGCTGCAGGAAGCTCGCGAGGCCCTCGGGGCCGAGCTCGCGGCCGATGCCGCTCGCCTTGACGCCGCCGAACGGGGCGGCCGGGTCGAGCAGGTAGTGGTTGATCCCGATGCTGC
>CAZCZH010000310.1:0-1837 GCA_964502985.1 uncultured Gemmatimonadales bacterium
GATCAGGACGTCGGTCGTCACGCCGATCAGCAGCGTGCGGGCGCGGATCCGACGCACGCCCTCGAGCAGCCCGCCGCGCTCCCGGCCCAGGTCGTGCAGATCCATGGCCCGCGACAGGTACAGGTAGCTGTTGGCGTCGTAGGACAGGGGGTACTTCTCGCCCTGGTGCTGGAGGTACGACTCGATCTCGAACCGCCCCTCGAAGCTGAAGACCTCGCCGTCCCGCCACTGTCGTCCAAAGCGCCGCGACCACTCGACATCGGAACGGTACGTGATCGTACCGATCTCCCGGGCGAGCGACAGGCCGGCTGCCGGCTGGCCGTGGCCGTAGTAGCGGCCGCCCCGCCACGCCGGGTCGAGCATCACGGCTCGGCGCTGGACGTGGCGCAGCGCGATGGCGAAGGGGTGCGTCATGCCGGAGGCGCTGATCGCCACGACGCGTTCCACGTCGTTCGGGAACAGGGCCGCCATTTCCAGCGCCAGCATGCCGCCCATCGACGAGCCGACGACGGCGTGGAGCCGCGCGACGCCGAGGTGCTCGAGAAGCGCCCGCTGGAGGCGCATCATGTCGCGCAGGGTGACGATCGGGAAGTCCAGCGCGTACGGCTCGCCGCTGGCCGGATCCTTGGACGACGGTCCGGTCGACCCGTGGCATCCGCCCAGGACGTTCGCGCAGACGACGTAGAAGCGCTCCGTGTCGAGCGGCTTGCCCGGGCCGAGCATGTCCTCCCACCAGCCCGGCGCGTCGTCCGGGCCGTGGCGCGCGGCGTGCGCGCTCGGCGACAGGCCCGTCGTCAAGAGGATCGCGTTGTCCCGCGAGGGATCGTGGGAGCCCCACGTCTCGTACGCCGTCACCGGTCGCGCCAGCGCCTGTCCGGACTCGACCTCGAACGCCTCGGGGAGCGTCCAGTGTTGGCGGTGGGGCTCGTCCATCGCGCGGGAACCTAGCGTCGCGGTGGTGCCCGCGACAGCGGTCACGATTGCATGCCCCGGGCGCGGCGCGCAGGTTTGTCCCCGCCATGCGCTCCTTCCGCATCGCCCTGTGCCAGATCAACCCCACCGTCGGCGACCTGTCCGGCAACGTGGAGCGGATCCGGGCGGCTCTCGCCGAGGCCGAGCGGCTCACGCCGGACCTGGTGGCGTTCCCCGAGCTGGCGATCTGCGGCTATCCGCCGGAGGACCTGCTCTTGAAACCGGCTTTCCTGGAGGACGCGCGGGCGGCCCTGGAAGAGCTCGCCCGGGGGGTCGGCGAGGCGGTGGTCGTGGTCGGCTTCCCGGATCGCGACGCCGACGTGTACAACGCGGCCGCCGTCCTGCGCGAGGGCGCGGTGCGCCACGTGTACCGCAAGCGCTACCTGCCGAACTACGGGGTATTCGACGAGAACCGCTACTTCCAGCGCGGCCACTCGATCCCGGTGTACCGGTTGGGCGAGGTCATCTTCGGGGTCAACATCTGCGAAGACATCTGGTATCCCGGGGAGCCGCTCACCGCGCAGGCCCTCGTCGGCAACGCTCACCTGGGGCTCAACATCTCGGCCTCGCCGTTCCACGCCGGCAAGGGCCGCGACCGCGAGCGCATGATCGAGACGCGCGCCGAGGACAACGCCATCGTCGTCGCCTACTGCAACCTGGTCGGCGGGCAGGACGACCTCGTGTTCGACGGGCAGTCGTTGATCGTCGACGAGGACGGCGCCTTGCTGGCGCGCGGAGTGGCGTTCGCCGAGGACCTGGTCGTGGCCGACCTGCCCCTCGAGCACGTGTTCCTCGAGCGGATCCACGACTCGCGCCGCCGCAAGGTACGCGAGCAGGACGAGGCCGTCGGCCAGATGGAGGTCGA
>CAZCZH010000311.1:0-1833 GCA_964502985.1 uncultured Gemmatimonadales bacterium
AGGGCCCTCGACGTCGGACGACCACGGCCCGACGGAAGTCACGCGGCCCGCGGCGTCGATCCGCACGTGGCCGTCGGTCCACGCCCGGGCGCGAGTCGGAGATTCCGGCGTCAGGACCGGTCCCCGGAGGACGACGTCGCGGGATGCGCTCAATCGGCGCGGGGCAGGCCTTCGACCAGATCCTGGCGGTCGCTCAGCGCGGCGACGAGCGCCCGGCCGTCGATCGTCCCCACGAGCCGGCCGTCCTCGACGACGAGCGGGATCCGATCCTCGAGCGTCGCCAGACGGGTGACGAGGACCTCGGCCGAGTCGCCGGGATCGAGGATCTGGCCCGGGTCGGGTGGGGTCGCGACCTCGCGGGCCAGCCGGTCGGGCCGCTCGCGGGCCGCCGCCTCCAGGTCGGCCACGTCGACGACCCCCGCCAGGCGTCCGTCGCTCTCGATCACGGCGACCTGGGGCGCGCCGATCCCGGCCGCCTGGGCCAGGCCGACGCGGACGTCGTGATCGGCGCGGATGGCCGGCACGCGCTCGGTCAGGATGTCGCGTACGAAGACCCCCTCCACCGCGTCGCGCAGGCGCGCCATCCGGACGCTGCGCGCGGCCGCGCTCCACAGGAACCAGCCGATCAGGACCTCCCACAGCCAGCTCAGGTCGCCACCACCGAAGGCCAGCAGGAGGCCGCCCCCGATCAGCAGCCCGGCGATCACTTGACCCGTTCGCGCGGCGCCGATCGTTGCGCGTTCGAAGTCGCCGCCCCGCCACCACAGGATCGCGCGCAGGATGCGACCTCCGTCGAGCGGGAAGCCGGGGACGAGGTTGAACAGCGCCAGACCGACGTTGATCGCCCCCAACCACCACAGCCCGACGCGTGCCGCGGGTGGCAGCGACGCGCCCCACCGGGCGTCGAGTCCCAGCAGGCCCGCGCCCAGCGCGAGCGACAGGGCGGGGCCGGCCGCGGCGATCAGGAACTCGGACTTCGCGTCCTCGGGCTCGGCCTTGATCTTGGCCACGCCGCCGAACACGAACAGCATGATCTCGTCGACGTCGATCCGCCGCCGCCGGGCGACCAGAGCGTGGGAGTACTCGTGAGCCACGACCGAGGCGAACAGGGCGCCAGCCAGGGCCGCTCCCAGGATCCAGCGAACGGCGACCGACGAAGCCGGGAGCTGACGGGGGAGGTAGCCGACGGCCAGGGAATACGTAAGGAGGGCGAAGATGACGAACCAGCTGGGGTCGATCGTGACGCGGATCCCGGCCAGCCGGAACAGCGGGATCGAGCGAGCCATCAGATCCCGCCGTCGCTCGGCGTCACGCTTCCCCGCGGCGGGCGTCGGGCGTGGGTCCGGTCGAGTCGTCCCGTCGGGCGCCGCCGTCGAGCCCGGCGGGCGCCCCGTAGCCGTATCGGCGCGCGTAGGTCCGCAACGCGTCCTGCAGCGCGCGCCGGCCGCGATGCAGACGGCTCATGACCGTGCCGATCGGGATCTCGAGCATCTCGGCGCATTCGCGGTACGAGAAGCCCTCGATGTCGCGCAGGACGATGACCTCGCGGAAGACGTCGGCCATTCCGTCCAGCGCGGCCTTGACCTCGTCGGTGACGAAGCGCGAGAGGAAGGTCTCCGTGTCCTCCCAGGCCGGGAGCGAGCCCCGGTCGTCGTCGTACTCGTCGAATGCGCGCGCGTACATGCCCGTCGCGCCATCGTCCTCGAACTCCACGGGCGTCGGCGAGCGGCGGGACTTGCGATAGCGATCGATGTAGGCGTTGGTCAGGATGCGGAACAGCCACGCCCGGCACGGCGCGTCCTGGCGATAGCGGCGCAGCCCACGCACGGCCTT
>CAZCZH010000312.1:0-1819 GCA_964502985.1 uncultured Gemmatimonadales bacterium
ACCTCGTGGCGCACGAGGTCGGTGATCACCTCCTCGTGCGTCGGCCCCAGCGCGTACTCGCGGTCGTGGCGGTCCGTCACGCGCATCATCAGGGGGCCGTACAGCTCCCAGCGGCCCGATTCGAGCCACAGCTCGGCCGGCGAGAGGATCGGCATGGCGAGCTCGATGGCCCCCATTCGATCGAGCTCCTGGCGCACGATGCGCGCGATCTTGAGGACGACCCGCTGGGCCAGGGGCAGGTAGGTATAGACGCCGCGCGCGACCGGCCGCAGCATGCCGGATCGGACCATCAGCCGATGGCTCGCCACCTCGGCGTCGGCCGGATCCTCCTTGAGCGTCGGGATGAACGCACGGGTCCAGCGCATGGGGCGGACAGTGTAGCCGGGGCGCGCCGGGCCGGGCAACCGCGTGCGGCCTTGCGTGAGGGGTGAGCCCTCCATAGGTTGCGGGGCAATCGTGGAAAACAGTGATGGACTTCAGGCCGGAGCCCGAAGTCCAAGGCGATGGCGTCCCACCTCATCCACGACCATCGCCCGGATCGTCTCCCATCTACGGTCCTGCTTCAGAACCCTACCGCGAATGGCGCCCGGCGCGCGCCCGTACCGGTGGTGCGTCTGGACCAGAGCGCAGCGAAGGAGACCCCGATGAGTCGGTCGCGCTCCCTAGCACGCCTTTTGATCCTCGCTCTTCTCGCTGGATGCAGCAGCCACGCCTCCACGGTCGGACCGACCGAGGTGCGAAGCGACGCCAGCCTGACCATCCTCGGCTACCACTCCATCGTCGAGACCGGCGACACGATCCAGTTCCAGGGATCGATCCAGGATCGGCTGGGCCGGACGTACGACGCGGAAATTCGCTGGAGCGCCGCGGGCGGCACGATCGACGATCGCGGACGGTTCGTGGCCGGTCCCCCCGGGCCGTACTCCGTCATGGGCCAGGCGTCGCTCGGCACGACGTCCCTCGCCAGCACGAGCGCCGGCTGGATCGTCGGCGCGAGCTCGCCGACGGGACCCTCCGGGCCCACGACGGCCACGACCCTCGGGATCGATCCGGCCAGCGTCACGCTCCTGCCGGGCGACACGCTACGCTTCCGGGCCTACTCGCTGGACGAGGGAACGACGAGCCTGCCGCCGTACACCTGGGAGACGGACGGCGGCGTGATCGACGTCCACGGGCTGTTCGTGGCGGGGTCCGTGCCGGGCCACTATCACGTGCTCCTGCATACCGACCAGTTCGTCGCCTCGGCATCCGTCGTCATCGTCGATCCGGAGTCACAGCCCTCGACCGGACCGGGGAGCGGGCCACCTTCGACGGACCCGCCGCCGTCGTCGACCCCCTCCGCGGCCGCCCAGATCGTCCTCTTCCCGGAGTCGGCCAATCTCCAGGCGGGCGAGGCGCAGCAGTTCCGGGCCACCGTCACGGACGCCGACGGTACCGTGCTGAACGAGGACGTCTCGTGGGACGCATCGGGAGGCACGATCGACCGCACTGGCCGCTTCGTCGCCGGCAACGCTGGGGGCGACTTCCTCGTCGTCGCGCGCAGCGGTGACCTGGTAGCGACGTCGCCGGTGCACGTCGCGGGATCGGGCTCGGCTCCTCCCCCGCCGACCGGCGGAGGCTCCTCAGGTGGAAACGGCGCCAGCCCGGTCGCAGCAGCCAACGCGGGTACCGTGATCTTCCAAGACGACTTCGATCGCGGGGACTTCCGCAGGTGGTCCGGCGACGCGCCGGCGGGCGATCCGTACTGGGAGGGCGCCGGCGACGGGGGCGCCCACACGGGCGACGGTTACATCACCTCGGAGAACGCCCATTCCGGCCT
>CAZCZH010000313.1:0-1809 GCA_964502985.1 uncultured Gemmatimonadales bacterium
GGCCGATCTTGCCGCCCTTGGCGTAGGGCGCCAGCAGGTCGACGACCTTGATGCCGGTCTCGAAGATCTCCGTCTTCGGCTCGAGGTCGGGGAACTTCGGCGGGTCCTGGTGGATCGAGCGCGTCTCCCTGGCCTCGACCGGGCCCAGGTGGTCGATCGGCTCGCCGAGGACGTTGAAGATCCGGCCCAGGGTCTCGTTGCCGACGGGGACCGAGATCGGCGCGCCGGTGTCGACGACCTCCATCCCGCGCACGACGCCGTCCGTCGACGACATGGCGACGGCGCGCACCTGGTTGCGCCCCAGGTGCTGCTGGATCTCGGCCGTCAGATGGATCGGCACGCCCTCCTCGCCGTCGGCCGGATCGTGGTCGAGGCGCAGCGCGGTGTAGATCTCGGGCAGCTCCTCTGCCTGGAACTCGACGTCGAGGACGGGCCCGATGACCTGCACGACCGTGCCAATCTTCCGCTGGTCGTTCATCGATCTCTCCTTGGGACGGGGACGTGTCGCCTGAGATTCATCCGCGCAGCGCCTCCGCTCCGCCCACCAGCTCCGCGATCTCCTGCGTGATCTGGGCCTGGCGCGCGCGGTTGTAGGAGCGTGTCAGGTTGCGGATCATCTCCTTGGCGTTGTCGGTCGCGTTCTTCATCGCCGTGCGCCGCGCGCCGTGCTCGCTGGCCGCGCTCTCGATCACGGCGCGGTACACGCCGTACTTGAGGAACAGGGGCAGGACCCCGTGCAGGATCTCGCCGGGGGACGGCAGGAACTCGTAGATCGGCCGGTACGCGCCGGTCGGCGTCTCGCTCCGGCGCCCTTCGGCGGGCGGCGTCTCGACGTCCGCGGTCAGCCCCTCCACGAGCCCGCCCTCCTCGGGCAGGGGCAACAGCTGCGCCGCCACCGGGCGCTGCTCGACGGGACTCTTGAACAGCGAATACACCAGGTACACGGCGTCCAGCCGGCGCGCGGCGAACGCCTCGACGAGCGGAGCGGCGACGTCCTCGGCCTCCTGGAACGTGGGCCGGTCGGACAGGTCGACGATCGTCCGGTCCGGCGGATCGCCCTGGTAGCGCAGCATGGCCGCGCCCTTCTTGCCGATGACGTGCAGCTCGACCTCGAAGCCGTTCTCGCGCAGCCGGCGCACGAGCGATCGGGCGGCGCGCACGAGGTTGGCGTTGAACGCGCCCGCCAGGCCGCGATTCGACGTCACGACGAGAACCCCCGCCCGGCCGGAGACCCGCTGGTCGCGCAGGAGCGGGAACTCCTCAGGCGACTCGTCGCGGATCCCGTGGCGCAGCTGGGCGATGACCCTGCGCATCATCTCGTCGAACGGCCGCGCGGCGACGACCCGGTCCTGGGCGCGCTTGAGCTTGGAGGCGGCGACCATCTCCATGGTCTTGGTGATCTGCCGCGTGTTGTCGATCGACCGGATGCGGCGCTTGATCTCGCGAGCCTTGGCCACGCTCTCCTCCGGGGGCTAGGCCGGCGTCTCGGCGACGGCGTCCCGGGTGGACTCGAGCTCGTCCTCGGCGCGGTCGAGCTCCGCCTCGGCGCCATCCATCTCGTCCTCGGCGGGAGCTTGGGCCTCGGTCGCCGGATGGAACGTCTGGCGGAACTCGTCGATCGCCTCGACGAGGCTCTGCTCGACGTCCTCGGAGAGCGTCTTCTCGGAGCGGATCTTTTCCAGCGGCTCCGGCCTGGAGTCGCGCAGGTACTCGAGCAGGTCGCGCTCGAACGCCCGCACGTCCTCGATCGCGACGTCGTCCAGGTGACCGCGCGTCACGGCGAACAGCGCGGCGACCTGCTCCTCGACG
>CAZCZH010000314.1:0-1772 GCA_964502985.1 uncultured Gemmatimonadales bacterium
GAGCGCGTGCAGGACGAGCTCCTCGCCGAGCCCCCCTTGGCGATCCTCCTCGGGCACGAACGTGTGGCGGTAGTCGACGGTGTCGCCGTCGACGCGCTCGTAGTCGAGCCGCGCCTCGCCGTGCTCCGTCTTCGCCGAGAATCGACCACGATCCGTATCGTTCACGATGTCGAGCGCCATGGGTCCTCCCTCGAAGAGCGGTCCATTCCGAGTCTCTGCCAGAGGATACGCCCGGCGGACGCGCCGCGCTGTAGGGTCTCTGACGGCCAGGGGCCCCGGCCCCCTGCTCAGCCACCCTCCGACGCGTGCCACGGGATGAAGAACCCGTAAGCGATCAGCCGCATGTCGACATCCGTCGGAGTGAGCGGGTCGGGACCGATGTGGCAGCCCGGCACCTCCACCTCGTCGCGCACCGAGCACAGCTCCGGGGACACGTCGCGTCGGGCCTGGTGGATCTCCCCCCAGAAACCGGCCACCCGGGCGTAGTCGCTCGCCAGATGGCCCGGCGTTCCCGCCGCCTCGCGGACGATCCGGATCGGTGGACCCGGATCGACGAGCTGGGCCGATTCGTACGTGGCCTGACGATAGAACACCTCGGTATCGGGCTTCGGCGTGAGCCCGTTCGGTCCCCATCCCTCGATGTACTGGCCGATCTCCGCCGGGCCCGCGCGGGCGACGTTGACCCGGAACGGCACGAACCCGATCCGCGGATCGCGCATCACGGCCAGCTCCGCCGCGGCGTACCGATCGAACGCGGCCTCGTCCGAGCCCATTACTGGCGCCCCGGGGGGCATCGTCTTCACGTCGCGACACGGGATTCCCGGCTTCCAGTCGACCGGGCAGGTGGGGTTGCCCTCGTAGAGGACGACGTTCACCGTCGCCGGCGCCGGTCGGGGGGTCGCCCCGTACTTGGGGATCGGGTGCCAGTAGGACCCCCACAGCTCGGCCATCTTGTCGAGGAGAGGCTGGCTCTGGACCGTCTCCACGCGCAGGAGCATCGGATCCTGCAGGTCGATTCTCAGCGACGTGTGCTCGGATCCCGAGACGTAGTACGTCCCGTCCGGGAGCCGGATCCGGTACAGGCCGGTTCCGGCGGGATGGCTGACCTCGAGGCTGACGAAGCCCAAGCGGGCGTCGGCCACGACGACCCCATCCGGGCCGGGCGCGTACTCGTGGACGCCCCCGCGGTCGTAGACCGTGAGTCGGGCATCCAGGTCGGGCTCCTGCGAAAGGTAGTACCGGAAGGCGAGGACGATCCGCGACGTGTTGAGCGCGAGCCGCGTCTTCGTCACCGTCAGAGGCGCCTCGGCCTTCGCCACCCGGCCGTCCAGGTCCCGCGCGGTGGCCTCGATCAAGAAGTCTCCAGACGACACGTAGACGTGGAGCGCCTCCCCTTCTCCGGAGCTCCCCGCACGCAGCGTGTCGGCCACCCCGTCGCCCCACTTGACGACGACACGCTCCGCCGACCCACCGGCGAGCCGGTACGACACCTTGACCGGTGCGCCGATCTGCGCCCGGTCCGGAACCGAGAAGGCGGCGAAGCCGGAGACTGTCTCCCCCGTCGGCCCGCCCCCACCGCCACACGCTCCCGAGAACAGGAGCACGAGCAGAGCGAGCGGAACGAAACCGCCAAGGGCTCGCGTCGATCCGTGCAAGCTACGCATTTGCAATATGTTACAGACCTCGGAGCCGACCTGCAAACCACTCTACAGCGGTATGCCGTACTCCCGCCAGCGACGGTCGACGAGGCGCACGACGTTCGGGTCCATGAC
>CAZCZH010000315.1:0-1761 GCA_964502985.1 uncultured Gemmatimonadales bacterium
TGCCCCGCGCGGCCGACGAACGCCTCGCCCTGCTGGTCCTCGTGGAAGCCGGGCGCCTCGCCGACCACCATCAAGCCGGTATGCGGTGTGCCGCTACCCCACACGACGCGCGTCCGCGTCTCGCACAGCTCGCAGCGCGTGCAGCCGAGCGCCTCCTCGCGCACGGCGTCCCACGCCGCCTCGTCGAACGCCTCGCGCTGTGCCGGCTCACCGTCGGCCGGCGCCAGCGCGCCGGCCGCCGGCCGCGACGCCGGGCTCAGACGGTACACCGTCCGCTCCCCCAACGCTCGCGCCCGGACCAGGCTCCGGCGCGCGGCCCGTACGGCCTCGCCGCCCTCGCTCACCGCGAGACGGCCCCGACCGGGGCGCCGCGCTCGGCGACCCATTCGACCAGCGCGTGGGCCAGGTCCAGCTTGGGCATGATCCCGAAGTCCTTCCGCGCGCCGTCCCTGGCGAGGACGAACACGCGGTTCGTGTCGACGCCGAAGCCGGCGCCCTCCTCGAGGGGGTCGTTGACGACGAGGTAGTCGCAACCCTTGCCGGCGAGCTTGTCGGCGGCGCGCCGCTCGACGTCGTCGGTCTCCACGGCGAACCCGACGACGACGCTCTCCGGCCGCCGGCCGCGCACCGCTCGCACCAGGATGTCGTCCGTGCGCTCGAGCTCGAGCCGGCCGTCCCACTCCGTCTTCCGGCGCTTGGTGGCCGACGGGCTCGCGGCGCGCCAGTCGTTGACGGCGGCCACCATCCACAGCTGGTCGGCTTCGGACAGCGCGCCGTCCACGGCGCGTCCCATCTCGTCCGCCGTCCGGACCGCGATCGCCTCGACGAAGGGCGGGACGTCGGGCGTGGACGGACCGTGGATCAGGATCACCCGGGCCCCTTCGCGCCACGCCGCGCGAGCCACCGCGAAGCCCATCTTTCCCGTCGAGCGATTGGTCAGGATCCGCGCCGGGTCGAGATCGGCCTCGGTGCGGCCCGCCGTCACGACCACCGTCCGGCCGGCCAGCCGGCCGTGACCGTTGACCAGCCGGTCGAGGGCCGTCACGACGGCGTCGTTGCCGGGCCAGCGGCCGACGCCGTACTCGCCGCACGCCAGCGGGCCTTCGTCCGGCGTCAGGACGGCCGCCCCGCGCTCGCGGAGCGTGGCCCGGTTGGCGGCGACGGCGGGGTGGGCGTACATGGTGGCGTTCATCGAGGGAACGAACAGGACCGGGGTCTGGCGCGGGTCGACCGCCAGGAGCGCCGTCGAGAGGAGGTTGTCCGCAAGTCCGTGCGCGGCCTTGCCGAGGATGTTGGCCGTGGCCGGGGCGACGACCATGGCGTCGATCCCGCGCGCGAAGTCGAGGTGCGGGAAGCGGCCGTAGGGGCCGTCGTCCGCCTCCACCGTCGCGCCCTGCCACAGCTCGACGCCGACGCGCTCCCCGGACAGCGCCTCGAACAGGGCCGGCCGCACGAGCTCGGCCGCGGATCGCGTGAGCACGACCCGCACGCGGGCACCCCCGCGCTGGAGGTCGCGCATCAGGTCGACCGCCTTGTAGCAGGCGATGCCGGAGCTCACCCCGAGGGTGAACACCCGGCCGGCGAACTGGTCGGCCGCTATTCGGACCTCTTGTCGACGACTGTATACTCGATCTCCCCGCTCACCAGGTCCTCCAGCGCGCGGGTGGTATACTTCTTCTTCCACTCCTTGCCGCCCTCCTTGGGCAGCTCGTTCAGCTTGCGGGCGTAGGACGCGGTGACCATGATCCCCTCGTACTTGTT
>CAZCZH010000316.1:0-1723 GCA_964502985.1 uncultured Gemmatimonadales bacterium
GCGGCTTGCACCGCGTCGCGCAGCGCTTTCGCGGCGCTCGTATCCCCCCAGGAGGAGCCGAACGGGCGGGCATCGATCGGCGCGGCGAAACGTCCGTAGATCCGCTGGGGGCGGGGCAGCGGTGTCGGTCCCAGACCTCGGACCAATGGCCAGAGCAGCTCCGGGTCGACGTCGACTCGCGCCGCGAGCGCGCGCACGGGCGCATACAGCGGGTCGTCGGCGTCGACGAGGACATCCCACATCTCGTCCACACCGATCATCGAGAACGGGACGACGGTGTAGGAGAACTCGAGCGCCAGGCGCGCGAAGCCGATCCGCTCGCGCCACAGCAACGGATAGTGGTCTCCGCGGTGCCGTGCGACCTCGCGCCCGCCGCCCGGAAAGACGAGCACGGCCTGCCCGTCAGCGAGTAGCCGACGGGTGTTCTCGCGCGTGCCGTTCACCGTGCCTAGATGCGAGAGCAGGTCCCGCCAGATCGGAACCCGGTAGTGCTGGCGCTCGCCGAGCGAGCGGACGAGCACACCCGTTCGCGCGTGGATGTCAAGCACGAGGAACGGCACGTCGAACAGGCCAAGCGTCGTGTGGTTGCCGACGAGCAAGTACCGCTCATCGCCCGGCAGGTGCTCCCAGCCGTCGAATCGCGGATCGGTCAACGCGCGCCATGGAGCCAGCAGCGCCTCGACCGCCGCGAACTCAACCGCGCCGGGAGGCGTGAAAGCTGCGACATCCACGCTCGACTGATCCACGCTCACATCACGCGGACGCTCTGACCACGGCGACCATCTCCGGTGCGAGTCTAGCCGTGGCGATCCGCTCTCCGCTGCGCGATCGCGCGGCCGGGCAGCCTACCCGAGCTCTCGGCGCAGGCCGGCCGCGGCATCGTTCCCGAGCCGCCTGAAGGCGAGGCCGAAGAGCGGATCGACGACCCGCAGTGCGCCCTTTAGCGTCAGCTGCGCGTCGTAGTGGATCTCGCAGCCGGAGTCGGTCGGCTCGACCGTGATCGTATCCTCGGAGACCGTCGTCTTGTTCTCGGCGCGCAACACGACCCGCCTCGGGCGCTCGTAGTCGGTCGTCGTGTACTCGAGGGGGATCTCGCGGCCCAGCCACCTGACCAGGACGTGAAAGCGCGCTCCGGCGCCGGCCTCGTTGCCGCCGATCGGGTGCGCCTCGGCCGCCGTCGGGTCCCATGCGGAGACGTTCGAGAACTTCGCCATGTAGTCGAAGGCGTCCTCGGCGCTCATCGGGCTCGCGATCGTGTCACGGTAGCGGGCCAACTCACCCTCCTTCGCTGTCGATTCCTGTTGCTTGCGCCGTCGCGGCGCCGGGCGCCAGCCCGCAGAGGCGCTCGCATTCCTCGAAGAGCCTGACCCTCTCCTCGGCGCTCTCCCGGGTCCAGGGCACACGGTGCTTGGGTCGCCGCTGGCGGTCATGCCACAGCTCCCCGGTGCTGCGGGCGGCCTGCGGAGAGCCGGCGAGCCAGACGATCGTGTCGGCTCCGGCCGCCGGGTCACGAAGCAGCGGGCCCATCACACGGTTGAAGCGGGGCAGTGACGTCCTGACCCCGGCCGTCGCGACCCATCCCGGATGCATGGAGTGGACGGTTATCGCCCCGGCCGCCAGCCGTCTCCCCCACTCCTCGCTGAGGACCACCTCCGCCCGCTTGGTGTGGGCGTAGAAGCGCGCCCCGTCGAACTCGCGATGCTCGAGCTGGAGGTCGTCGAGC
>CAZCZH010000317.1:0-1718 GCA_964502985.1 uncultured Gemmatimonadales bacterium
CCCCTGGTGGCCCTTAGCGGTCGCCCGGCCGGGAGATCGTAGTGCGGATCCTGGTCACCGGCGCGGCGGGATTTCTGGGTAGCCACCTGTGCGAACGGCTGGTGGCCGAGGGGCACGACGTGATCGGCCTCGACAACTTCGTGACCGGTCGACCGGAGAACATCGCCGGCCTGTTCGACTCCGGGCGATTCCAGTTCGTGCAGCACGACGTCACGAACTTCATCTACATCGATGGGGCGCTGGACGCGGTGATGCATTTCGCCAGCCCGGCCAGCCCTATCGATTACCTCGAGCTGCCGATCCAGACACTCAAGGTAGGCAGCCTCGGGACGCACAAGACGCTCGGGCTGGCCAAGGCCAAGGGAGCGCGGTACCTGCTCGCGTCGACTTCCGAGGTGTACGGCGACCCCCTGGTCAACCCGCAGCCCGAGTCCTACTGGGGCAACGTCAATCCGGTGGGCCCGCGGGGGGTGTACGACGAGGCCAAGCGATTCGCCGAGGCCATGACGATGGCCTATCACCGGTTCCACGGCGTCGACGCGAGGATCGTGCGCATCTTCAACACCTACGGGCCGCGCATGCGTCCGCACGACGGGCGCGTGGTGTCGAACTTCGTCCGCCAGGCCCTGTCGGGCGAGCCGTTGACGATTTACGGCGACGGGTCGCAGACGCGCTCCTTCTGCTACGTGGACGACCTGATCGAAGGGATCTATCGGTTGCTGTCGAGCGACCACGTCGGTCCGATGAATCTCGGGAATCCTACCGAGCTGACGGTTCGCGAGTTGGCGGAGAGCGTGATCGCCCTGACGGACAGCCCGAGCCCACTGGTCTACGAGGAGCTGCCGCAGGACGATCCGCAGGTCCGTCAACCGAACATCGACCTGGCCAGGACGATTCTCGCTTGGGAGCCGGCCGTCCCCCTGACGCAGGGCCTCGAGCGCACGATCGCGTACTTCCGCGCCCGGCTGGAGATCGCCCCGGCCTGATTCCGGCCGCGGAAGTTGCTGCGGGGCCGGTCGTTCCGTAGACTTCCGCCTCCGATGCAGGCGCTGGATCCCCCGTTCGCCCCGCGGTCCCTGTGAAGCGACTCGTCATCGGGATCGCGGGAGGCACCGGCTCGGGCAAGACGACGGTCGCGGAAAACGTCGTTCGGCGCCTGGCCCTGGACGCGGTGACGGTCGTCCAACAGGACGCGTACTATCGGGACCTGTCCGATCTCGCGCCCCCGCAGCGCGACCTGCGCAATTTCGATCATCCGGATTCGATCGAGCACGAACTGTTCGCCGGCCATGTGGCGCGGTTGAAAGCGGGTCAGCCGGTCGAGCAGCCGGTCTACGATTTCACGACCCACTCCAGGACATCGGAGACGCGTCGCCTGGTTCCGCGCGACGTCGTGATCGCGGAGGGGATCCTCCTGTTCCACTACCCCGAGCTGAGGCTGCTGCTGGACATCAAGATCTTCGTCGACACGCCGGCCGACATCCGTCTGCTGCGGCGGATCATGCGCGACATCCGGGAGCGTGGCCGGACGCTGGATTCAGTCACCGAGCAATACGTGCAGACCGTGCGCCCGATGCACGAGGAGTTCGTCGAACCCTCCAAACGATGGGCCGACGTCATCATTCCCGAGGGAGGCTACAACGAGATCGCCATCGACATGGTCGCGAGCCAGATCCGACTGATGCAGGAGGTCTCGCTCTGATGGGCCGCACGGCGCT
>CAZCZH010000318.1:0-1713 GCA_964502985.1 uncultured Gemmatimonadales bacterium
CGCACCGGGCGATGGGGCGACATCGGCATGTGCCGCAACTGCATGGACTGGCAGCACATGGAATGGGACCACGGCTTCGAGAAGGCCATCGATCGCGTGATGAACCGGAAATGATCGGGATCGGCGTCATCGGCTGCGGCTACTGGGGACCGAACGTGGTCCGCAACTTCAGCTCCATCGAGCGCTCGGACCTGCGCGCGCTCTGCGACCGGGACCCCGCGCGCCTCGACGGCATCTCGCGGCGCTACCCGGCGGCCCGCACCTACGCCGACGCCCGGGCGCTGCTCGACGACCCCTCCGTCGACGCCGTGGCGATCTGCACGCCGGTGGCCGAGCACTTCCCGCTGGCGAGCGCGGCCCTCGAAGCCGGCAAGCACGTGATGATCGAGAAGCCCCTGACCGATTCCGTCGAGTCGTCCGAGAAGCTCGTGAAGCTGGCGGAGAGCAAGGGCCTGACCCTCCACGTCGACCACACCTTCGTGTACACCGGCGCCGTCCAGCGCATCCGCCAGATCGTCGACAGCGGCGAGCTGGGCGACATGCTCTACATCGACTGCGTGCGGGTGAACCTCGGTCTCTTCCAGTCGGACGTGAACGTCGTGTGGGACCTCGCGCCCCACGACGTCTCGATCCTGGGCTTCCTGATCGACAGCCGCCCCACGATGGTTTCGGCCATCGGACGCGCCCACCTGGGCGAGCTCGAGAGCCAGGCCTACCTCACCGTGGAGTACGAGAACGGCGTCCTCGCCCACGTGCACGTCAACTGGCTGGCCCCCGTCAAGGTGCGCTCCACCCTGATCGGCGGCTCGAAGCGCATGATCGTGTACGACGATCTCGAGCCCAGCGAGAAGCTCCGCATCTACGACAAGGGCGTGACCTTCCAGAGCGACCCGGCCAGCCGCGTCCGGGCGCTCGTGGACTACCGCATGGGCGACATGTTCGCGCCCTACATCGACAAGACCGAGCCCCTCGAGCGCGCCTGCCGGACCTTCCTCGACGCGGTCGAGACCGGCGTGCCCAGCGGGACCGACGGCCGGGCCGGGCTCGCGGTGGTGCGCGTGCTGGAGGCCGCGCAGCGCTCGATCCGCCGGGAGGGCGAGCGGATCCCCCTCGGTTCGCCGCGGTGACGAGCCGACTCGACGTCGTCGCGCTCGCGCCCGACGACGACGCCGAGCAGGACGCGTTCTTCGACGCCTGCCCCACGAGCGTCGCCCAGCAGACGCCGGCGTGGCGCGACGTGATCGTCGGCGCGGGCGCCGACGAGCCCCTGACCCTCGGCTGCCGGGAGGCCGGCCGGCTCGTGGGCGTGCTCCCCGCCTTCCGCTTCGAGGGGCCGCAGGGCGCGGTCCTCTGCTCGGTCCCCCAGGCCGGTCCGCTGGGCGGCGTCGCCTGCCACCCCGAGGCCGCCGCCGAGCGCGTGTACGAGGCGCTCCTCGACGCCTACGTCCGCCTGGCGGAGGAGCGCGCGTGCGTGACCGCCAGCGTCATCAGCAACCCGTTCTGGCCGGACCGCGAGCGATACGAGCGCTCGCTCCGGCCCGACTACGTGCTGGAGAACCAGTGCCTGGTGCTGGACCTGGACCGCGCCGTCGACGATGCCGGCAGCTTCCCGCTGGCCTCGAGCCACGTGCGCCGGCACCTGCGGCGCGCCGAGTCCGCGGGCCTGGCCGTCGACGACGACGCCACCCCCGCGAGCGTCGCAGAGCTCCACGC
>CAZCZH010000319.1:0-1633 GCA_964502985.1 uncultured Gemmatimonadales bacterium
CCCCCGAGCGCGTCTGGCGCGCGATCCGGGACGCGCGGGCGGGACACCCGCCGTCCCCGTGGCGCGAGCCACCGGCGGTCTTCGCGTCGCTGCCCCGGTCCGGTGGAACCGCCGCGGACGAGGAGGAGGAGGCCGAGGAGCTCGACCTCTGACCGGCGGCCGGCGGGCCCCTGGGGGCACGAAATTGAGTTCGGAGGACCCGGGGCGAGGGGGGGCATTGGACCCTGGTCGCCGGCCCGTGGCCGGGGCACCCTGACGGGAGCTTGTCCGGAGGCGCCCGACGAGGGGCCCGGATCACCGGAGGTCGGCGCATGTCGCGCAAGAAGGTCCTGGTCCTGGGCGGAAACTTCGGCGGGCTGACGGCCGCGCTGGCGGTGCACCACGAGCTGCACGGCGACGTGGACGTGACCGTCGTCTCCGCGTCGGACCGCTTCCTGTTCAACCCGTCGTTGATCTGGCTGCCCTTTGGCAAGCGGACCCCCGCCGACATCACGTTCCCGCTCGCGCCCACCTTCGACACCCACGGGGTGGAGTTCGTCCACGGCGAGGCGACACGCATCGACCTCGCGGGCCAGGCGGTCGAGACGTCGCGCGGTCGCTACGACTACGACTACCTGGTGATCGCGACCGGCTACCGCAACAACTTCGACGTCGTACCCGGCCTCGGCCCGGGGGGCAACGCCTACACGATCACGACCCTGGAGGACGCCGTCCACGCCGGCGAGGGCTGGCGCCGCTTCCTCGACGAGCCGGGCGACATCGTGATCGGCGCGTCCCAGGGCGCGGGGTGCTTCGGCGCCGCGTACGAATACCTGTTCAACGTGTCGCACCAGCTCCGCAAGGCGGGCCTCAAGAAGCAGGTCAAGCTCACGTACGTGACGTCCGAGCCGTTCCTCGGCCACTTCGGGATCGGCGGGTTGCCGCACGGCGAGCAGCTCCTCGGGATGTTCCTGAAGAAGGAGCACATCGACGCGAAGGTCGACGCCGCGCTCGACCACGTCGACGAGGGAAGGGTGGTCCTCACCGACGGGACGAAGCTCGAGTTCGCCTACTCCATGATCGTCCCGCCGTTCCTCGGCCAGGAGGTCGTCCGCCAGGCCGACGGCATCGCCGACGACAAGGGCTACGTCAAGGTCCGCGACACCTACCAGTCGGAGGGATACGACAACGTGTACGCCGTCGGGATCGCGGCCGCGGTGGCCGTCCCGTGGCAGACGCCGACCCCGGTGGGCATCCCGAAGACGGGGTTCCCGACCGAGCGGATGGCCCATGTCGCCGCCAAGAACGTCGCTGCGCAGATCCGGGGCGAGCAGCCGGTGGAGCAGGAGGCGTTCGGCGACATCCCCGCGGTGTGCGTGATGGACGCCGGCAACAACGGCGTGATCATCCTCGCCGACAAGATGCTCCCGCCCCGCAAGCACGGCATGCTGATCCCGGGCCCGCAGGCGCACGCGATGAAGCTCGCCTTCGAGAAGTACTTCCTCTGGAAGGCGCGCCACGGGTACGTGACGCTTCCCTGAGCGCGCTCCTCAGGCGCGTTCGCGCAGCACCGCCGCCGTCATCGCCGCGTGGAGCGGCATGCCGATCCGCTCGAAGGACGCGAGCGCGGCCGCGAGCATCTCGCCGGCGCGCT
>CAZCZH010000320.1:0-1547 GCA_964502985.1 uncultured Gemmatimonadales bacterium
AGCACCTCGGCCTGCCCGACCGGGACGACGTCCGCGAGGGCGTGATCGCGTACCGCGTCGCGGCCCACGCCGCCGACCTGGCCAAGGGCCACCCCGGCGCCCAGATCCGGGACGACGCCCTGTCCAAGGCCCGGTTCGAGTTCCGCTGGCGGGACCAGTTCGCCCTCGGCCTCGATCCGGAGCGCGCCGAGGCGTACCACGACGAGACGCTGCCCGCCGAGGGCGCCAAGGTGGCCCACTTCTGCTCGATGTGCGGGCCGAAGTTCTGCTCGATGAAGATCACCCAGGACGTGCGCGACTACGCGCGCGCGAAGGGGCTCGCGGAGGACGCCGCGCTGGAGGCCGGCATGGCCGAGAAGGCCGAGGAGTTCGTCGAAGGCGGATCGGAGGTGTACCGATGAAAGAAGAGGAGACCCGCGCGGGCGGGGCCGGCGAGGGCCCCGAGGTCATTCCCGAGCTCAAGCGCCTCGGCCACCAGCTCGGCGAGGTGCTGTCAGCGGCCTGGAACAGCGACGAGCGCCGGCGGGCGCAGGCCGAGCTCAAGGCCGGCGCGAAGGCGTTCGCCGAGGAGGTCGAGCGGGCCGCCCGGCGGGCGCGGGGGACCGACGTCGGCGACGTCGCCGGGCGGGCGCGCCGCGCCACGGCCGACGGCCTGCGCCGGATGAGCGAAGAGCTCGAGGGTCTGGCGCGCCGCTTCACGCCGGCCGAAGGTCCTCCGCCGGGAGACGAGCACGCCGCGGAAGAGTGATCCGCGCCGGCTCGCCGCGGCGCTCGCGCTGGTCGCGCTCCTCGCCTGTGGCGGCGGGGGCCCCGGGCCCTCTGCCGAGCGCCGCGCCGAGTCCCGGTCCGGGGAGGTCTCCGGGAGCGACTCGACGATCGTCGAGATCCGCGACGTCGACCTGCACCTGGTCGGCGACGCCGTCCTCCACGTGGAGCGCCTGGTCGGCCGGGCCGAGCCGCTGCGTCCCGGCCGAGCCGTCACGCTGGACGACCAGACGTCCTATCGAATCGCCGTCCGAGGCGCCGAGATCTGGGTCACGTACGACGACCTGTCGCGGGTCCTCGACGAATACACGCTGAACGGCGCCCCGATCGGGCACGCGCGGCTGGGGCGCGAGGAGGACGCCGACGAGCGGGACGAGGTCGAGCTGAAGGGGACGCTCGGCCATCCGCTCGGCGTACCGTTCGAGATCGAGGGCCGACCGGAGCCGAATCCCGACGGTCGGATCCGAATCCGGACGACCTCGATCCAGGCCTTCGACGTCCCCGTGGGGGGGCTCCTGCACCTGTTCGGGGGGGACGCCGGATCGTTCCTCGGCCCCCTCGCCGAAGCGCGGCGTCGAAGCCGACGGCGACGACCTGCTCCTGGATCCGGAGCTCGCGCTGCCACCGCCCCGCGTCGGCGGCCGGGTGACGGCCGTTCGCGTCGAGGAGCGCGGGCTGCGTCTCGTCCTCGGTTCTCCGCCCCCCGCCGCTCGGCGGGGCGGGCGGGCCTTCCTGCGCTTCCGCGGCGGCACGATCCGGATCGGCCGCATGACCCAGACCGA